>NZ_PUIA01000042.1 GCF_002967715.1 Blastopirellula marina
CGCGCGCACAGGGGCAGGGGTGGAGCCCATGTTCGATGTTCGTGGATCGAAACCATCGACGCTTATTTATTTTGTGCGAATCACATTTACAAGGTGGTAATAGGCAGTAAGATGTGCGGGGTCCGGTGATGATATTCAATTAGAAAAATCGCTATGTACATTAAGCACCTAAATATCCGTAAGTACCGACATATCGAAGGCCTTGAAATTGGGCCATTCTCCGCGCCGAGGCAGTCTTCTGATCTAATCGTTTTTGCAGGGCCGAATGGGAGCGGAAAGAGCAGTGTCTTGGAATTGATTTCACAGACGCTTGCAACGTCTTGGAGTCTAACATACTCGGTAAATCGGACGGCCCCCGAGTCATCTTTCGAGGTGTGTATCGGTCTGTTGCCTTCGGAGATTGAGTTGATCAAAACGATTTCGGGAGGCGGCGAAACGGAGGCTTTTGAATATCTCGATCAGCACCGCTCATACTATCGCAGCTTCAAATTTGAGGGTGGTGAGTATGACAAGAATCAAGTTCTTCATAATAAGATTCACAACCTTGTTACGAAGTCACTGAAGGGAGATTACTATCGACCTTTGGGGTTTTACCTTGGTCCTGAGCGGTCGTTTAAAAAGGAAAACTACGACTACGCTAAGAAGTTATTTCAATATCAGCAGTACATTCAGCCTTCATACGTGAGCCGGTTTGCCTTTCAGAGAGAAGCGGATCAATTCGCTGACATGCTGGATTTTCTCATTGCTTGGCGCCATGACTACATTCTACAACTAGGGGCTTATTCAGAGGCCCAACGAAATGCGAACGTGAGTGAGGATGAGTTGCCACCGTATCCGGAGGATACATACGGCAATGTTCTTTCAAAAGTGTTTCCGAACTACAGCTTCGTCCGAAAGCCCGAGAGCGCGCCGAGTGATCTATTCATTCGCATTCCTTCAGGTGAGACGATTCCGTTTTCTGACCTTTCCTCTGGCGAAAAGCAAGTGTTTTTCACTTTGTGTTTCTTTGAGCGGCACAATGTTGAAGATGCCATCATTATGATTGATGAGCCAGAGTTACATTTGCATCCAAGTCTTGCGAGGGTTCTCTTGCGTACGATGCAGCAGTTGAAATCAGGGAATCAGATTTGGCTGGCAACTCAAAGCGCTGATGTTATTGATGAGGCTGGAAGAGATCGCGTCTGGTTCATTCAACGAGAAAATAAGACGAAGAAAGCGGAGATAATACGCGGAACAGATGAGGAGCCAGCGCTCTCGTGCTTAAGGGATTTCTTCGGTTACTCTGGCTACATTGGACTTGCTAAGGCAATGATCTTCACGGAAGGACATAATTCGAGCGCGGATCGAAAGATGTTCTCGCGATTGTTTCCCCAACACAGTAAGGAAATTAAATTTATTCCTGCAAGTGGATGTTCAGAGATTGAACGCATAAATCGATCGGTCTTGAGTCTGTTGGAAGCGGATGTCGCGTTCTGCAAGTTCTTTCTAATTCGAGATCGTGATTATATGCCAGATGAAATGGTTAGAGCGATTGAGGCAAGGAGCGGCGATAAAATACACGTACTCAAGAGGCATGAGATTGAAAACTACCTGCTCGACGATGACATTATTTCAGTTGTGCTTGAAGAGTTGTTTCATCAGCAGTTGTCACCAGATCAAGTAGGTGATGAGCTGAAGGCAATTGCTTGTAAGATGGCAGGAGACGTCTTGCGTGACATGGTTAGTTTTCGACTCAACTACAAATTTCGCCCCGAAGATTTTACGGTTGCAAAATTGTTTAAAGAGGCTGTTTCGTTTGATCCATTGAGCAACAGTTGGAATGGCAAAGATGCTGAGTTAAAGACCGCGCTAAGCGGAAAGGCAGGCGATGCCGTCTCGGAACTAAATCAGCGTTTGTCGGGTCACGATTTTGATGATTTATACGAGTCGTGTCGTGAAGAAATTCGGACATCGCTGGTTTCTGGGAATTGGAACACTTTGTTTCCTGGTAAAGAATTGCTTAGGAACTTCGCCAAAAAACTCAGCATTGGGCAGTCGCCTTATCTTGAAAATGCAATTATCAAAGAGATGTCA
This sequence comes from Blastopirellula marina, assembly GCF_002967715.1. Taxonomy (NCBI): domain Bacteria; kingdom Pseudomonadati; phylum Planctomycetota; class Planctomycetia; order Pirellulales; family Pirellulaceae; genus Blastopirellula; species Blastopirellula marina. Next base: position 2,074 of record NZ_PUIA01000042.1, read on the forward strand.
ATTCGATCGGAAAAAATTCCGACGGAATTAAGCGAGCTGATTGAGAAGTTTATCAAAGATTAAGCGACCGTTAGAGTCTTGTTTTAAGTGAGGTTATTGATGTCGACAAACGATAGTAGTCCCGATCCTTGCTGTCCTAAGTGCGGTAAGAAGGAATTCTCCGCTATGACAAAAACGTTTCTTGGAACGAAATTGGTTATGATCTATTGCAAATCTTGTGGTGCGGTTCTCGGATTTGCCAACAAGAAAGAGAAGTAAACAGCAAGAGTTGGAATTCCCCAATTCAGTCGTTGGGGCAAAGTAAAAGTGTCTTATTTGGTCGTGCATATCTGCCACGACCAGAGTTTTAGCGATCGAGGTTTTAGGCGATGAGCGATGGAAACGGGAAAGAAGGTGATCGTATTGATTGGGAACTGGTAATCGGAGAGCTTAGAGATCGAATTGCGGAACTCTTAAATTCTGACGATGCGTACGAACAGTATCGTGCGAAGGAGTCGAAGAAGATTCTAGGACTCTTGCTGGCCTCCTACAGAGCGCGCTGGGATGATGACTACCCGATCCAAGAGGAAACAAGCGAATAGGGGCGACTGGTGACAACTCAATCTGCCTTAACTGACAATGTTTCCATGGTCCTAAGATGAAAACAACTTGAATTCATTCTTCCAAGGGGTACAAAAGGGGTAGAGCGGGGGTAGAAAAGGGGTAAAGACTCCGCCTGATGGTGAGCGAAAATCGCTTTAAAGCGTTGCTCTTAAAGAAGTTGCAATCTTTCTCCCAGAAGGGGCACTATTGCTTCAAAATCCAGTTCCCGCAAGGGAGTGGGGGTTCGATTCCCCCCTCTGGTACTTTTTCTAACTAGTGTTCTTTGCTAGACTTACGGTTCTACCCCTTATGGGACGAACTTCTCTCGCGATGTAAGTGTCACCCAAAGTGTCACCTCAGTCAAGGTTTAGTTTATTACGGTCCTACAGAACTGGCCCAGCTAATGACTTCAACATACAAGCCTCCGCGTTACTACGAAAAATCATTCAACTGCCCACACTGTCAGGTCCTGGCCCAACAGGAATGGGGAGCAGTAAAAATGGAAGTTAACGTAGGCCGTGGCCTTTCGCAGTACGATCTTGCTGGTTTCGCCGTCTCGTTTTGCTTCCATTGCAGCGAACCAGCTTTTTGGTACAACTCCAACGTCATCTTCCCTGACATTAGCACAGCGGAACTTCCCAACGGCGACCTTCCCGATGACATTCGAGAGGATTTTGACGAGGCCCGTTCCATCCTTGGGCGGTCACCGCGCGGCGCTGCGGCCTTGCTTCGTTTAGCGATCCAGAAGCTATGTATTCACCTAGGTCAACCAGGAAAAAACATCAACGACGATATTAAAGCACTCGTTGCAAATGGGCTTTCCCCTTCGGTTCAAATGGCACTAGATAGCGTCCGAGTAATCGGAAATGATGCGGTTCACCCAGGCACGATCGATCTTCGTGATAACCGCGATACGGCCACGACCCTATTTCGGCTCGTCAATTTCGTCGCCGCTAAAATGATTTCTGAGCCCAAAGAGGTTTCCGACATTTTTACCAGCCTCCCGCAATCGAAACGAGATGCTATTACGAAGAGGGACGCTCCTCCGACGTAACCCTGTGCCCCCAAATCACTCTCGCAGTTCTCATTGCATCGGCCCCTACATAGAACTTCAATGTTGTTTCGATCGATTCGTGTCGCATTAACTCCATAAGCTGTTGGGGCAATATTCTTTGTGCCCAACGCTCGCCAAATGACCGTCTCAGGTCATGAAGCCCTGCATATCTCTTGGTTCCGGTTTCTGGATCGGTTTCTACCACGATCCCTGCTGCTTTTCCGATCAATGTTCCACGCTTCGAAAAGTGTGTCCTTTGCCGTTCGATGCTGATTCCTGCTGGCTCAAAGATTCTTCCGCTTCGGTCTTCGATAGGTGTTCGCTCAAGGAACTTGGCAAACTCAGGGGCCATTGCCAGAATGCGATCCCATTTTCCCTTCTCAAACTCCGCCAGGATCCGAAACATCGGATATTCCCCGCTGAAATCAACGGACAAGCGGTCGCGGCGATCCCAGTAGAGGTTGATGGCTTCGCTGACCCTGAGGCCAGACCACCACAGTCCCTCAAGAAAATACTTCCATCCTTCTGCCAGGTCATCGCCCACCACCTCTGGCACAGCGTCTAGCATTCGCTGAAATTCCTCGTCTGTTAGAGGACGCCCGCGCATGAGCTTTGCCCCTTTCAGTTGCTTGAGGATCTTGATCTTAGGAACGCGATTAATGAGCCCGACGTCCTTGCCCCAGTTCAACACCGACTTGAGGTGGCGAAGGTGACGGGCCACGGTAGCAGGGCGAGCATTGTTTTTGATCAGCTGGGCCTGGAAGTAGCTGATTCTAGATGCGGTATCCATGCGGGGCTCGGGGATAAGAGGATTGGTTACAGTGCCCTGGCTTGAATCCGTTGGTAGCTACGAAGCATCCTCGGCAACTAACGAGTCGTCGGCAATGTGTTGAAAGATCGAGCCCATCCGTTTTTTAAGTGGCTAGATCAGTGGGTTCAATTCACATTCCTATCGTAAACGACGTAGTCCTTGTCGGTATCCCAAACAGTAACGACGTTTTCGATGGTGTATTCCATATTTACCGGGTAAGCAGGTTCGGTGGATGTCCAATAAACACCAGGCGTCTTTAGCTTGCCATCGGCATTCGCTTGCAAACGTTTGTTGGATTCGTTGACGCAGTCGTCGAATGCAACCACCAAAGGCTCGGTTTCACGAAGGCCTTCGCGGTCAGCGATACTGAAACCCAAGTCAACATTGTCGAGTGCGTATTTGTCACCGTCGTCGAATGTCAAAACCAACGGCGCGTTGCGTTTCTGAGCTTGGAGCAGGAAGTCGTACAGTTTGGCGGAGTCCATCGTTCAATCCATGGGAAGCTAGCCAAGTGTATGCCTGGTTCATCATTGTTGATGTTGCGAAGTAGCGTAGGCAGGGGCGAAACCCAGCCTGAGAAGCTACAGGCAGTTCCATAGATAGAGATTCTGCTTGTCTTCTATTGCCTTCCTCGACAGTTTCGCCAGGGCGGCGAGTAGATCGGTCAGGTCCTTGTCGTTGTCGTATGGTGCGTCTTCCGTCTCTTTCCATGCCTTCAAGATTTCGACATGATTGTCCGGCTCGATTGATGCGGCAGCTTGGACGAACTTCTCTGGAATCAGAAAGGTAATTTGGCTGAAGTCATCATTCATTACAACAGGCTCAAAGCTGGGAGATTTCTCACCGGTCAGAATCGTATAGATTGGTTTGATGCTTGTATCCATTACACGGTAGAACTCTGCTCGATGGTCCGCCGGACTACCTTCGAGCCCATCATTTCTTTGGGCTTCATCGTCTGTTCCGATGAAGAAATAGGATGCGATACTCATTTGTGCTTTCCTTATTCTCGAAGCCAACTTCGTACGAAGTATCTTTGTATAGGTAGCGTAGGCTGGGTCGAGACCCAGCGGCGATGAATCGGCAGCTTATCCTTTCATCCGCTAATCCTAAATGGAGGTATCTTCGACGTGTTGTTTGACAGACTTGATTTGCCGGTGATGTTCTTTTCGCGGATAGATACTGCTGGGTCTCGACCCAGCCTACGGGCTTCGCGACGCCGCCGGCGTCAAGACTCCGGATCAAACCCAAACACCCGCAGTTCTTGATCGCACCGACAAGCTCTCGCCAGACGGGCAGCCCAGGCGATGGCTTCTTCTCGGGTGGGTACTTCGAATACCGCGAAGCCGCCGTTGATCGGTGGGGCCCAGGGGTAGCCTCCCTGGGCGGTGGTGCCGTCGGCCGATACCAGCACCGGTGGGACCGACTCGTCGATGCCTCCGCCGAAGACGTAGACGCCTGCTTCCTTCGCCTGGCGGATCGCGGCGTGGGAGTCTTCGCTAACGGCCTCCATCTCGTTGGCCGGAACCTGCATGGCAGCGCTGGGGAAGGAGATGAGGTACTTGGTCATGATCTTCTTTCGGTAAGGTGTTTGCGCTTCGCGGTACGTTCGGTGACGCACTTGGCTTTCAGGAAGCTCGGCGGCCTGGCTGACTTGCCGCTGGCAGCGGCAAGTACCTGCGACATTCCCGTTTGTCTCCCCCATTCTGACTGAAGTCGTCGTTACAATCGATACGATAGAACCTTAGTTGCGTCGATATTCGTCAGCTTGCTGGGTGCTAGCTCGTTTGAGGGGAGCCGTTGAACTCGATCTTGAGATTTGCCGTGCTTCCGTTGTGCCTCGCCATCGCCGTGGCGTCTTGGGGGCAGGCAGAACCGGTCTCGGATGGTTTGCTGCTTCTGCCTGACCCGGCTGGTCCTGCTTACGTTGCACCTTCGTTGCCACCTCAGGCCGATTGGCCGATTCCTTCGTCAATCGCTTGCGGATCCGAGTTTCTCTCGGCAGAAGCCTGCGGAAACGCCGGCCCGCCGCCACTTAGATTGCCGCTCGAGGCCGACGTGCCGTGGACGCCGGAGTGCGACGATAGCGATCCGCCGAAGTCTTTTAAGCTCAACTATTACGTCGACTACGATCGCGGGATTGTCCTGCGCCCTTTCGATCCAAAAGCCCATCCGTTTGAACTGAAGGTGAACGGCTGGGTTCAGTTTCGACACCACGCGTTTGCCCGCAATGCGACCACGTGGACCGACAACGCCGGTATCACTCGCCCCATACGCAATCGCAACGCGTTCGACCTGGAACGGGGCCGCCTGATTCTGTCTGGCTTTGCTATCGACAAGCGGATGACCTACTTTCTGCAGATGGACGGAGACACCGACGGTGGTCACGTCGTCGACTTCTTCGACTACTTCTGGGGCTGGAAGTTCAGTGATCTGTTCGAGGTGCAAGTTGGCAAACGCAAAGTGCCCGGCTCGCGTCAGTGGCTCATGTCAGCCCGGCGTACGCGTTTTGCGGATCGCCCGATGGCGAACGATTTCTTCCGGCCTGATCGAACGGTCGGCGTGTGGGGCGTCGGCAACGTGGGCGAAGGGATCCATTACGAAGTGATGGTCGGCAACGGGTACAGTTCAACCAATGTTCCCATCGCCGATTCCGATCAACAGTTTACCTTTGCCGCGACGAACTACTTCGATCCCTGGGGGGACTTCGGCGGCGAGATTGTCGACTACAATTGCACTGATGGGTCGCTCATTCGCTTTGGCCATTCGTTCGTTTACTCGCCCAACAGTGGCGATACGCTCGGAGTTCCCCTGGGCGAGGCCGACTTCATTCGGCTTTCCGACGGCACGCGTCTGACCGAGACCGGGGCCATCGCACCAGGCGTGATCGTTTCCAGCTTCGACGTCGTTCTGTACGGGCTCGATTTCGCTTGGAAGTCGCACGGTTGGAGCTTCGATGCCGAGGTCTTCCTGCGTTGGATCAACCAGATGGAAGGGAACGGAGCCCTGCCGGTCACGTCGCTGTTTCAGCACGGTTACTATGCCGAAGGGGGACGCTTTCTGATCGCGAAAAAGCTCGACGTCAACCTGCGCTACTCTCACGTCAGCGGCGAGTACGGCGATGCCTCGGAATACGCCGCCGGCATGAACTGGTATCCCACCGAGACCAGCAAGCTGAAGATCACGTTTGACGTGACCGCGCTCGACGGTAGCCCGTTGTTGAACCGCTCGAGCGATATCCTGGTCGGCGACGACGGCTATCTTTTCCGCACGCAGTTCCAGGCTGAGTTCTAACGGGCCGGAAGCATTTCTCTAGTCGGCCGAGTGGGGCAGGCTTGTCCAGAGGGCGTTCTGGGGAATGTCTGGGGTATCGGTGAATCCACCATTCTCGAGTCAAGGTCGACACTATCTGCTGAGAAAATCGCATGGTGTATAATTATTAAGAGACAAAGTTGATTTTCGTGGAACCAATCGATGGGAGATAGCCATGAAATACTTAGTCTATTTCTGCGTGTTGCTGTGCCTGGGCGTGGCATCGATGGGTGCCAGGGCGGACGACCAATTCAAATGGAATTGGTACGAGGTCGATCAAGACCACCAGGTGAAAGTCAATCTGTTCGTGTTCTACCGCGACGGATGTCCCCACTGCGAAGATGGAATTAAGTTTGCAGAACAACTGGGGAAGTGTCACCCATGGCTCCAGGTGCATAAGTACGAGACCTCTCATCATTCGGGTAATCTGGAACTTTATCGTCGGATGGCCTCGAGCTTGAAACGGCAAGCCGGTTCCGTGCCGGCGTTCTTTTACTGTCGACAGATGACGCTGGGATTCGGCAGCGAATCAACGACAGGGCAGCGAATTGAGTCGGCACTGATCAAGTGCCACGACGTACTCCAGAAACAAATTCCGACGGCCTCGTCTGCGTCGCCAACGTGGGGAATCCATCTAGCGGCCTTTTCCCCAGATCCCGTTCCGGCTCCACAAGATCAAGTTGAAGAGGAGCCTGCAGCTGAATTGGTTCTGGAACTCCCTGAACTCGATTCCGCCGAGAATGAAGTGGTAGAGTTGCCCTGGAACAGCGAGGTAGATGTCGACTCGCTGTCGTTGCCTCTGTTTACCCTGATTCTGGCTGGCTGCGATGCGTTCAACCCGTGCGCGTTTTTCGTTCTGTTGTCACTTCTTAGTTTGTTGATCCATGCCCGCAGCCGCGCTCGAATGTTTTGGGTCGGAGGGATTTTCGTTCTATTCTCGGGGCTGTTCTACTTCCTGTTTATGGCAGCATGGTTGAATGTATTTGTACTGGCAGGTCATCTGACATGGATTACCACGGGAGCCGGCCTGGTGGCCATTTTCGTGGCGTTGATCAACATCAAAGACTACTTTGCATGGAAACAAGGAATATCGCTCTCGATTCCTGAAAGTGCCAAGCCTGGGCTCTTTCAACGGATGAGAAACTTGCTTGGGGCAACGGAGATGTGGCCGATGCTTTTGGGGACGATGGCACTTGCCGCCGCAGCCAATACGTATGAGCTGCTTTGTACGGCCGGATTTCCGATGGTGTACACGCGAGTCTTGACGCTGAGGGAACTGCCGACGGCCAGCTATTACGGCTACCTCGCGTTCTACAACATGATCTATGTCATTCCCCTGGGCATCATCGTGGTCGTGTTCACCTATACGCTTGGTGCTCGCAAACTGCAGGAGCACGAGGGACGCTTTCTCAAGCTGTTGTCCGGATTCATGATGTTGCTTCTTGGAGTGATCATCTTGCTTGCTCCTGAACTGCTGCATTCCTTGGGCACAGCCGTGGCGCTAATGATCGGCGCTGTGGGTCTGGCAGTATTGGTGGCTTGGATCAACTCACATTTCTACAAGGCGAACCTCCAGCGACACGAGAGCGCTGTCGGTTAGTTCGCGCTATCCCCTTCATACAACCCGCACAAAGCTCCCCTTCAAATAGTGCTCGTCTGAAAAGTAAATCTCGCGGACTTGCCGCGTTGTTTCGACGATCTCAGCGACCAGGCGGCGTTTGCCTCGGTCGATTCGGCCTCGGCCGACGTCACCTTCGATGTAGATGCACCCTTGATCGAGCTTGGGTAGCGGTTGCCCGGTCGCGTTTTTGACATCTTTGCGATTGTTGAACGTTTCGCCGCGACCGCTGCGGATCATGTTCTTCAAAGCGACAATGCCTGCCTGAACATCGGCCGGCAATTGGCCGCGATGGATCACCGGCACTTGAGACTTCGCAATCATCCCGCTCATGATTCAATCTCCAACGTAGGAAAGAGGCATCGCAGGTGCTAAGGGGTGCCTGGACGCTTGTCGCTCAAGTTCTCATGCGACGGAAGTTCGGAATATACCTCTGCGGAAAACTGCCGTCTAGCAAATGCGACGTGTGCATCGGGTGCGTAGTTAATCTTGCCGAGGAGATAGGGATCTTGGATTGAGTTCCCTAGAAGCTTCCTGTCTAATGGTCATCGCAAAGCTTGATAGAAATCGAGTAATGGGCTGATAATTCGTGTCCTAAGCGATTTGTCGACAGAGAAAGCCAGGCAGAATGCCAGTCAATTTAGTCTTCTACAGCAACGGCGTTTTGATGGCACATTCCGGCGTGGTGACTGACGAAGATTTGTTGGAATCGGATGTGGAGTTATATAGCCACGAATATCCGGAAGGTTTGCAGTTTCAGTTGGTCGACTTAACCGATGTCCGCGACTTTCAAGCTTCGCACAAGACGATGCGATATCTGGGAGAGAAAGACCGCGAGTTCTCACAAACCCACGGGCGACAATTGATTGTGGTTATCGCACCAACGCACGGGCGAGCCAATACCATCGTGTGGGAAGTCTGGGCCCAAGATACCAGCACCAACGATCCGGCCCTGCTGACTAAGATTGTCGATAGGCGCGACGAAGCGATCCAGTGGCTGAAAGATAATGGAATCGAGATCCACTGACCGTGCATAAAATCCCGAGCGATCTTGGTAGCCGCTCGGGATCTTGTTGTCATGCTGTTGATGCTCAGCTATGCCTACTTCAGCGGCGGAGCCTTGTAGTTCAGCAGAAACTCGCGGCGCTCGTGCAGGAACTTCTTCAGCGAAGGTTTGTCCTGCTCTGGCTTCAGCGACGTCGTTTGCTCGAAGGCTTCGAGCGTATCGAGCTTGCGAGTATCCGTGGCAACCACCTCGGCAATCAACTGGGCGTGCTGCTGCAGAACCGGGTCGATCGCTTCCGGGGCCAGCGACTTCTCGGCGATCTCGCGAACGTAACCCAGGTACTTTTCGCGAAGCGCTGGGATGGCCAGCAAACGACTGCGAAGAGGCATGCGAGGATTGTCGACGTTGACCAGTGGATCGAGATCGGGCCCGCCATGTCCCGGGCCACCGGGACCACCAGGGCCACCGAAACCACGTCGACCGCGAGGCGGTCCTTGTTGATCTGGAGGAACATTGCCAGGGTCAAAGCCAGGGGGCGGGAAGCCACCGGGGCCAAACCCACCAGGCCCGAAGTCGCCTGGGCCTCCTCGCTCTCGCTGGGCGCGATCTTCGGGGTTCCCTTCCCGCATCGGCCGACGCTGGTCATCTCCTTCGCGCGGAGGACCAAAGCCGCCAGGACCGCCAGGACCCATGCCAGGGGGCGGGCCGCCAGGTCCACCGGGACCACGACCCAGGCTGCGGCCCCCTTCGAAGGCTTCGTTCATATCGTGTGGGATCACATGGAACCGCTTTTCACTGTCGAGAAACAAGTAATAATCGCTGGCACGCGTCCAGTAGCCATCGCTATTGACCAAGGCCACGTCGAGCGCCAGAAAGCGGAGCGTCTCGTCGATGTCGAGCATCGGTTCCAACTCGCTTTGCAGCTTGTCGAGCGGTGTTTCGTTAAGGGTCCGGCACAGCTTGACCAGCGCTGCCCAGGCTTTGACGCCGTCGTTCGACTTCATGTCGTAGCGTCGTTTGTACTCTTCCAGATCTTCTCCTAGGTAACGCAGGCCGCCATCGCCGCCGGGACTGCCGCTCACCTTCCAACGCGTTCCCTTAGAAGGATCGAAGTGCTCGGAGATGAACGTCTTATCGAACTGCTGCACGTTGCAATAGATGCCCCAGCTTTCGCCGTTGATGACAACCTGCACGTGGTTGGCCTTGGGAACCGGAATGTAGTCGCTGGCGATGTGGGAGTACAGCACCGTGCTCATCAGCGAAGCGTCGCCGGCACAGTTCAACAGGTTGAATGTCTGGTAGCCGTTGAGCTCTTGATCTTTGTCGGCCAGGTCGAGCGAAACATTGAACGACCGCTTGAGGCCAGTCGGAACCATGCCATACGAAGACATCCCGCGAAAGCGTATGCCCACGTTCTTGTACGTCTTGCCATCGACGATCAGCGTCGCAGGGACTTCGACGTCGGTGCCGTGAAAGTCTTCGAGCTCTTTCTCCCAGTCTTCGTTCTCGAACTGCAGGAAGAAGGTTCGCAGCACTTTCGCGTCATACATGTCGGCATCGCCGTAATTCTTTACCTGGGTAGGCGTCACGTGCGGACCCTTATCCGGTGCCGGCCGATCGCCACGTCCCCCGCCACGACGACCCCCTGGAGGACCAAAGCCGCGGCGTTCTTCCGTTTCGCTTGTGGCTTCTACGCGTGCTTCGGCGCGTTCTTTTTGATCGAGCCAGCCATTCTTGTCGTGATCGAACTGTTTGGTCAGCTTGCGATCTTCTCGATTGCCGGGACCAAAGCCACCTGGGCCGAAACCTCCAGGCGGTCCGAATCCCCCAGGGCCGCCAGGGGGTCCGCGGAAACCTTCTGGTGGTTGTGCGTTGGCGGTGGTCGCAAACAGGGCGAGCGTCAAAAGGAGTGCCCAGGGGCGGAAGTGTTGTGCCATATCAAAAGCTTTCGTGTCGTTCCGATTAGGTTTCGCTGTCTTGAGGGGGATTGGCTGGTTGAACCCAGATGGTCAACGTGGCTTTGTTGTTGGGAAGATCGATCGACTTGATCTCGAACTGCGCGACATCCAAACCCGTTCGCTGCCGTAGATCGGCCAGCAAAGTTTCGCGATGCGTATCGCCTAGCCATTCCAAGCGGTCGTACTCGATCGTGTACTTGGGCAGTTTGTCCTTCTTGGAAGACTTGCCGTTTTCCTTGTCCTTCTCTTTTTCTTTTTCCTTGCCGTTGCCATTGGCCGAGGTTTCTTCGGGGTCTTTGCTAACCTCTGGCTTGCCATTTTTTGCTGCTAATCCGACGACGCGTTCTTTGAGCATCGTGCTGGCGAAGATCACCGAGTTGACCAAAATCACTTCGGCGTAGCTGGTCTTCTTGTTGGCCAGTGAATTGATAACGGCGATTCCGATGACGATAAACAGGTACGTCATTTCTTTAGGGCGGATCGAGTCGGTGCGATACCGTAGCACGCCGAATACGGCAAACAGACCCAACGCCAGGCCCAAATCGAGTTCCAGCTTTTTCATCGTGAAGCAGATGAAGAAGACGACGATATTCAGCATCACCGCCGTAAAAGCGAACTCGCGCTGACGTTGGCTGGGATAGATCCCAAACACAACAATCAACGATAAGAAGAACAAGTTGAGTCCAAAGCGGACCAATAACTTGAAAAGATCGGTATCAAACAGTGGGACTTCCAGGAATTCCATAAGCGTCTTTAATTCTCGTACTCATTCGGGTTCCGTCGGCCGAATGATCCTCTTTCAGGTCGATTGATAATCAGGATGCGGTGCGAAAGATGGCGATGTGATCTGCGGCAGACCGCAGCTTCGCTTGGAATGAGTTCCTGGCTATCTACTGTTAAACCCACGTTAAGAAATGAAGTGCCGGTACCCCGCGAAGAAAGTTTAAAATTCGTCCCAGATGTGGCCGGCTGCTGTGCTGCCTGCCACGTGTGAGGGAGACGAGCCGGCGCGTTGCGTAAAGCAAACCAGGCAAAAAATGAATCGCTTTTGCGTTTCCTACGCGTCTACAATAGGGGTGCCAACCGCTGCATACACTCATCTTGTGACGACAATTTTCTATGGTCGAAGAAAAATCCTTTAGTAAGAGACGTGGCTGCCTGGCTATCTTTGGCCTGCTCGTCTCGACCGTCTACCTGGCCAATCTCTCAGGCGGGTTCATCGAGATCCCCGACAACATCCCTGGCATTGGCAACCTGGACGAGGTCTTCTTTTCAGGGGTCTTTTTCGCTTCGCTGGCTCAACTGGGGATCAGTTTGCCATTTATGGACCCCAAGGGCGGTTCGATTCGCGAGAGCCGCAAACAGCGCGAGAAGAGCGAAGTGCTTGATAGCAAAGTTACCCCGATCGACGACCATCCTGCAGGCAGCGATTAAGCGGCGATGCCCTTGAGCAGCTCGCTGCCGGATGGTTTGATGAGTGCTGAATCCCCTTTCGCATGAACTCTGCCCCAACCCATGAAGGAGTCTGGGATGTCCCGTTTGAAGCTTCGACTGATCGTATTCGCCATCGTTTTGTGTGTCGTTGGCATCAATGCGCTCGTCGAACGGTTTAGTGGTGATAAGACCCCCCAGGCCGATACCCCGACCGCCGATCCGCAAGGAGAAGTGGTCGACATCACGCCGAACGTCGAGCCGCCAACGACAACAACCGAGACGAAATCGGAGAAGACTTCCGACATCGCCAAGTGGAACCGCGATGTGTTGCAAGGGGCGGAAGAAGTCGCCATCGTCGAGCACATCATCGCGCACGGCTCGCTACCGGATTCTTTTGTTACCAAGAATAAGGCCCGCGATTTTGGTTGGGATGCGTCAGAAGGGAACCTTCGCGAGGTCGCCCCTGGTAAAAGCATCGGCGGCGATCGGTTCATGAATCGCGAAAGAGAACTACCCGATGCCCCCGGCCGCCAGTACTTTGAAGCCGACTTGAACTATCACGGCGGCTCGCGCGGTGCCGAACGTTTGGTTTACTCGAGCGATGGATTGATCTTCGTGACTCGCGATCACTACCGCAGCTTTCAAGAGGTACGTACCAAGCCATGAGTGAGCCTCTGGAAACACGCATCGTCGTCCCGGCGGACATCGATTCCATCGAAGACCTGTATACGTTCCTGCAAGACTCGCTGGAATTTCCCGGTTGGTTTGGTCGAAACCTCAATGCTTTATGGGACTGCGCGACGGCAGACATCAACAAGCCTGTCTGCATCGTGTGGCCGCGGCATTGGTCGTGTGGAAACCCTTATCATTACTTGGAGGCCATCCGAATCCTGGACGTACTCAACGAGGCCTCCCAGGAGAACCCCAATCTGAAGATCGAGATCGTCGAATAGGGGATCTTCCTTCTTAAGCTGCCAAGAAAAGGCGAAAGGACGGCAGGCTAAGTGTCGCCAAGCCGTCCGTCCTTTCACACACCCAATTTTCAGAAGCGGTTACCTGCCTATGCGGTTTCGGCCGCATCGGCAGCAATGAGGTCTTCGGCACCTTCCAGGAAGCTGGCCAGACCACGCGAGCGGTAAGGCTGTTGCAGCTTGCGAACGGCCTTCGATTCGATCTGACGAACGCGTTCGCGAGTCACGCTGAAGATCTTGCCGACTTCTTCCAGCGTGTAGGCGTAACCATCGGTCAGGCCGTAACGCAGGCGAATGATTTCTCGTTCGCGATGATTCAGGTGCTGCATCACTTCGCCCAGACGTTCCTTCAACGCTTGCTGGTGCGTTTCGTATAGCGGGTCGTCGTCGCGGTGATCTTCCAGGAACTCGCCGAAGAAGCTGTCGTCGTGATCGCCGACCGGTTGATCGAGCGAGAGTGGGTTGCGGTTCATCTTGCAGATGACCTTGGCATCATCCAGCGAGATGTCCATTCGCTGAGCGACTTCTTCCGGCGATGGTTCGCGGCCCAGTTCCTGAACCAGTTCACGAGTGACGGCACGAACCTTGCCCATGGTATCGATCATGTGAACCGGAACGCGGATCGTACGGCTTTGATCGGCGATTGCTCGGGTGATGGCCTGGCGAATCCACCAAGTGGCGTAGGTGCTGAACTTGTAGCCACGTTCGTGCTCGAACTTGTCCACGGCTCGCATCAGGCCCGTGTTGCCTTCTTGAATCAGGTCGAGAAAGCTCAGGCCGCGGTTACGATACTTTTTGGCGATCGAAACCACCAGACGCAGGTTACCAGCCGACAGGCGACGCTTGGCGGCATCGTATTCTTCCTGGAACTCGGCGATCTTCTGCACTCGGCGACGCAGCGTGGCTGGGCTTTCCAGCGTCACTCGCATCAGACCGTGCAGTTCCTTTTGCATGTCTTCCAGCGACTGGCCATTGAGGTGACCGCCATATTCGCGAGCCAGTTCGATGTTTTCCAGCAGGGTGTCCATTCGCTGCGAGATCTCACGAAGCTTCGACAACTGCGGCGTGACCTTGTTGGTTCGCAGGTTCAACTCTTCAACCAACTGAACGGCCTTCAAGCGGCGACGGGTCAAACGCTTCCAGGCAGCCTGACGTTCGGCCAGCTTGGCCTTCTTCGAGATCGCGATGCGGTAGTCGGCACTGTTGGCTTCGAGCATCCCTTGCAGCGTGATCAGGTTCGGCACGATCCGCTTCATGATCAGCTTCTTTTCCTTGGCATTGGTCACCGAGACTTCCACGGTGCGGTCCAAGCGAAGCTGGCCATCACGAACCTTCGAGAGCAGATCGAACGCATGACGGAGAATCAGGTCGTTAGCAATGACTGCCTGGCGGAAGCGTCCACGCCACTTGTCGATTTGGGTGGCGGCGTCGATTTCTTCGGGACGGGTCAGCATGGGGATCTCGCCCATCTGCATCAGGTACATACGAACGGGGTCGTCGACCTGGCTGACTTCTTCAGCCGAATCGTCGTCGTCCGAACTGTCGCTGATCACCGAAAGGTTGTTGATCGAGACCGAATCGAAATCGTCGTCTTCTCGGAAAGCTTCGTGCGAGCGAGTCATGGGTGCGTTCTCCTGCGGTGGTTTTTTTTGCGACCGTGACCAGCACGATCGGGCGACGCCACCGTTAATTGCAGCACCTATGCCAAAAGCAGAATCCCGCGCCAAGGTATTGCCCTAAGTCTATAATTAGTTGTTGGTTACGGCGTTCTTGGTATGCGCGGGTGAGTGTGCCAATGTTGTCGATTCGCATCAAATGGGTCTCAAAACCTGTGGTCAAAACCCATCAATTCACCCTGGTTCGCTGCCTCCAACCAAGACTCTGCCAATGCTTTTAGACGGGTAAAACCCGTAGTTCGTTCCATCGGAACCCCTGAATGCTCGTTTTGAGCACGGTTTTTCCGGGGTTTTGTTGCAAAACGTAAACACCCAAAAACGTCTGTCCCCGCGCCCCTCGGGGAGAGGGGGCAACAAACAGGATGCCCGATCTTTGGCAGACTTGTTACCATGAAAGACTCGTCCACTTCTCGACTCCTTTCCCGTGCGGTCTCGTGATCAAGATGTCTCAGCCCCCTATTCTCGTCAAAGTTCATCAAAACCTCGGCACGATCTCGATTCATCGAGAAGAGAAACGCAACGCCCTCACGCGGGCCATGATCTTCGACTTGATTCAAGCCTTTCGCGATTTGCATGGCGAACGCAAGGTGCGAGCTGTTGTGCTGACCGGGGCTGGCTCGGCGTTTTGTGCTGGCTTGTGCCTGGAAGAGATGAACGCGATTGTGCAGGAAGACGACAACTTCGATCGCTGGCATCAAGATACCAGTAGCCTGGCCGAGCTGATTCAGTTGATGCTGCAGTTCCCCAAGCCGATCATCTCGGCCGTGAATGGCCCTGCGATGGGATTCGGGGCAGGGCTGGTCCTGGCATCCGATATTGCCATCGCTGGCCCCGAAGCAACGCTCGGCTTTCCCGAACCCAAGCGTGGCATCGTCAGTGGTCTTTGCTCGCCGCTATTGCACTTCCGCACCGGCGGACGACACGCTGCCCGGCTGCTACTGACTGGAGAAACAATCACGGCCGAACGAGGCGTGCAGATCGGAGCCTACGACGAGATCGTTCCGACGAAGAACCTGTGGGCCTACGCCGCCGAACTGACCAAGCAAATCGCCCAGTCCGCACCCCAGGCCATCCAACTGACCAAGAAGCATTTGAACGAAACCGTTGGCGAACAACTCGAGATGTTGATTTCACTCGGTGCCGCCGCCAGTGCCACCAGTCGCACGACCGATGCCGCCAAGGAAGGGCTTGCCGCATTTGTTGAAAAGCGAGAGCCGGAGTGGAAGTAACACGCTACGCTTCGACTGGGTAAGACTGGCGAATGCTCAGTATTCTGTGTGGCACTGGCCAGTGCCACACAGAGGTCTTACGGGGTGATCGTCATACGGCCAGCTTCACGGCTTGTCTGCTTCCCTTTGCTTGTACTGCTCGTAGATCTTATCGATCACTTCTTGCCGGTTCGGTAGAGGTTCTTCTCGGCCAATTTCCATTAGTTCGACCAGGCGTGTGGCGGCGGCCCGGGCGGCTTCTTCGTCTTCCCATTTGATGGCCACCTGCAGGGTCTGTTGGATGGTGCGTCGGTTCTCGGTGGTCTTGGTCATCGCAACAAGCCCCTTCAAGATTCGCTCGCGTGAGAATCCTGTTTCGACATCGATGTTGTCCCAGCCCACATATCGAGAAATATGTTGAGCAAGCGTAGCGTACAGAATGTCTCCGTCGTCTCCACCAATCTTGTCGGCCGTGAAACGTGCCAGGTACTCGGTTTCGCCTGGCTTGCCGCCCCAGCGTGGCAGGCGGGCGACCGCTTCTTCAGTGAAGGTGCGATGGTAGGTCGGATACTTGGCGAACGCATCACGCAGGTAGCCGTTGATTTCGTCGCGATCCCACTGCAAGTTCTTACCGGCAATGATCGCGCAGGTGTAGCCTTCGGCCGGGATGTAGTCTTGATCGAACAGCGGCTCGGCGACTTCCCACGACTTTTCCATGTTTTCGTAAAACGTTTTCCAACCTTCTTCGGTCACCGTGTTGGCGAAGCCTTCACCGCGAGCACGGTAGCCTGCGGCGAGGTACAGGCGGAACAATGCGATGCGGGTGAACTGGCAATTGTTCGGGTTGTTGTCGATCCAATCATGAAACGCCTTATAAGGTCTTTCCTCGTGACCAGGCAGGCGAGGTGCGACCCGCTGGACGATGCTCATCAAAAACGAATAAGGCGTTTCGTGTTCGCTGTCTTGAAAGTGATCAATCCGATCGTTCCACTTCTTGGCGATCAGTTCCAACGCGTCGAATCGCTGATTGATCGTTGCGATGGAAATCATATCCACCAGTTCATTCAGCGGATTTCCGATATCGACATAAGCATTCCATCGCGTCACATGACCTTCCGGAGTGATCGTGACCATGGCTTCGTCGTTGGGCACCAGATACGTATGCTTGGCAGGCAGATCTTCCGGTAGTTGAACCGTCTTCTCTACGTTGCCAAAGGCCAGGCTTCGCAGTTCCAACTGCTCGTCCGATAAGGTCCAGATCCAAGGTTTTCGAAAGACAAAAGCCGCGTCACGCAGGGGCGTTTCGAAATCGACTTTTGAGAAACTCGCTTCGTATTTGTTCTCTCCTTGGAAAGCCAATTGCGACCAGGCCAACTGCTCGGGGCCCACCAGTAAAAAGCGAACGTCGGATGCCTCGATACGATGGGGTGGCTTGAGTTCAATATTGTTTTCCAGCTTCTCTTTACCATCGAAGTAGACGTCGCTGACTTGGTTGTTGTCGTCGATGTAGATCTTCCACCAGTTTTGCAGGCCACCGCCGGCCGCGACCAGGCTTTTCACGGGGGTGTCTTCGCTGGGACCAAACTCGAAGCCCTTCGATTTCCCTCTGGCGTCGACTTCAAACGACTTGCCGAATCCATCGACGGCTATCACGCGGTTTTGATCCGCGGATAGTTGAACCATCTGCAGGGGTGTCTTATAGGCTTTGTACTCGATCAATGGTTTGCTGCGGCTCGCCACGAAGACCTGGATCAGGCCAGAGGGAAAGCCGACCACAGCGGACGTGCCGTTGTAGGCGATATCGAGCACCGCGTCCGGCGATGCCTGTTCGGGAACGATGCGGGAAATTTGCTCCCCTGTTTTCAAATTCCAAAAGACGAGAGCACCCTCTTGGTCTAGCACCAGCAGCGTACCTCCATCGCGAGAAACGACTGTCTTGCTGATCGCTGGCCCACTTAAATCGAACTCGTTGGCCTTGCTGATCTGCATCGGCCGCTGACGATGAGCCAGGCGATCCCACAGCTTGGCGAGGTCTTCCGCCGATGGCTGCTGCGACGCTTGACCATACGAGGAAACCGGAAGGCTAAAGGCCAACAGTCCGAAAGCGATCGCCGCATAAGCGATGAAGGAAGGTAATCGCATGCCGTCGAATGTCCCACGAGGAAAAGAGTGTGTCTTGGAAAAGGAAGGGCGAACACACTCTAGTCTAGGCGTTAGACGCGGCAAACGAGAACGTTTTTCTCGAATTCGTCTTGCTTCGTGTCAAAGAAAAAGTCGGGCGAATTGAGCACCATGCGATGCTGCTTGTCGATTGTGTTAACGATCGATTAAATCCAGTACGCTGAATACCGGGCAGTGATCAGAAGTTTCCGATGCTTCCAGCACGCGGCAAACCGGGGCCGACCATCGTGCGGCAGGCGAACCGAAGATGAAGTCGATTTCAATCTCTGGTTTATCCGAAGGCCAGGTCAGGCGGCGCTCTTGCGGTTTCTTCGCTTCGATGCTGTTCTCGCTCAATAGCTTTAGCGTGCGCGAATCGCGGACGTCGTTGAAGTCACCCAGTAGGATGTACGGCACGTCTAGGCTCTTCAGGTACTTCGATAACGCTTCGGCCTGGGCGTAACGGTATGTGTCGTCGTCGACCCAATCGAAGTGGACGTTGACCGCCACGATCTTCTGACCCGAAGGGAGTGCGATGCGGGCCGCGAGTGCCACGCGCGGTTCGTTTCCCTTGGGAAGATTCACCTTGGTGATCGATTCGATTGGATGCCGCGAAAGCAGCCCCATGCCGTACTGGCCCCCTTGCAGGTCCATGAACTTGCCAAACGCGGCGTGCATGCCCAACTGTTTGCCGAGCGACTCTGCCTGGTTCTCGTTGCCGCTACGTTTGACGCCGTTGTCGACCTCTTGCAGCCCGACGATATCAGGCGACAGATTGCGAAGCAGGGCCGCCGTGCGCGTGAGATCGACCTTCCCGCTATTGCCGGCCCCGTGGCGAATGTTGTAGCTAACCGTACGCAGACGCTGCGTCGACTTGTTGGGATTCAGGAAAGCAAAGCGAGCAACCACTGCGGCATGATCCGATGGGAACTTCTGCTCGTGCGTATCGATTCGCTTTACGTCAGTCGCTTGCAGGTTATCGCCGCGATAATAGATGTAGTCGATGCGGTCTTGCTCTTGTTCAGGAAAACGGGGTGTCCAGGTACTGTCGAGCCGACGACTGACTTCCGGACGCAGCTCGCGCCAGGCATCGCGAAAGCCAGCGTTGGGCAGGATGCGACTGGTCGGCCAATCGATGGCAACCTGGTAGTCGGCCTGAGCGGACGGAATGTAATCGAGACGCGACATGCTGTTGAAGTCGCCAGCGATGATGATTGGAATGCCGGCGTACTTTGCATCGGCGAGCCGCGCTTTGATCCGCTTCCACATCGCTTGCAGGTCATCATGCGACGGCTGACAAACGGCAAGCATCTTCTGCTGGTCGCTTACATCACGGGTACCAGGCTTCCAGATCTCGCCGTCGAACGGCAACCAGATCGAATAGCAGGCCACTCGCTGCTTTGACGGAAGCTCGACGATCGCCCCGGCGCATTTGAACGGCTCGAAAACCGAAATGTCTTCCACCACCGGATAACGGCTGAGCAGCGATACGTTTGTTCCACGAGGATGAAAGTGATAACCGAGAGCCTCGGCAATCTGCTCGCCAGAGCCATACGTTTCCTGCAGAGCGATCACGTCGGCCTGGCTATGCTTAATGACGTCGATCACGCGCTGCACGCCGACCTGTTGGCCATCTTCTTTACCACCGTGCCAGATGTTCCAGGTCATCACACGCAGGGCAGGGGAGTCGTCTGCCGAAGCGTTTGCCGGGACAACAACCAGGCAAACAACCAGAAGAAGCCAGCGAGGTGTGCAACTAAAATGCATTGAGATTCCCAGGAATTCATCAACCGTTTTGCAGAAAGGCCAGTAGCCAATAAAACCTGGATGAACCCGAAGGGCAAGCCACTCTTTTGGACGTTGAGTGGAAATGAGGGACGCTGGTTCAGGTCAGCATCCAGGCACTGAAGCTACCCAGGCCTGCAGCAAACAGGATCATCGCTCCGGCACATCCGCTGGCCTTGGGCAAGACTTCGCCGTCGGCAATCATCTTGGCCTGAATCGCCTCGACCTGGTCTTTCGCTTCCTTCAGGCCGATGCCTGATTCTTCGCGCAGGGTCTTGATGGCTTGGATCTTCTGTCCCTGACGAAGTTGCTGTTTGACTTGGTCGAGAGAAGGTTGTTCTTGCGTCATGATTGCCTTGGGGGATCAAGAAACAAAAAGAGTGTCCCAAGTTTTTGGGACACTCCAAGTTTAGGTCATTTTAAAAGCTTTGGGGACGCCGATATGAGGAAGAATAAATGGATAGCGGCGCTAACGAATTCGATTACGAATGAGGAGCCACCTTGGCCCAGTCGCTAAGGCGTTGGGATTTGGAAGTCTCGAAATCGTGAAATTCGAGGCGCAGTTTGACCAACTGTTGGTCCATCCACTGGGAAAGCTCCATGTAAGGCGCGAGGCCTACCATGATTGGGGCTTCTTCCCGGTCTCGGGCGTCTTCCAGCTTGATTTGCATGGTATCGAAAAGCGAGTCGTTCATTAGCGAACTCCCTGGGGAAAGTTCGCTACGTTCCCTGTAGCTGACCGCAGCGAATCCTGCGCTGCACTGACGCGTGCTCTACTCAAATTCTAGACGTAAATTCGGCTCCGCGAGTTCACGTGATTCTAAGATTTAGTAAAAAAGGCTCACCCTTGCAATAGGACTAATGTGGGATCCCATCACGTTAGGCGAATGTTTAAGGGGTTCAAAATCACGATCAAGGCATTTCAGAGGGCATTGAACTACCCTGTATGGGGTGTCTGTGTTTGCCTCTGGGTTGCTTGCTCGATAGTGAGTGTGATCCTCTCTAATGTCTTATTCGCTTGATCGGGTGAGATCTGAGACGAAATAGCGGCCTATCTTGGAAAGGACCCTCTTCCCTCCATAAAGTTAACGTACGAATCGATGGGTTGGTTTCCTGATATGTGGAAATAATTCCAGGAATTCCCCAGGCGAGGACCGGAATTTCTCAAGATTCAGGCCACGACGGTCGCAATTGCGATTGAGCCGTTTCGACAATTGCCGTACTCTCGGGCTCGTTTGCCTGGGAGCATCGAAAAAATGTCGCCAGGGGGACAAACGCCGTAATTTTTGGCAAACCATTTGCGTAGACCAGTCGTAACGATTGTGCGATACGCAAGGCAGGTATTCGCCGCCGATGGTTCTGCCAAGGGCCGGAAAAAGCCGTTTAATCGGTTTATTTCGCCGGTCCGAAAGAGGCAGCCTTGTCGGCGACGTTGCCAGGGACTGCATAACGAGACCGAGTCAAGGATGGTTGAATCTCGAGTGCTAGCAAGTCGATAAGAAGGGTACTTCCTGACAAACTCTTCGCCGTGAGTCACTTGCTTCACACGGATGGCTATTACTGACACGGAATACGGCACCATGGAAGACGCCAATGAACTATATTTGCGAGGTAGGGAAACTGCCTCCCTCAGGTTGCCTGACGAAGCCAGGCTTACCGATTAGGGAAAACCCAGACCTCCGATTCCGGTCATGATTTTAGGGACGTCTCGCTTGAGTGGCCCAATCAACCCACAACTCAAGTAGAAAGACGTCAAAGGGAGTTAGGATTTACCATGCACATTAATGGCCCAACCGCAGTTCACCCGGCACAGTCCATCCGAGGTCCGCACCACGCACCGCAGGCCCCGGCCGTAGACAGCCGCACCCAATTCGACACCGTGGACGAACTCGACATTTCGCACGAAGCCGACTTCGCCAGCCAGGTGAAGGACATTCCGGACATTCGCGCCGATCGAGTTGCCCAGATCAAAGCTCAAATCGCCGACGGGACTTACCTGACCGACGATAAGCTCGATCTGGCCCTGGAGCGTCTGCTGGATGAAATCGGCTAACTAGCCAGCATCAAACAACTTAGAAAATCAATCGTAACGGGCAGCATTCCTCAGCGGATGCTGCCCGTTTTTTTTGTGCCCCGTCTCAAGCTGTTTCCCTCGCCAAAATCGGCCCCACCTGGGCTTGTAGCAGGGGAACTTTGGCCTAGAATTCCGTATTGAGACTGAAAGCCCCGTAAGTAGCGTATCTTCTTAAACTGCAATTAGATAGATAAAGCAACTCAGTCTCAATAAAGACGATGACCTTGTTGACCTTATTGAGATTCCCATGTCTGATCCGTTTGCTTTGGAAGCCGTCGACGTAGCTCTTACCCCGATGGAGCGGTTCGAGGAGTACCTTAAAAGTAAGGGAAAGCGAATCACGCAGCCTCGCCGCATCCTCATCGAGCACGTTTTTAGCCACCACGAGCATTTCGACGCCGATCAATTGATCGACGAACTTTCACACCATAGTAAAGGTTCGGACCGTGTCAGTCGTCCGACCGTCTACCGCACGCTGAACGAACTGGTCGAAGCGGGCCTGCTGCGAAAGATGGAAATCGGTGGTCGAGCCGTCTATGAACACGACTACGGCTACCCCGATCACGATCACCTGTACTGCACTCAGTGTCAGCAGTTGATCGAATTTCAAAGTGCCGAACTTAAGGAACTTCGCGATGAAGTTGCCCGCCTGCACCAGTTCCGCGCTACCGGCCACCGCTTCATCATCAATGGTGTCTGCGAAGAGTGCCAGAAAAAGTCGCGCCGCAAAAAACGCCGCGTCGACTTGATCTAAGCGTTCTGATTTTTGTCCCCTCTCTCCGAAGGGGCGGTGGGGCTGGATACGAGGTTATCCAACATTAAACCTTCAGCTCTTCGTTCTCGAGCGTGACGCTGGCGTAACGATCGCGGATCGGCTGGATGATGTCGGCCAGGAAGTCGTCGACTTGCTCGGGGGCTCGGCCGACGTAGTTGAGCGGTTCCAGGATTTCTTCAGCGTCGAATTCAGGGAATGCCGGGTCGGCTTGGATACGGGCCAGCATGTCGTTGTCGAGCCCTTCCTGCTTGATGCGTTCTCCCGCTTGGCGCGAGTAAACACGAATCTTTTCGTGCAGGTCCTGACGATCGCCCCCTGCTTTCACGGCGGCCATCATGATGTTTTCGGTCGCCATGAACGGCAGCTCTTCGGCCAGGTGACGCTTGATCAGGGCAGGGTACACAACCATCCCGTTACAAACGTTGGCCAGAATAATCAGGATGGCATCGATACCTAGGAACGAAAGCGGCAGGCTCAAGCGGCGATTGGCGCTATCGTCCAAGGTGCGTTCCATCCACTGCGTGGCGAGTGTGTTGGCACCGTTGGCCTGGTTGCTGATCACGTAACGAGCGAGCCCGCAGATGCGTTCGCTGCGCATGGGGTTCCGCTTGTACGGCATGGCCGACGAGCCGATTTGATCCTTTTCGATCGGTTCTTCCAGTTCGCGGCGATGGGCCAGAATACGGATGTCAGTGGCGATCTTGTGAGCCGACTGGGCAATGCCGCTCAGGCAGTCGAGGACCTGGGTATCGACCTTGCGCGAATAGGTCTGGCCGGTGACGGCGTACAACTGATCGAAGCCCATCTTCTCGGCGACACGCTTTTCGAGCTTCTTGACCAGGTCGTGATTCCCCTGGAACAGTTCGAGGAAGCTGGCCTGGGTGCCGGTCGTTCCTTTGGTGCTGCGGAAACGAAGCAGGGCCAACCGGTGTTCGACTTCTTCCAGGTCCAACACCAGGTCGTAGCACCACAGCGTAGCGCGTTTGCCGATGGTCGTGGGCTGGGCCGATTGCAGGTGGGTAAAGCCAAGGCAGGGGAGGTCGCGGTACTGCTTGGCGAAATCGGCCAGCATGTAAATGCAGCGAACCAGACGATCGCGAACCAGCTCCAACGATTCTCGCAGAAGAATCAGGTCGGTGTTGTCGGTCACGAAGCAGCTGGTTGCGCCCAGGTGAATGATTGGCTTGGCGATCGGTGCCGCTTCGGCGAACGTTTCAACGTGGGCCATCACATCGTGCCGACGGCGTTTTTCGTGCTTGGCAGCCAGGTCGAAATCGATGTTGTCGAGGTTGGCCCGCATCGCTGCGAGCTGCTCGTCGGTAATCGACAGCCCAAGCTCTTGTTCCGATTCGGCCAGGGCCAGCCACAGCCGCCGCCAGGTGGAATGTTTCTTCTGCGGACTCCACAAAAAGCTCATGTCCCGCGAGGCATACCGAGAGATCAACGGGTTTTCGTATTGTTCGTAGGACACGTGGAGTTCCCTTGTATGGATTCGAGTTGGCGTCTGAACCGATTGATTTTAGCGGAAAACGGGGCGTCTCGGCAGGGTATGTTCACCAGGAGATTGCGACGGGGCAGGGGGGAGGCGATGGGACACTGCGGGGACAGGAACCGATCTGGAAGAGAGGAAGTTATTAACCGCGGATAACACGGATGGACGCGGATCTGAGGAGTATGGGCGGGGTTGAGAAGTGTGAGTTTGAGTGAGCTTGGGATTGAATGGCGAGAAAAGTGTGTGCGCGCACAAATCCGATCCCCTCGCCCCGGCGGGGAGAGAGTTCGGGTGTGTTTCGCCAGCAGGCATTCCAATGGAAGACGTAGGGTGCGAACAGCGCAGCCAGTCGCACCCGGCACAACGCTAACCCGCGGCCTTGGAGATGAAGATTGTCCATTATGGCAACGCCATGTTCGCGCGCAATCTTCTTCTCGCCAGCCCCAAAGGGGCGACCGTTCATAGCCAGGGGTGGAAACCCCTGGTACCCGTGCCACCAACATCGAGTCCCAAGCCCCAAGGGGGCGGCCGAGTGTGCGCGCACCGGTTCGGCCGCCCTTTCAGGGCTTAAGATGTTTTAATGAGATCGCTTTCCAGGGGCTGCCGCCCCTGGCTATGAACGGTCGCTCCGTTGGAGCTGACATTAGCTTGGCGGGCCGCGTTCGTTGGCATGAGGCGTTTCGTGTTTAAACTCGACGGTCGGCTCGTCGATCGGCTTGGCAGATGACGCGTGAACCAACTCGCCAGATGAAACGTTGCTCAACGTTTCGGACGACACACCAGACGACTCCCCGGGTGCCACACCCAAGTCTGCTTGGGCGTGCGGAGCGCCGGTTGGCAGTTCATGCGTATCCAATGTCGGGACGTTCGCATTCGCTTCACTTAGCAAACGTGTTGCCGTTAGCGCTGGTTGTCGTGGTTGCGTTTTGAAGGGCTGGAGCTCCGGGTTCAACTCGAACAACTCTTGCTCCAACCGATCCAGCTCGGCCTGCTTCGCGCAGATCTCGCCCTGCAGTTGCCGGTCCAGCTTCTGCAATCGGTAATAGGTCCACGCATAGAGCCGCGCCAGCTCGTACGTCCACGCCTCTTCGGGCGGGCGTTTCATGCGTCGTAGTTGCCATTCCCGTTCGCGCGTGTTGTCGTCGCGTTCACGCGGTGCTCGGTACGCAGGGGGCTTTCGCGGTTTCTTGGCCTGGGGAACGACCCAGGGTGGTCGCATGTCGGGGAACTGGTGGGCCGCGACTTCGGGATCGATCGGTTCGACGAGCGGGTCTGCCCGGTACGTTAGCCGGTTGGGGTCTGGCACGTAGACGAATGGTTCCGGCGGCGGTTCTTCCTCTTGCGGTGGTTTGTGATCGCCCCGTTCTTCGGCTTCTTGCCGGGCAATCATCTCTTCCAGGGCCGCGCATGTTCGCCGCGGGTCCCCTTTGGGGGAGACGCGGACCTGGTTGGCCTGCTGGAAGATGGTCATCTCTTCGATCGGTCGATCGGGGATGACCATGAGCACCTCACCACAGCAGGGGCAGATGATGCGGTTCCCATCGCGCACGGCAACCTGCGGAGTCTGGCTATGATGGCCGGCTCCGTGTTGTTTAGGTTGGGGGTCGGGATGGGACATTTTTCTTTTGGGTTGAGTGGAAATGGTGTTCGCACGCCCAAGCAGACTTGGGCGTGGCACCCGGGGAGTTGTGTGAGACTCGCGGGTTCCCCTTAAGATATGTGAACATGTGTATACATGTCAAATGTTTGGGGGAGATTTTTTGGAAGATAGTTTTTGTGTGCTCTTATCCGCGTAAGTCTGCGTGATCCGCGGTTCTCTTTCTGTGCCTATCTGTGTTCATCCGTGTGATCTGTGGTTGGTTCTCTGTTCGCATCCAATGGGAATTGGGCCGTTTCCTGGCAAAGAAACGCATTGCCGCCGCGAATACCTTTTCGCTGCGCTCTTACTCTGCGAATCGGGGGGAACGATGCAATTTTGGTCTGTCATTGGCTGGGGCCTTTTGTTTGTCGGGATTGCCTTCTGCGCTTTTGTGGTTGATCGTGATCGGAGCATTCGCGATCAGCGGAATCAAGAAGCGCGTTCCGAGAGGAAACGTCGCACGAACCGTTTTTCGTGGCGGATGGTGACTAGCAAGATCACGCAGATGGGCACGGTTGCCTGGGCACTGTTGTTTGTGGGGCTGATTGCGGTCGGGCTTATCCCGTTTATCGTGCCCTTGGTGCTGATCACGCTGCTGGGCCTGAGCGTGGGGTGGTTTGTGCAGGATCTAATTCGTGAAGGGAAGCTGTGGCGGAAGACGAAGCACACGGTGCGATCGCTCGGCTTTGGCCTCCGGCACATGATGGCCTTTCTGACGATTTTGGGAGTGACGGCCGGCGTGGTCAGGGCTCGCTACCCGCAAGCATCGATAACCGAACTCGCGCTGACGATGATGTTCTTTACGGTGATCGTGTCGCTGTTGGTCGGGGTCGCGTACCTGGGTGTCGACACGCTCCTGTTCGGCCGAGGCTCGGGAAGAAGAGCGAACCGGTTGCGTGAGATTGAGAAGCGGCGGGAAGATGAGGATTTTTCGTAGGGTCTCATGTCATTGTCGGTCGTGGAGCGAGTCCATGGTTCTATGGTTTGTCCCTCACCCTGGCCTTCTCTCCGGCGGGGTGAGAGGACGGGAGAGAGTCTACATATTCGTCAAATCATCTACCGCGTGGTTGCCTACCAGTCGATCGAGCGCCGACGCCAGCTTTGGTGCCAGGGACGCATCCTGGGCGTAGATCCGGCAGATGACGCGGCTGACTGGGAGCGAGCGGAAGATCTTGTCGGTGGTGAGCTCTTTGATCTTCTTTTGAGCTCCGTCGTACATGAAGTTCTGGTGGTCGCTGGGGCCGCGGGTGTTGGGGCGGAAGACGGTTCGGTTCAGGGCGATCTTCAGCGGGATCTCTTTCAGTTCGGCCGGTAGCACTTCGCGCAGTGCTGTCAGGGCAAAGTTTTCGCTGCGGAAGATGGTCATCTCCTGACTTTCCCCTTCGTCGAAGCGGAGGGAGCGTTCGCAGATGAATCGCCAGGGGATGTTGCGGCTGAGCAGGTCTTTCCATTTGCGGCCGACCTCGGCCTGGTGAGGGTCTGCGGATTGATGCCAGCGGGCCGCATCGACTAGCAGGCTGAACTCGGTGAAGCCTTGGTAGGCGGCGAGGTTCTCGATGGGGTTGCCAGGGAACATCCAGGGGCGGCTTTCGGCGAACAGGTCTTCGAGCGTCTTATCGATCGCCATCACTTCGCGGTGGAAGTAAACGGTTTGGAAAAGCTCTGCCCGGACGTTCATGAAGCGGATCAGCGCTGCCATGCCGCGTTCGTGGATGGTGAGACCTTTTTCCGTGAAAAAGCTGTAACGGATCAGCCGTTCCAAGTCGTACGACTGCTGGCTGTAGCCGGTCATGTAGGCATCGCGGAGGACGAAGTCCATGTTGTCGATCGTGTAAATGCCGCTGAGCAGGCTACGGAGAAAACTGAGCCACTGCGGGCGATCGGCTTCGTCCCCCTGCTTGGGACGCTGAATCATCCAGGAAATGTGTTCGGGATTGATGTGTTCGTGGTCTTCCATCTGCGAGTAGGGATTCCGCCGCAGTTGGGAAAGGAGGTCCCCCAGTTCGTGCTGGATGATATGGGCCCCGAGCGATTCGTGCGTCAGGCCGAAGTGCTGGAGGAAGTGGCTGTCGAAGAAGTGGCCGAACGGCCCGTGGCCGACGTCGTGCAATAGGCCTGCCATTCGCAGGAGAGATTCGACGTGGCCGCGAGAAGGGGTGTCGGGGCAGACTTCCTTCAGGCTGGGATACAGTTGATTGATCAGCCGGCTGGCCAGGTGCATCACCCCGAGGATGTGCTGAAAGCGGGTATGCTCGGCGGTGGGATAGACCCACCAGGCCGTTTGTAGCTGGTGAATCTGCCGCATCCGCTGGAGCCAGGGATGATCGATGATGGTGCGTTCGGTGACCTCGCCCGGGGAAGTTCCTTCCGAAACGAAGGGAACATATCCGTGAATGGGATCGTAGCAGAGGGACTCGGCGGCAAATTTATCGAGATTCACCCTTACTCCTTTGGGGTTAATTGGTCAGGCGGCGGCTAGCAGAGCTTGCACCAGATTCGCTAGTTTCGCAGAATCAGGGAGATTCGTTAATTGGATTAATCGCTACATCTTATAGATGACGGTTACCGTTTTAGCATCAGATGCGTGGAACCGAGGTAGTTCCAAGACGGAATTTTAAACGCATTTGCCGATAGAAATAGCACCTCGGATTTTCCCGAATGTACGACAGGCAGCCCTTTGGGGAAATCCGTTTCACTCAGGCGGAGGAGTTTTGATTGTGATGCAGGCATATCGCTGGGCGCGGCTCGCCCTACTTTGCGTAGGTATTTTCTCATTTGCTCAGCCACAAGTACAAGCTGCCCCTGCGGCGGCGACGGTACTTCCTCAAACCATTAAAAGCTACGTTTCGATCCCTGATTACGATCAGGCCTCCGCGCATTTCGACGAAACGCAGATCGGTAAAATGATGGCCGACCCGGTCATGAAGCCGTTTACGGACGATCTGAAAGAGCAAATCAAGCAAAAGCTGATCGCCGGCGGCGTGAAACTGGGCATCAACCTGGATGACCTGAAAGACGTTTACGCCGGGGAAATCTGCTTTGCCAACGACCAGCCCAACGGCGAGAAGTCGGACGGCGTGGTGCTGACGGTCGATGTGACCGCCAAGAAGGCCCAGGTCGATGCTTTGCTGGCCAAGATCACCCAGCACCAGAAGGCCAACGGTGCCAAAGAGTCGAAAGTGACCATCGCTGGGGTGGCTGCCACTAAGTTCGATCTTCCGCCTAGTGCCGAAAAGCCTGGTCCGAACGAAGCCTACTATGCCGTTTCGCAAGACCTGCTGGTCGCGACCGACTCTGAAGCGACCCTGAAGTACATCCTGGAATCGATCGCTGCTGCCAAGCAAGATAACCTGGCTTCGCTGGAAGCGTTCAAGGCTGTCCTGGCCCGGGCTGCTGAAGGCCGCGGACCCGAAACCTACGACTTCGAATGGTTCGTCGAGCCGTTTGGCTATGCCGAAGTGATCCGCTCGCAGCAAGGTGGCCGTAAGAAACGCGGTACCGACATGCTGCACCTGCTGCGGAATCAAGGTTTTGACGCCGTGAAGGGGCTGGGTGGTTACGTGAACTTCGTGGTCGCCAACGATGGCGACCAGATGGAAATGGTGCACAGTTCGTTCGTGTACGCTCCGCAAGATCCTAAGGCCGAGGCCGGCGAACGCTTCCGCCTGGGGGCTCGCGTGTTGAACTTCCCGAACGATCAGAACTTCCAGCCGCACAACTGGGTTCCGAATGAAATCGCCACGTTCATGGACTTCCGCTGGAACGTGCAAGACGCGTTCAAGTTCAGCGAAACGATCGTCAACGAATACGCCGACGACGAGATCTTTGACGAGCTGATCGAAAGCTTGGAAAAAGACCCAGCCGGCCCGAAGGTGGACGTCGTCAACCAGATCGTCAAACACCTGGACGACAAGGTTTGCATGTTGGTCGACGTGAAGACGCCGATCACGCCGCAGTCGGAACAGCGTCTGGTGGCCGTGCATCTGCTGAACTCCGCCCCGGTGAAAGCGGCCATCACGCAGATCATGCAGCAAGACCCCAACGCCGAAAAGCATGCGGTGGGTGACGAAGAGATCTGGGAAATCCACGAAGAGGAAGAAGAAATCCCGACGCTGGTCATCAGTGGTCCTGGCTTCCCGGATGCGTTTGCTGCCAACAATCAGTTTACCCAGGGTGACGCCAATAAGCCGAAGATTCCCAACGCTGCCGTTTCGGTGGTGGGTGACTGGGTTTTCTTTGCCAACAACAAAGAGCTGATCAAGAAGGTCATCCTGACCAAGCAGGCCGGTGCTGGTGCCAACTTGTTGGAACAGGCCGCCGACTATCAACGCATGAGCAAAGCCCTGCAGGTTCTGGGTAGCGGTGTCGATAGCTTCCGTCACTTTGGACGCACCGATCAGGCTGCCCGCGTCACGTACGAACTGATGCAGCAAGGCAAGATGCCGGAATCGGAATCGGCCTTGGGCAAGATCATCAACGAACTGTGGAGCATGGGTCAGGAAGACGAACAGGCCAAACGCCAGCAGCAGATCGACGCCAGCAAGTTGCCCCCCTTCGCCCAGGTTGAAGGTTACCTTGGCCCAACGGGTGCCTATGGCCGCACCGAAGACAACGGCTGGTACGTCAGTGGTGCGATGCTGAAGAAATAGTTCGCTGCTTTTGATAGCGACTAAGAATAGAAAAGAGCCTCGGCCACTGGCCGGGGCTTTTTTTATGCGCGGAAAATGTTTCGTCGTGCTGCCGGACTCGTTACGATTTGGTCTTTGCCGGTAACAAATCCCGAACAGTCCTCAGGCATATCAATGGCAAACGAAGACCGCTCTGGCAGAGCTCAGCAAATTGAGCAGCTTGAAAAGCATCTTGGTGTTTCGCTGTCAGAGGTGTTGGCTGGTCTCTATCGCAATGCCGCCCACGAAGCCGAGGCGAGTGGGATTCGCCTGATGCGTGTTGAGGAGGTCATCGACGAGGTTGATGCGTTTGCAGCGGTGATGCCTCTTTTGGGCGGCGTTCCTTTCTTCACCGACGACAACGGTAGCTACCTGTTCGTACATCTGACCGGCCCGCTGGAAGGACGCGTGTCGGTGTTGATGGAAGGGTATCCGTACTGCGTCGCGTTTCGTTCGGTGCCGTCGCTGCGCGAGCAGCTTGACGCGGTCGCTGACGACGACTGGGAAGAGAGCCTGTGTGGCGACTACTTCACCGGTGGTTTGAAGTTTGAACCGCGGCAGGCAACATCTCAGGAGATCGCCGCCGATCGTCAGGCCCGCCAGCAGCTACGCGAGTTATTGCAGAGGGAACGGGAGGTCGATTCGTATGACCAAGGGCACGATGATGTCTACACGGCCAATATCATCGCGCTGACTCCGTGGGAAGATGCCCAGTCGGTTCGAGAGTTCCTGTCGGGCGAGCACTCGAACCCGTTTGCCATCGAGTGGGCAGGCTACGCTGGCGAACGTTTGCTCGACGAACTTGCTGGGATCGCTGGAACCTACCAGTGTGGGCTCGCCTATCTTTCGCTGGCCCAGATTGGTACGGCCAAAGCCAAGCAGGTACTTTTCGACCAGGTCGAGCGATGCCCCAAGGGACACGAAACGAGTCTCGCCCAGGCACTGCACTCGATCGGCGTACCAACACGACATGAGATCGCGGATAAGCAGAAGCATACGTACCTGGTTCAGCCGTCGCCGGAAGAGGATTGGCAGATCGTGGGAACTTCCCACATCGTCAAACGGAAAGTCGCTGAGCCGATTGTGATCTGGAATGCCAAGAACCAGCACAACGTGAGTGTCTCGTTAGCCCTCACGCCGCTGGCGATCGAGCAGTTGAAGCGGCAAGTCGAAAGCAGCCCAGAGCCGGAGAAGGCGTGGGTGCGGTGGCAATTCATTTCACGACTCAGTTCGCAGTATGGCCAGAAGGTTGGCTTCAAGGTGACCAAGCTGATCTCGCCGAAGATGAAGCGACACGAGGCCCCGTACTTTCGCCTGGTCATCGATCCGGAGACGCTCGAAGAGCTCGACCAAGTCGGGCGGTATGGTTTGGGGAGCTCGGAGTGCACGCGGTTTGTGTTCGACTACGTGGAAGGTGCCGACGGTGTGCCTGGGTTTGTTTGGCTGCGTGATTAACCTGCGTGCCGATAAAGGGATCACGGATCAAAAAGCATTCCCCGTTTGAGCGGGGCTTCTTCGTCCGGGTGGTCTGGACGAGAGTGATGTTTCAGCAAGTAGCTACGTAGTGCTGGCGAGACCACCACCGCGACCGTGTACTGACGGGGGTGTCTGCCGGTGGTGGTCACCAGTAGTTCGATTCCATCGCTGTTCTTCTCGCTGGGTTGTACCGTCACCAAATCCCACGGCGTAAGTTTCATGGGGGTCATGGCGATGCCATGTTCGAAGAATTCCACGCCCCCCACGTGCCGCCTCCAGGAGATATGCAGCAGAAAGGGGACCGAGATGAACGCGGCGACGAAATTGTTGTAGACCAGCCGCACGGGAAAGACCTGGATGGTCTCGCTGGTTTCTCGTAGCGACATGGCTGCGATCGCCAGGCATGCCACGGACATCCCCCCGATCATCAGCGTGTTGATGAAGTATTGCAGGGCTGGCGAGCGGGTAACGCTTTGCCCGAGACGCGCCCCTGATCCTTCCAGCCCCTTTCTTCTGCGATAGCTGCCATAAAAGTAACCGCCAGTCATCACGGCCAGTTGGCATCCGACGAGAAACTGCACGACGGTTGCATTCTCCGACTCTAACGCGCGGATCGCCGGGGCGAAGATCGCGGCGAGAATTCCCAATGCGGTCATCAGCCCCAGCAAGTGAATCAAATGGAACTGGGTCGTCGTAACGTTGAGCACTTCCAGGTCGGGCTCATTGAGTGGATCCGTGCTCATACAGCCTCTTTTTCTGGGGAGAGGTCGCCGTGATGCTTTAAAAGATACTGCTTGAGGGGATCGGAGACGAAGATGGTCATCATCATGGCACCTCCATATTTTGCGGCAGGTTTAATGTGGAGGTTCACGCCGTGTTCGTACAGTTTGCTCGGACGCACGACGATGCGTTCCCAGGGGGTGAACTGCATCGTGGCGTCAGCCATGCCGTTCTCGAAGAACTCGATCGCTCCGTAGTCGCGGTCCCACCGCAGCTGCATGATCGCGTTGGTGGCAAAGTGCCCCATTTGAAATTGAACGATTAACATGGACCAAGGGAAGTGGTCATCCGGCATCCAGCAGATCACTAAAATGACAAGGGCCAACTGAAGGAACGCAAAAACGAGCAAGCCACACACGGTCGCCAGTCTGCCGAATGCTCGTGACTTGGCCATACCAAAGTTGCTTTGTCCGACACGTCGACCGGAAACCGAAAGGAGTTTGTTGCGTCGGTACGAAGCAAGATAATACGATCCCCCAACGACAAACAATTCGATCACCAGAATCAATGCGATATAGGTGACTTGACGCCCCGACAGGATGCGAAACAGGGGAGCCAGCAGCGCAAACGCGAACGCCAGCACGGTCATCAGCCCCATCAAATGAATGAGACCAAACTGCTGCGGGCGTTCGTCGAGAAGTTCTAGTTCAAGCTCCAGTTCGGGTTCGCTGGCGGGATCGGTGCTCATGCTCGCTCCCCGTTGGCCTGGGTGCTGCGATCCGCTTCGCCGTATTGATTCAGCAAGTATCGTTTCATGGAATCTGAGACAGGAATGGTTTTCAGCGTGGGGCCAACATGCTTGGTGGCGGATTGAATATGCAGGTTGACGCGATCGGGGTATAAACGGCACGGTCGGACGGAAATTCGCTCCCACGGCGTGAACTGGAACGATCCAAGGATGATGCCGTTCTCGAAGAACTCGGCGTTTTCGTCGTGGATACTCCATCGCTGCCGTATCAACTGGTTGGCAACGTAGAGTGCGATCTGAATTTGGCACACGATTACCAGCCAGTATACGTCGTTTCCCCCTAGTGAGTACGCTACGATGCCGATCCCGATTTGAGCGAGCAGGACCTCGACACCGATGACGATCATCTTGCCGATGCTTGTTGGCTTGGCCTGGGGATCGTCGTCGCCGCTGAGGGAGATTTGTCTTCCCGCGAGCGCAAGCACACCTTGGCGGCGCGTGGTGCCAATAAACCAGTCGCCGATGACCGCGCATAGCTCGATCAAAAGAACGATCAGTATGATCGCGGTCAGGTAGGCAGGTAGCGTTCGAAAGATGGGAACCAGCAAGGCCGTGGCCAACGCCAACGCGGTCATCAGCCCCATCAAATGCATGAGGCCAAACTGCGGTGGGCGCTGGTCGAGAAGTTCGAGTTCCAGTTCTGTTTCGTCGGCCATGAAAGTCTAGGAGAGAGGTGCATCAAGGGATGCGACTAGACTAACCGGTCGGGGGGCTGAAGTACACCGATTCGGTGTTATTCCTGTGCGGACTTGGGTTGATGCTTTTTCAGGAATGCGAACACAGCCTTGGTGGGCTCGTCGCCGGGGACGCCCAGTTCACTGTTGATGCTTCCGTGATCCTTTCCTTTGGCCGCGAAGGTCTCGGCCTGGCCGCCGGCGCTGGTGACTGCTTTGGCGAATGCGTTGCTCATGAGCGTGGCGTCGGGACGCGCAGCGACATGCAGTAGAAGGAAGGGCGGGTACTTGGTGTTCTTGTTGATGTGCGTGAGGGGGGAGTACTTCTTCTGACTTTCGGCCGTTTCGCCAAAGGCGTTGGTGTATAGTTCGGTTCGATTGCTATTCGCGCGATCGAGGAACGAGACCAGCTTCGCGGTGTCGTAGGTGGCGGTGTCGACAGGGAAGCAGCCGGCGATGTTCGTAAGAGCAAGTCCTTGCGCCTTCAAATAAGACTCGTCCGAGCAGACCAGCGCCGAAAGGTGGGCCCCAGCGGAGTGTCCGCCGACGAAGATCGTATCTTGTGAGCCGCCATACTCGGCGATGTGGTCGTGGACCCACTTGATCGCGGTCGCGACGTCGGTGGCCAGGTCGTGCATGGTGTGGTCGGGGACGAAGCGGTAGTTGATCGAGACGAAGACGTACCCTTGGTCGTTGAATGCCTGGGGTTTCTTTTGAACGAGCAGCTTGTCGCCTCTTCGCCAGCCGCCGCCATGCATCCAGACGATGACCGGCAAGTCTTTGGCATCTTGGGGGGCATAGATATCAAGTTGTTGACGCCGGCTGTCGCTGCCGGCGTAGGAAATGTTTCGCGTGACCTTGCTATCGGCGGCCCAGGCCGTGCTGGCCAATAGCAGCAAAACTAAGACAGATTTTCCCATGACTTCGTTTCCCGGTCAGACGCGTGGTGGTTATGTCGACACTTGGCCTTTTTTTAAGGCCAGGGTAGATGAAAGCGGCCAGCTTTTGCGGTTATGCTCAAGGCCTATCGGAGGATTCGACTCCCCAGAAGCGCGAAAGCTTGGCGTTTAGGCATACTGCGCTATAATTCCGGGAGTTTCCAGAAAATCAGCAATCCACAGGGAATATTGGATAGTGACTAGCTCGAACGACGCGACTGACAACCTTGCTCGCCCGGTGAACCTGAAAGAACTGAAAGAGAGCGGTTGGCGGTCGCGCTCTGTGAAAGAAGAGATTCAAGAAAACTTCATGCGCATGCTGGCCACCGGAGAAGAAACGTTCCCCGGGATGGTGGGCTACGAAGATACCGTCTTGCCAGAGATTCATCTGGCCCTGATCGCCGGGCACGACATGCTGTTCATGGGTGAGAAAGGGCAGGGGAAGAGCCGCATGATGCGGATGATGGTGCGTTTTCTGGATGATGCGGTGCCGTACCTGAACATTCCTGGCTGCCCTGTGCATGAAGATCCTTATCACCCGATCACCTCGGTAGCGAAAAACTTTGTCGCCAATCACGGGGACGAAGAGATCCCGATTGCCTGGTGGCCGCGGCAGGAACGCTACGCCGAGCGTCTAGCACCAGGGACCAAGTTTGCCGACGTAATCGGCGAGATCGACCCGGCCAAGCTGGCCGGCGGCGTGAGCATGAGCACCGAAGAAGCATTGCACTTTGGTCTTATCCCGCGGATGCACCGGGGAATCTTCGCGATGAACGAACTGCCAGAGCTCGACGAACTGGTGCAGGTTGGTTTGTTCAACATGTTGGAAGAACGGGACGTGCAGATCCGCGGCTATCCGGTGAACTTCGATATCGACCTGGTGCTGCTCTTCTCGGCGAACCCTTCCACGTTCAATCGCAGCGGCAAGGTCATCCCGCAGCTTAAGGACCGCATCGGTTCGGTTATTCATACGCACTACCCACGGCAGCGCGATCTGGGGATTCAGATTATCGAGCAGGAAGCGGACGTTCGTCTGGATGGTGATTATCCGGTAGTGATGCCATACTTCATGAAGGAAGTGCTGGAGCAGATCACCGAGGCTGCCCGGCGAAGCAAGTTTGTCGATCAGCAGTCTGGCGTCAGTGCCCGGTTCAGTATCGCCAACTACAGCACCGTGGTCGCCTCGGCCCGGCATCGGGGAATCTTGCTCAACGAGAAGCCGGCGGTCGTTCGCTTGAGCGACTTCGGGCACATCTATACGTCGAGCCTGGGGAAGTTGGAACTCGACATGATGGGCAGCCATCAAATGTCCGAGCGTCAGGTGCTCGACGCGCTGATCGCCGAAGCGGTCGGGACGGTGTTCCAGGAATACATCCAAGAGCACGGCCTCGAACAGATCGCCGAGATTTTCCAGAAGGGGATCAAGATCGAGGTGGGGGACTTACTGCCGTCGGAACATTACAGCGAGCGGCTGAAGCGGGTACCGCCGGTATGGGATCGCGCGTTTGAAGTGAACGCATCCGAGAACCCCGCCATGCGGGCCTCGTGCGTCGAGTTCGTTCTGGCGGGTTTGTACGCGCTAGACCGCATCAGCCGAGCCCAACACCACGGCAAGATCACGTACGAGTTTGAGTAAGCAACGAGGAAATCTTCGGAGCCTCTTACCAGGGCTTAAGAACTGATGACAAAGCGAAAGCATCAACCCGGCGGGATCATTCATACCTACCAGAAGTATGATCCGGCGAAGTTTCCCAGCCCCAAGACCCCTCCGCCCGATCTTGTTTCGCCGGCGATGGAGCACTGGCTGATGTATGGCGATCGGATGGAGCTGACGCCAGAGCAGTTGGCCAACGCGGTGAAGATCGATCCGAGCCAGATCGCTGGCCTCGGTCCGAGTATCGATGCGCTGATCAAGATGCTCGAGGAACGCAAACGGAAGATTCTCGAAACGTACGAAACCACCGCCGCGGAGAAAGCCGCCAAGAAGGCTTACCGCGACCACGGCGAAGCGATGCAGCCTCCCAAGCGGCAGCGAGAGCGGTTTCAGTTGGGCTTTGAACAGGAACAACTGTACGACCTGGAACGGGTCTGGTACGGTCTGGACGACGAGCGTTCGCCCTTTGCCCGCGAGTTGGTTCAACTGATCGAGCACCTCAGCCGCAAGTACGAAGTCGATCAATTGGTGGCCAAGTACACCTTCGCCGGTCGGCAGGTGATGACTGTCGACGAGGCGATTGAGTTGAAGGAAGAGTTGGAGAAGATCGACGAGCTACTGGAGCAACTAAAGCAGGCCCGCGAGAACGCCCAGATCGGCATCATCGACATGGAGCAGCTTTCCGAATATGCCGACCCGGGCGAGATGGAACAGTTGATGAAACTTCAGCGGCAGGTCGAACAGTACCTCCGCGAACAGGCCGAGCAGCAGGGGCTGACCAACCAGGCAGGGCACGTCCATCTGACGCCGCAAGCGTACAAGATCTTCCAGGGGAAACTGCTCGAGCGGATCTTCAGCAACCTCCAGGCATCGCGCAGCGGCCGGCATCAAGGGCCAATCGAGGGGGAAGGGGCGGTCGAACTGCAATCGACCAAAGATTACGAGTTCGGCGATTCGCTGACCAACATGGATATCCCCCAGACCCTGATCAACGCGATGCTTCGCCAAGGGGACGAGCGTCCGCTGCGAATGCGGAGCGAAGACATCGTCATTCATAAGACGAAGAACAACCCCAAGTGTGCTACCTGCGTGATCATGGATATGAGCGGCAGCATGCGGTACGATGCCCAGTATGCGAACGTCAAACGGATGGCCTTGGCCATGCAGGGACTCATCCGCAGTGAATTTCCCGGCGACTTCCTGCAGATGATCGAGATGTATACGTTTGCCAAGCCGGTGGCCCCAGGGGAGGTGATTGGCTTGCTACCCAAACCGGTGACCATTCACGATCCGGTGGTGAAGCTGCGGGCCGATATGAGCAAGCCGGAAATGAGCGAATACCGGATTCCACCCCACTTCACCAACATTCAGCACGCCTTGCAGCAGGCCCGGCTGTTCCTCAGCAGCCAGGATACCCCCAACCGGCAGATTATTTTGATCACCGACGGCCTGCCGACGGCTCACTTTGAAGGGCACGAGCTCTATTTGCTCTACCCGCCGCATCCCAAGACCGAAGCGGCCACGATGCGGGAAGGCAAGCTGTGTCAGCAGCAGGGGATCACGATCAACATGTTCCTGGTTCCCAGCTGGTCGCAAAGCGAAGAAGACATCCGTTTCGCCTATCGTTTGGCTGAATCGACCAAGGGACGAGTCTTCTTCACCGCCGGCAACGACCTGGATCGCTACGTGGTGTGGGACTACATCAACCGCAAACGGGAAGTTCTGGGGTAAGAGGGAGTAACCACGGATGAACACAGATAATAGGAAACGCCTTGGCGATTTTGCAAATCCAACCTGTGTTTATCAGTGGTTAGTCATCTCCCTCAAAAGCCTGCGGTTTACCTCATCTAACCGGAAAAACGGTTACAACTTTCCCCTGGTCATGTTTTGACCAAGTGTTTTGCCCCCATTTGCCGATGAAAGAGACACGGCGTGGTCGTTTTCTGAAAGGAAATGGGCGTGCTGCAAGACTCAGAAACACCCTTGGGGAGCAGAAAATGGCAAGTGTGGATGGTATCGCGGCACAGGCCAGCGCGATTCAACAATCTCAGGTTCAAAACCAGGTCGATATCGCCGTGGCGAAGAAGTCTTTGGACGCTCAAAAGCTGCAAGGGGACGCTGCCGTTCAGTTGATTGAGTCGGCCGCACGCATCAGCAAGTCGCCAGGCACCGGCAACTTGATCAACACTACCGGCTAAGCTCCGCTCGATCAAAGAAACACGCCACGCCGCGTTACTTTCAAGTGACTGCGGCGTGTTTTGTTTCTTGTTCGCACCATGCAAGTTGATCACACGCGCGGTGATGATGCAGACAAGTTGGTTGCCTTCGCGCTTTGAAGAGCTATTGTTAGAAATGCATACCACGCGCGGTGAATGTTCGCTTGAGCATCGTCATCGGTGTGACAAAATCATGCGACAAACAACGCGGAAGTTATTGCGTTTTTAAAACGTCGTCGTTAGTCTAAAGAAGAGTGACATGCTTGCACGTCACGATCGTCGCTACGGCAAACCTTGCCCGTCGAAAGCAGCTCGCAAGTTTTGCTTCCAAGCGAACCCGTTCTGAAGGCTTTGAATGATCGATTACTACCAGGCATTTCTCGAAGCACCTAGCCGAGAAGGTTTCCTGAAACTTCAAGAAGAAGTGAAATCGGAAACCGACTTTTGTTCGGCAGGAAGCTTCGTAGACCAACTGGCCGACTTGTGCCAACGCGGCTGCTACGAACAAATGTTCGAGCAGACCGAGTTGATGCCGTTTGCCTGGGTAGCGTCTCCTTCGGCTCACCTCTACGCATCGATTGCCGCCCAGCAGATGGGCTGTGAAGACGATGCCGAACTCGAACGATTCGTCACCGAATCGATCTTGCAGGGGCTATTGGAAACAGGGGATGGCTCTGCCAATGCCCCTTACCAGATCACCTACCTGTCCGATCGCCAAGACCTGCTGGCCTACTTCAGTCTGAATGTTGAAAAGCAGCGTCTGGTACGGTCCCCATCAGGCATGATGGATGTCGTAACCACCACCACCGGCGACGATATCTGTTTCTTGCTGGGTGACCTGGCTGCTTCTTCCAAATTGGAAGACCGCCCCAATCTTCGTCTGAGCGTAGCTCATCCGCGACTGGCCTCGAAACGTCTGGCCGCTTGCTCCCCTCGTCGCATCTGGTAGGTGCGTCGCGGGCATCTTCGTAAAGTGGGAATGCACTTCCGGCCATGTCCGACTCGTGTGTGATTTTTGATTTGGATGGCACACTCGTCGATAGCGAGACCCTCGGTTCGCAGGCGTTGCTGGATATGCTGCCGGAACTCGACGAACCGCTGGCCATCATCTCCGAACGCTACCGCGGTCAGCGAATGGCCAACATCCTGGCCGACGTCCAGCAGCGACTGGGACGTAAGCTGCCGGAAAATTTCGAGAACGAGTACCGCGAATACGCCGCATCTAGGATCGAAGCCGAGCTAAAACCAATGCCAGGCGTGGTGGCCATGCTCGAACAACTGCATCTGGCGCGCTGCGTGGCGTCGAGTGCGCCGAAACCGAAGATTCAACTCGCACTCAACGTATGCGGACTTGCTCCATTCTTTGGGAGTGATGTCTTCAGCTGTTATGAGATCGGGGCGTGGAAGCCAGACCCGGCCATCTTTCTGCACGCTGCCCAGGCAATGAGCATGACTGCCAGGGAGTGTATCGTCGTTGAAGATAGTGATGTTGGAGTCTCGGCTGCAGTCGCTGTCGGGATGCGCGTGTTGCGCTACGATCCATCTGGCAGCTACGTATCTTCAGCCAGTGTTCGCTGCTTTGGTCACATGGACGAGTTGCTGCCGCTGGTGATCGAAGCCTCGTCGTAGTAGCCGTGAACACTCTTTGTTCATCGCCCCATCTTCTTGGCTGGCCGCGAACGATCCACATTGGGTCCTGTAAAGCGTTTTTCAATATATTTAATTTTGGGTGTTGATATTTCGTGACATCACGGTAGCATAATTCTCATCGCTTGATCTTGGTTGAAAGGCCAATGATTCAATCGATAGGCGGTAAAGCATTCTCGGTTTCTTTTCTTTTCCTTTAGATCGAGTATCCGCATGACTGTGTCAATGGAATGGACCACACGAAGCCGCTACGTCGCATTTATGGTTTGCGTTAGTGCGGCCACTTTGGTTTTTGTCGGCTGTGGTGGTCCTGCCGATCCCCTGAATCGTCAGGCGATCCGTGGTGAAATCACCCTGGGTAAGAAACCGTTGGACAAGGGTTCGATCTCTTTCGATCCACAAGATCTCACAACCGGCAGGTCTGGTGGGGCGACGATTCTGGAAGGAAAGCTTGCCTTGGATAGCCAACGCGGACTGCCACCGGGGATCTATACGGTTCGGGTGAACAGTGCCGATTCGGTTACCGAAGCCGTTGGTGAGCCGGGAGAATCGCGTCTTTTGCCGAAAGAACGCATTCCTTCCCAGTGGAATAGCAAGAGCGAACAAACCATTACGGTTGTCGATGGAGAGGAGAACAATTTTCAATTCGCCATCCCTTAAATCGGCGACTTAGCGTCAAACCTCATCTGCTCCCCCAAGCAATTATTCCTATCTCTTTATTGGAGCTTTAACGTGGTACGTCGTATGCGCGCTTTGAGAGGATTCACCCTCGTCGAACTTCTGGTTGTGATTGCCATTATTGGCGTTTTGATTGCCTTGCTTTTGCCGGCCGTACAACAGGCCCGCGAAGCTGCCCGCAGGATGCAATGCTCGAATAACCTGAAACAACTCGGGCTGGCGATTCATAACTATCACGATACCTACACGAACTTCCCAGGCGGAACGTACGGCTGTTGCTGGGGAACCTGGCAGGTTGCGATTCTGCCCTACATCGAGCAGGACAACCTGTACTCCAACTACAACATCACCGACAAGTACTACGACGACACCGCTCGTTATAGCGGAAGCCAGAACACCGACGTCACGGTTCACCGGCTTAACGCGCTGACGTGCCCGAGCGATTCTCCCAACGAACCATTCGGAACAATCACTTCCCACAACTACGGAGCTAATTTTGGTAACACCGGCTATTCCCAAGGGACCATCAACGGAGTGACCTTCATGGGGGCACCGTTCAAGTACGTCTCAGACAACGTGGGTTCGGCTGGGTATTTTGGCTTCCGTGATATTACCGACGGGACGGCCAATACCGTTCTGTTTGCTGAAAAACTGCAAGCGGAAGGCTCCGACCTGCGGGCCTATTCGTGGTGGGGAGACGGTACTTCGGTTTCTGGCTACCAGGCCCCGAACTCTTCCGAAGCGGATCGTATTTACAGCGCCAGCTACTGTAATAACCTGCCGCTGAAGAATCTGCCGTGCGATGTCGCCACCTCGAGTGCCCCGACAATGTTCGCCGCGCGAAGTCGTCACCCAGGGGGCGTGCAGGTGACGTTGTGCGATGGTTCCAGTCGCTTTGTCGCCGAAACCATTCAGATCGATACCTGGCGAAACCTGATGGCCGCCCGCGATGGCCAGGTGCTGGGCGAGTTCTAAGAACCACAAGAGGCTGCTTTTCTCGACTCTCTTCTCAATCGAGGCTAAGGGGGCAGCATCCGGAAATTACCGGGTGTTGCCCCCTGTTTTTTGGCCAAAGGGGGGAATGAAAGGACGATCTGTAACGATTTTATTGCTCCTCTGGCAGGTTCCTTGATAATGGTAGAGGGCCATCGCCGCAGAACCTTGGGAAGGAGCGGCGTATGACCTAATCTATATTTTGGAAATCATTTCGCGTCTTTCTCTCTTCCGTGATTGCATGAAACGACGAACAAGTTCTCTCATCGCATTGGGTGTCATCTGGCTGAGCGTACCTGCGGCGGCTTGGGGCACGATCGTGGAACTCAAGAACGGGATGCGGCTGGAAGGATCGGTCGGCAAGATCGCTAGCATGAGTGACGATCCGCTGAAAACCCCCACCGCCGGTGCGGTCGACAATCAGTTGATCGTCCTGGTCGACAACGACCTGAAGCGAACGTTTGTCTCGACCTATCAGGTTCAGGACGTCCAAGAGGCGGCCCCAACTCCGGTCGAGCGAATCAAGATCGATCAGCGGGTGGCCACTTCCGGGCGTAGCGTACACGCGGTTGGAGAAGGCATTCGTGTGACCCCGTGGGATGAATATGGTCGCCGAATCTACTCGATGCAGACAGCCCGCGGCCCGGTCGATGTCATTCAGGGCATCACCGAGATCACGCCCGAATGGACGCGTGTCGAAGGTTTGATGTCCGACAGTCCCTACGTTTGGGACATGCGAATCCGCACCAGCAGCATTCCCCGCGACAAGCTGAGCGAAATCCTGATGCGTCGTATCGATGCTAAAGATGCCGCGCAGCGTCTGCAGATCGTGCGGCTTTATCTGCAATCGGAACGCTACCGCGACGCGGCCGCCGAGTTGTCGGCCTTGATGAATGACTTCGAGGATTTGAAAAAACAGTTCGGCAAGCAGTACGACGAACTCATTCAGTTGAGTGCAACGACACTGATTGACGAGGTCGAGCTTCGTAAAGACACCGGGCAGCACAACCTGGCATACGGCATGTTGAACAAGTTTCCCGGCGATAAGGTTGCCAGTTCGACGTTGCTGAAGGTCAAGTCGATGCTCACCGAGTATCAGACCGCCTATGAACGCCGCGACAAGATGTTCAACTTGCTGAAAGAGCATCTGGAAGCGTTTGCCGATCCAGCCCAGAAGCCTATCGTCGAAGCGGCGATGGCCGAAATGGAAGCGGAACTGAACATCAACAACATGGATCGCCTGGGGCCTTACTTGAGACTGTCGGACGACCCATCGCTGAAACTCGACGAGAAACTGGCGCTCGCGATCAGCGGCTGGATTCTCGGTCCTAACAGTGCCCAGGAAAACCTGGTTGTTGCTTTGAGTGTTTACCAGGCCCGCGATCTTGTCAGCGACTATATCAGCAACCGCAATGATGTCGATCGCCGAGCCATTCTGGAAAAACTGAAAGGGATGGAAGGTGGCGCGCCGGTGTATGTCGCCAAGATCCTGCAGTTCATGAAGCCACCCCTGGGCAATGCCGAGCCGGAGACGGCTTCCGAGATTCCCGGCTACTACCTGATGCGTGTGCCCGGCGTGCCTGGGCGTTCCGATTTCTTTTATTAC
The DNA here is from genome assembly GCF_002967715.1 of Blastopirellula marina. Taxonomy (NCBI): domain Bacteria; kingdom Pseudomonadati; phylum Planctomycetota; class Planctomycetia; order Pirellulales; family Pirellulaceae; genus Blastopirellula; species Blastopirellula marina. The sequence continues at coordinate 45,703 of NZ_PUIA01000042.1, forward strand.
GTTCAGTTGCCTCAGGGATACGATCCTTACCGAAAGTATCCGACGGTTATGACGCTGCATGGGGCAGGGACCACGGCCGAACAGCAGATCGACTGGTGGGCAGGCTCGCACAGTGAGAAGGCCAAGATCCGCACGGGGCAGGCCGCTCGTAACGGATATATTGTGATCGCTCCGATGTGGGCGGAAGAGCATCAGTTTGAATACAACTACTCCGCCTACGAACATGCGGCGGTGTTGTTCAGCTTGCGCCACGCACTGCGTCACTTTTCGATCGATACCGATCGCGTGTACCTAAGTGGTCATTCGATGGGAGGAGATGCTGCCTGGGATATTGGCCTGGCCCATCCCGATTTATGGGCAGGCGTCATTCCGATCGTTGCCAAGGCAGATAAGTACGTCGCGCGATACTGGGAGAATGCCCGCAGCGTGCCGCTGTATTTTGTGGGGGGGGAACTCGACGGGAATAAACGCGAACTCAATTCACGTGACTTCGACCGCTACCTGACGAAGACGAATTTCGACACGACGATTGTCGAATACCGAGGCCGCGGCCACGAGCATTTCCAGGACGAGATTCAGGATATCTTCCGCTGGATGGATATCCACAAACGCAACTTCTTCCCGAAGGAGTACGAAGTCGTTTCGATGCGACCGTGGGATAATTTCTTTTACTGGCTGGAAGTGAACGACTTCCCCGAACGCAGCCTGGTACTGCCGGCCAACTATCCCGAGCCGAAGAAGTCTCCGGTAAAAATCACCGCGAAGGTGCTGGCCACCAACGGCGTGCTGGTCAACAGCGGCACCGGCAAAGCAAACATTTACCTGACGCCTGATATCGTCAACTTCGACGAACGCATGACGATTACCTATGACGGCCGAAACTACGGCAACGGCGTGACCCCTTCCACCGAGGTGATGCTGGAAGACGCACGCACGCGAGCCGATCGCTTGCATCCGTTCTGGGCGAAAGTCGATACGAACGACCGGTAGCTATTCGCTCGGCTTATTTCCGATTTTCACTTCTGCGAACAGTCGATCGAGTAGATCCACGACCTTGAGTTGAACTGCCTGAACTCTTAAGTAATCCTGATCGAGTTGCTCACGATTATTTCTGGCCAACATCGAGACATCATTCCATTGGCGTTCCGAAACTTCGTTGCCCTCGCGATACCAAAGCAGTTTCGCCAGGATGATGTCTTCCGGCGACGCGATTGGTACACAAACCTGTTGGCATTCGTCCAATGCCCCCTTTGTTGCTCGGGCAAAAGCGGATCGGTCGAACTCGCGGTTCTGATTGACGAATATGTCCACTTTGAATCCCGTTCCAAGATGAATCAGATTGAAGCAGGAGCGATCTAAGCAGGCTTTTCTGATCGTGGTTTCATCGGCATAGAATTCGGTTGCGACTTGAGAAAAGAAAGGCTTCGCATGTTCTTCTTTGATATCAGCAACTAGATCGATATCGATCGTGCTGCGCGGGACGCCATGATAGGAACTCGCAACGCTTCCCCCGATAAAGAACGGTATATGCAACGAGTCCAACGCCGCGATGATAGTACTTACTGCGACGATTAGATCATTGGAAGTGTTCAAGCGTCTACTTTACCTTCAAATGAGATTCAACGGATCGAGCTAAGTCTGCTCCGTAGTTCTGTTTGATAAAGGTCAGCAGGACCTGCTCTTCCGTGAACTCCGGATTTTGCCGACGGATAGCGGCTTTAGACATGGCAAGCACTTGGCCGCTAAGGGAGATCGCCTTGGCTACTCGCTGCTGTCCCGTCATATCTCGAAACAGGTTCAATTGAACCTCGAGAGCACCGGGATGTGTGTCAACCGTGTATGGCATCATCGGCAACTCCAAATGAGCATTTGCTTGATGGGCGAATTCTACCGATAACGCCAAAGGACAACAAGTTTTCACATAGATGTGTGAACTTAAATCTACTCGTCAGTCACGCAACCTTCCGAGGCGCTCTTCACGTTCTTGATATACTTGTAGAGCGTACCGCGCTTGACCTTGTACGGAGGAGCGGTCCAGGCGGCCTTGCGTTTGGCGAGTTCTTCCTCGGAGACTTCCAGGTCAATCTTTCGCAGGTCGGCATCGATGGTGATGATGTCGCCATCCTGGGCCAAAGCGATCGGGCCACCGACTTGGGCTTCCGGCGTGACGTGACCGACGATGAAACCGTGCGAACCGCCGGAGAAACGTCCGTCGGTGAGCAGGGCGACGTCGGCACCCAGGCCGGCACCCATGATGGCCGAGGTTGGGGTTAGCATTTCCGGCATGCCTGGGCCACCCTTGGGGCCTTCATAACGAATGACCACCACGTCCCCTTTGACGATCTTCTTGTCTTCCAGGGCGTGTAGCATGTCTTCTTCAGAGTCGAACACCTTGGCTGGACCGCTGAACTGAAGTCCTTCCTTGCCGGTGATCTTGGCCACGGCCCCTTCAGGAGCCAGGCTGCCGAAGAGCATCTGCAAGTGGCCCGTCTTTTTGATGGGGTTGGACAGCGGACGCACGATATCCTGGCCTGGGGTCAAATCTGGCGTCTCGGCACAGTTCTCGGCCAGCGTCTTGCCGGTGACCGTCAGGCAGTCGCCGTTGAGAAGCCCTTCTTTCAAGAGGTACTTCATCACGCCAGGGGTGCCGCCGATCTTATGCAGGTCTTCTTGCACGTACTTACCGCTAGGCTTGAAGTCGGCCAGCATCGGCACGCGATCGCTGACGGCTTGCCAGTCTTCCAGCCCCAGGTCGATGTCGACGCTGCGGGCCATGGCGATCAAGTGGAGCACGGCGTTGGTCGAACCACCCAGGGCCATGACAATAACCATCGCGTTTTCAAACGCCTCGCGGGTCATGATGTCGCGCGGCTTGATGTCTTTTTCCAACAGGTTACGAATGGCGGCACCGGCTCGGTGGCACTCATCGATCTTGCCGGGGTCTTCCGCTGGAATGCTAGCCGAGAACGGTAGCGACATGCCAAGGGCTTCAATAGCCGAGGCCATGGTGTTGGCTGTATACATGCCGCCGCAAGCACCGGCACCAGGGCACGACTTGCGAACGATCTCTTTGCGTTGGTCTTCGTTGATCGTGCCGGCCAGGTACTGACCATAGCACTGGAAGGCCGAGACAACGTCCAGCTTTTCGCCATTGCGATGACCGGGCTTGATAGTCCCGCCGTAAACCATCAGGGCAGGGCGATTGAGTCGGCCCATGGCGATCAAGCAGCCAGGCATGTTCTTGTCGCAGCCGGGGATCGCGACCAACGCGTCGTACCACTGACCACCCATGATCGTTTCGATCGAGTCGGCGATCAGGTCGCGGGACTGCAGCGAGAAACTCATCCCTTCAGTACCCATCGAGATACCATCGCTCACGCCGATGGTGTTGAAACGCATACCGACCAGGTCAGCAGCTACGACCCCTTTTTTGACCTCTTCCCCCAGCTTGTTGAGGTGCATGTTGCAGGTATTGCCTTCGTACCAGACGCTGCAAATACCGACTTGAGCCTTTTGCATGTCTTCGTCGGTCATCCCAGTTCCATACAACATGGCCTGAGATGCACCTTGGCTTTTGGGTTGGGTGATACGCGAACTGTACTTGTTCAGGGGCTGGGACACGCGAGGGTTCCTGCTACTTACTTGGAGGCGAGAGTCATCAATAAGGAATCCGTTATTCTAGCCAGACAAGCGAAATGCTGCCAGGATCGTCAGGAATTGCGGAAAAACTGCCTTAACCATGTAAATACCGGCATTTCTGCTCTGACCTGGGGGGTGACCTTAAGGTAAAATTAGGCATTAGGCCAACCCCTTCCAACTCATCCGTGCGACCCACCTCGGGAGCCCACCACGAGTATGAAAATCAACTTTCTGCTGCTTATTTGCCTGCTGATGCTGGGTACGACGTCGATTGCTTTCGCTGAGACGGACGAAGATATGCTCTTCAATGGCGATTCCTTCGCCGGCTGGGAGGGAAATCTCGACTGGTTCCGCATCGAGCAGGGAGCCGTTGTTGCTGGGCGTTTAGACCAAGATATCCCACGCAATGAGTTCCTGTGCACCGAGCAGGAATTCGCAGACTTCGAACTGACCCTGGAAGCAAAGCTGGTAGGGGACGGCAAAAACGCTGGCGTTCAGTTCCGCAGCAAGCGAATTCCGGATCACCACGAGTTGATCGGTTACCAGTGCGATATGGGCTGGCAGGGAGACAAGCCGATTTGGGGCTCGTTGTACGATGAGTCACGCCGTCGCAAGTTTCTGGCCGAAGGAGACCCGGAAAAGCTAAAGAAGGTACTGGCCGACAAAGAGTATGTACCGCTGAAAATTCGCGCTCAAGGTAAGCACATTCAGATCTGGGTTGGCGACGAGAAAACGGTCGATTACCACGAAGCGGACGAAAATATCCCTCAATCGGGTATTATTGGTCTGCAGATTCATTCCGGGCCGAAGTGCGAAGCCTGGTATCGTAACATTCGTCTGAAGAAGCTGTAAGCAGCGGAGGAAATGAGTTCCACCCTCGAGTTCTTTTACTTCGATCTGGGCAAGGTCCTGCTCGACTTCGATCACGAGATCGCTTGTCAGCAAATGGCTGACGTTCTAGGAACGACTGCTCAGGTGATACGCACCGATGTATTTCATTCGGGACAGCAGTGGAAGTATGAGCGGGGGGAGATCACTACGCTCGATCTCCATCGTTGGTTATGCGATCGTTACGACGTCGAGGCCAAGCTGGAAGATGTCTGCCACGCGGCATCGCATATCTTCGACCCGATACCCGGCACCGTGGAAATTGCCGGAGCCCTGCACGCCGCTGGCCATCGAATGGGAATTCTGTCCAACACGTGCGATGCCCATTGGGAATATTGTCTGGGAAAACCGTTCCCGTTCCTGAACGATTTCTTTCCCATCCATGCATTGAGCTTCCGCCTTGGAACGATGAAGCCAGATCCTGAGATTTACATCAAAGCGGCCGCGTTGTGTGACGTCGCCCCCGAAAAAATCTTCTTTGTCGACGATCGCGAGGAAAATGTCGCTGGTGCGGCTTGTGCCGGTTATGACGCCGTCTTGTTTACCGGTCCGGCCGATCTACGTAAGGCATTAGACACTCGGGGCGTCTGTCTCTAGTCCGAACCCCCAAGAACCTGTTGATGCTCTCTAGTTCCTCTCTGGGACGGCTTGCTGTACGCGAATCGTGGCCTACTCTTGCCAAGAATAGTTTTGCGATTTGCAAGAAAAATGGGGCAGGTCATGGCATCGATTTCATTCAGCAGCGAGAAACAAGTTCTTCATGTCGACGACGATGATGTCTTCCTGAAGATTGCTAACCATCGCTTAACCAAAGAAGGTTACAAGGTTACCTCCTTGTCCCGGTCGGAGCATGCTCTAAAGCACCTACTGAACACAAACTGCCGCGTGTGCATCCTCGATATCGACATGCCACGCGTCAACGGTTTGGAGTTGCTGCAAGAGATTAAGGCCTACGATGGTGGTATTCAGGTCATCATGATGACCGGCTTGGTTTCGCAAATGACGGTATTGGAATCGCTGCGTGGCGGAGCGGAAGCATGCTTCTTCAAGCCCATGCCAGACTTCACGCCGCTGTTGGAAACCTTGGATGCAACCTTCTTCAAGGTCGAGCGATGGTGGCGATGCTTGCATGAACTGAAGAATCGTCGAGCCAGCGAGTTGAATGTGATCCGGGCTTCTCAGTGAATCTGAACTCCGCCGCATTCGCCTAGTCAGCAACCTTGAGACCCATCATGACGACCACCGTAAACCCGAATGACGAATTACTTTTGGCGTTCATCGATGAATCGCTCCACTCGATTCATGGACTCGCCGATCAGATCACTGCTTATTTGCATAATCCGGCAAATTCGGATTCGATCAATGGCGTATTTCGAACGGTCCATTCGATCAAGGGAAATGCGGGCTTCTTCGGCTTGTCGGTTATCAAGAAGTTCGCGCACTCCGTCGAAAACACGCTGGATGATATTCGAAATCAAAAGCTGGCGTTGACTGAAGAGTTGAATCGGGCGCTTATTGATTCGTTCGATCGAATTAATGGACTTCTGCAGCAAGTCGAACAAAATGAAATTCCCGACGAACTCTCGTCCGAGGAAGTCTCGCTGCTGGAACGCATTGCCGATTTGTCCCACGAAGCAGGTGGGGGATGTTCCAGCGAAGAAGCCTTGTTGCGGGAACTGCACGGCCTCGCCCAAGAGATGAACGCCGCGGGTTTCCCTGAATCGCTTCGCTGGTCTGAGAAACTGTCGCAGCTCATCGGCAATTCCGCCGAGGATGCCAAGTCGGAAGAAGCTTCGGCAATCGAGCCTAAGGACGTGCTGACAGGCCGATTTGAAATTGACGGCGAAGACGTTTCCGGTCTGGTGCATCAAGTCGCCGAGGCATTCCTTTGGCCAGCAGATAGTGCCTGGAACGATCAACGTTCGGCAATGGTCTTGGATCGCCTGGCAGACTTTTCAATGATTTGTCGTCTGCGTGGCAGCAAGAACGATCAAGAGAAGATCGAGGCCGCCGTCAAAGATTTCAAGGTTATTTACGAAAGCCCGATCGGCGTTGACGAGGGACTGCTCTCGGTTGTTTGGGCGAATGTCGCTGTCGTGATCGAACGCTTCCACCCAGAAGAAAGCCCGGTAGAAGTAGCGACCGCTCCGAAACCGCCGGAGCCAGAAACCGCACCAGAAACTCCAGCGGCTCAGCAAGCCAAACGCGCACGCTCGATTCGTGTCAACGAAAACCACCTCGATCGTTTTCTGGACGACGTTTCGGCGTTGTTCATTACCTGTGAGCGATTGAAAGATGTTCAATGCCGGATGGCCATTTCGGGAACGATCGGTGAGTTGGTGGAAGAGCTGCGTCAAATCAACGTCACCTTCTCGACCCAGGCCAACGAACTGCAGAAGAGTGTCGTGTCGCTGCGTAAGGTGCCCGTACGAGGCTTACTATCCAAGTTCCCTCCGATGGCCCGTAAGCTGTCCAATGATCTGGGCAAGCAAATCGACGTGCACTTGGAAGGAGAAGAGGTCGAAGTAGACAAGTCGTTGATTGAAGACCTGGACTCTCCGCTGACGCACATGATTCGCAACGTGGCTGACCATGCCATCGAAACACCGCAGGAACGAATCGAACGTGGCGTGGCTGAAACCGGTAACTTGTGGATCAAGGCCGAAACGACTCGCACCCATGTCGTCATTACGATTCGAGACGATGGGCGAGGTATCGATGCCAAACGCATTCGCCAGAAGGCAATCGACAAGAAGATTATGCCGGTCGAACAGCTTCAGGCGATGCCTGATACGGAGGTGATCGACCTGATTTTCCACCCGGGCTTTTCGACCGCCGATAAGATCACCGACGTCTCAGGCCGCGGTGTAGGCATGGATGTCGTGCGGACCACCATTCGCGATCACGACGGAGAAGTACACGTTGAATCGATGGTCAATCAAGGAACAACGTTTACGATTGAAATCCCCATTCGCCAGGCTGTGCTGGTGATCGAAGGGTTGCTGGTAGGCGTGGAAGAAGAGCAGTTCGTGATCCCCTTCGAGAATATTCGCGAAGTGATGGAGATCGAATCGAGCGAGATCAAGACATGTCATGGGCTGCCGATGACGATCGTCCGCGGGCAGACAGTTTCGGTGGTGTCATTGGCCGACCAGATGGAACTTTGCCCATCGGGTACGTGGGAAGATAAGTCCCGTCATGCAGCCGTTCTGGTGGCCAGCAAGCAAGGGGCCGCATGTTTCCTGGTCGATCGGGTGATCGGCAAGCGAAAGGTAGTCGTCAACGATCTGCAGAACGTACTGGAAAACTGCAACCGGATCAGCGGTGTCGCCCAACTAGGCGGTGGACGACTGTCATTGGTGGTAAGCGTTCCGGAAATCGTTAAGTCGATGGCACCGAGTACCGTCGGTTAGTCGGTATCAATAAAATCTCCCAGGGGAAGCGAGACCAGGATGGTTGTCCCATTGCCCGGAGATGATTCAATCTGGGCTGTTCCGCCGAGCAGGCTGGCCCGCTCGTGAATTCCTGATAGTCCGCAGCGCCGCGGATCGACTTTGCCAGGATCGAAGCCGCGTCCCTTGTCGGCTACCTGCAGTAGGATCGTCTTGTCGTCCTGCTTGATCGTTACCAAGGCACGACTAGCTTCACTGTGCTTGCGGGAATTGTTGACACCTTCCTGGACTGTCCGATAGATGGCCATTTCCAGCGAGGGGGCCAGTCGATCGAATTGGACATCATGTTCGAAGTCGACGATGAATTCTTCTTCCGTCATGCGTGTGACCAGGTCGTCGAGGGCTGCGATGACTCCTCCCTGTTCGAGGCTCAGCGGTCGGAGACCATTGAGCAGTCGGCGAATCTCGCCGATCGAATTGGAAAGGAACTGCGTTCCGCGCTGTAGTTCCTGATGGCCGTCCGTGTCCGAAGGAACCAGACTGAGTCCTGTTTGCATGAACATTAGCGCGCCGGTCATGTCTTGGACGACGCCATCGTGGATTTCGTAGGCGATCAGCCGCCGGTCGCGTTCGTTGGTGTCGAGTAGTCGACGCAACGCTCGGCGGTCGCGCAAGATTTCTTCCTCACGCTGCTTGCGAACGCTGATATCCAAAAAGCAGGCCAGCAGGGCCGTACGGCCAGCGAAGGTGATCCGGTCCAGGTAGACTGCCGCCCACCATACTTTGCCGGAGGCGGTTTTCAATTTCATGGTCATGCCCCGGATCGGAACATTGTTGGCAACACGCTCAAGAAGTGCCTGACGCTGAGCTGGATCGGCATAGAATTCACCGGTGATTTGCTCTCGCAGCGTTTCATACGGCGAGTCGAACGCTTTGGCCAAGGCGTGGTTGCCTGATAGGACTTGGCCAGTTTCCATGTCGGAGATCACCACCGGAACCGGCGTGGTATCGACCATGATTCGGAAGCGTTCATCGCTTTCGTTCAACTCGGCTTCGATCTTCTCTTTGCTTTCCTGCAGAGCATAGACGACCTCTTGCTGAGGGGTGGCATCGAAGGTGACGCCGACAATGCACTTCTGGCCGTCGATCGTCTTCAACGGGGCGTAGCGAGTCTGATGGATCGTATTCGAGGCGATACTTCGCACCCAGACTTGCTGTAGTTCATCTTGCTGTAGAGTTTTGTCGATCGCTTCTGATAACACCTCACCATCTTCGGCCGAAACGAAATCGCGGACATTCTTTCCAACGATCGAGTTGTAAAACTGATGAGGGAAATGATTGACGTAGGTTATCTCACCATCGGGATTGATCGTGACGATGTGCACCGGGGCCGAGCAAAGGATATTCTCGAGTTCCGCGATGCGTTGCTTGAGCTGCTTGTTTTCCTGCTCCACCTCGGCCGCTTTCCAGGCCCGAGTTTCCGCCGTTTCTCCGCGGTAGCAGGTGTCTTTCTTGGGTTGCACGATTGGGGCCCTCTGCCAATTAGGATAGGGCGCAAAAAAGAAATGGATTGCCGCCCTGTTGGTTGGCAATCCATTTTAGTGGTTCAAGCGGCCACCAATAGGCCTATCTTCCGCTGTTTGCGGTGATTACAGGTACATGTTGAAGATGTGTTCCAGCAGTTCCTGACGGCCGCTGGTGTTGGGGGTGACGTCCCCTTTTTCGAGCATGTACGCTTCAAGCGTCTTGAAGTCGTGTTTGCCGGCTTCGATGTCGGCACCTACGCCACTATCCCAACTGGAGTAACGCTGTTTGACAAATTCGTCGAGCTTGCCATCGGCACGAATTGCGGCAGCGATCTTTAAGCCCTTGGCGAATGCGTCCATGCCGCCGATGTGGGCATAGAACAGGTCGATTGGCTCGAAGCTTTCGCGACGCACCTTGGCGTCGAAGTTCACGCCACCACTGCCCAGACCGCCATACTTCAGGATTGAAAGCATGCACTCGGTGGTCAGGTAGTAGTTGGTGGGGAATTGGTCGGTATCCCAACCCAAGAGCATATCGCCGGTGTTGGCGTCGATCGAACCCAAGATGCCGTTCATGCCGCAGTACTCCAGCTCGTGCTGCATGGTGTGACCAGCCAGCGTGGCGTGGTTGGTCTCGAGGTTCATCTTGAAATGCTTGTCCAAGTCGTACGTCTTGAGAAACGCCAGACAGTTGGCCGAATCGAAGTCGTACTGGTGCTTGGTTGGCTCTTTCGGTTTGGGTTCGATCATGAACTGACCGGTGAAGCCAATTTCCTTGGCGTAATCGACGGCCATGTGCAGGAACCGGCCGAGGTGATCGAGCTCACGCTTCATGTCGGTGTTGAGCAGGTTCTGGTAACCTTCGCGACCACCCCAAAAAACGTAGCCTTCGCCGCCCAGGCGTTTGGTGACTTCCATGGCCTTCTTCACGCTACAAGCCGAGTACGCAAAGGTGTCGGCGTTGCAGCTGGTAGCGGCACCGTGCATGAATCGCGGATTGCTGAACATGTTGGCCGTGCCCCACAGCAGCTTGATGCCGGTACGCTGCTGCTCGGCTTCAAGCACGTCGACCACGGCATCGAAGTTCTTGTAGGTTTCCTTCAGATTAGCACCCTCTGGGGCTACGTCGCGATCGTGAAACGCATAGAAAGGAGCCCCCAGCTTTTCGATGAACTCGAAAGCAACCTTCACACGATTGACGGCGTTCTCGACCGAGTCACTGCCATCGTCCCATGGACGCAGTGCGGTGCCAGGGCCGAAGGGGTCGCTGCCTGTTCCGCGGAACGTGTGCCAGTATGTCACGCTGAAGCGGAAGTGCTCCTTCATGGTCTTCCCTTCGACCACTTCGTCGGGGTTGTACCAACGGAAGGCCAGGGGATTGCGCGACTCGGGGCCTTCGTATTCGATCTTTCCAACTTCAGGAAAAGCAGACATGATTTTTTCCAATTAGGGGTGTGAAGTTTTTTCTCTTAGAGTTCGAGCTGGGAATCGGCGAACACCATTTCCTTCTGGTGCTGCTCGATCAGTTTTTGAATCGACTGGATGACCTCAGGGTTCTCCTTGGCCAGATCCCGTGATTCGCCGGGATCTTCTTCCAACTGGTATAGCAGCGGCGGGTTGTGGACTTCCGCTTTGGGCTGGCCATAGCCGGTTTGGGTTTTCAAATGCATCTTCCACGGACCGACGCGGACGGCCATCAATTCGTAACCACGATAGTAAAAGAGGGCCTCGCGCTTGCTCTTGCCGGTCTGCTTTAGCACTGGTGTCAGGTCGTAGCTATCGAGCTTGCGATCGGAAGGGAGGGGGAGTCCGGCCAGCGATGTAAACGTGGCCATCAGATCCATCGTGCTGCCGACGTCGGCGGCGACTTCCGCGGCAGGAATGGTCTTAGGCCACCAGAAGATTGTGGGCTCGCGCATGCCGCCATCGAACGTGCTCCCTTTGCCGTCTCGCAGCGGACCAGCGGAACCGCCGTGATCGCCATAGATCAGCCAGGGGCCGTTATCGCTGCAGAAAACAACGAGCGTGTTTTCGTCGAGGCCTGTTTCACGCAGCTTTTGCAGGACCTGACCGACGCTCCAATCGATTTCTTCGATGACGTCTCCATAATATCCGCGACGGCTCACGCCCTCGAATTCCGGCGAGCGAAACAAGGGAACGTGCGGCATCGAGTGAGCCAGATACACGAAGAACGGTTTGTCCTTGTTTTCGTCAATGAACTTGACCGTCTCTTCGGTGTAACGCCGGGTGATCGTCGTTTGGTCGGCGGGACGCTCGACGATCTCTTCATTTCGCATCAGGGGAACGTTGAAGTATTCGCTCTTGGGATGCCAGAACGATTCGCGCCCTTTGGGGGCCGAAGCGATCCGGTCCATGTCGTTAGAGTATGGAATACCGAAGTAGTAATCGAAGCCATTGCTGGTCGGCAGGAACTGCTTGTGATGTCCGAGGTGCCATTTGCCGATGCAGGCCGTCGCGTAGCCACCTTCTTTCAATGCTTCGGCAATCGTGAATTCTTCGGCTGGCAGGCCCCCCTTCGAGTTTGGGAACAGCACACGCCGCGTGTTACTGCACATGCCGCTACGGCACGGCAGGCGACCGGTCATCAAGCCGGCGCGGCTGGGGGTACAAACCGAAGCTGCCACGTAGAACTGCGTGAACTTCATCCCTTCGCTGGCCATCTGATCGAGATGCTTTGTGCGAATGGTGGGATTACCAAAGCAACCTAAGTCGCCGTAGCCCAGGTCGTCGCAGAAGATTACGACGAAGTTCGGCTTCTTGGCAGTCGAAGTCTCTTGGGCGGATGCGAAATCGGCGCAACAGATTGCGATCATTGCAAGCAGCAGCAAGCGCAAAGCAAGGTGGGGCAGGCGATAAACCATGAGGCAACTCGGCAGATTAGTTGAATAGCTTTAGGGGCAAGGTAGGTGCTGTGCATCATAAGCCTTGTCCGGGGGTGATTCAACCAATCGAACTCCCACGGATCAGAGAAATTTTTCAAAGCACGAGGGCACGCCTCACGACGATGTAAATCGTCGTAAAACCCAATCCCCCCAGGCCCCTGAAAGTTGAGCGATGGCGAATAGAAGCCTTGCCTTGCCTGGCATGACGATCTCAGTCTGACGTTTTTCACAGCCTTTGAGGACCGTTGCCGCGAGTGTCTGCGGATCGATCGCTTTGACCTTCACACCTGCCCCGGGTTTCGCGGCAGAATCGGGCAAGTTAGTCGTCTGCTGGGCGTAACGTGTTCCGGCGTCTTCGCGGGCAATTGGACCGGGGCAAACCAGCATCACGTGTATGCCGGCGTCGGCTAACTCAAGCCGAAGTTGATGATTGAGCCCTGCCAACGCGAACTTGGAGGTTGCATAGGGACCGATGAACTTGGAAGCACTCTTCGAAGCAAGCGAGCCCATGTTGACGATGTGACCGCGGGAAGCTTCCAGAAGGGGCCTGGCAGCTTGAACGCAGCGTACCGTCGATAAGACATTCAAATCGTACGAGCAGAGAAACTCGTCGATAGAGGTCTCGCATACCAGTCCGCGGGAACTGACGCCAGCGATGTTAAACAAGGCATCGAGTTTGCCGTACTTCTGACGGACCTCTGCCAGTAGGTTCACGACGTCGTCATCGTTGGTTACGTCGGTAGGTACACAGTGAGTCTGCTTGCCGTCGGCGTCCAACTGGGCCGCGGCCGCGCTAAGTTTATCTTCGTCCCGTGCTGCCAGCACGACGTGGCATCCTTGGGCGATGAGCTGCTGGGCGAGGACTTTGCCGAAGCCTTGCGAGGCTCCGGTTACCACCGCGACCTTATCCTTCCAGTATGTCACCGTTGTCGTTCTATGTCGTAATTGAGTTGCTTAGTCTTTGGGTTGACAAACCAAACAAAAGCCCCTGATCCGATCAAGACGAACCAGGGGCTTAAGGGGTGCATGATGGGAGTTGTAATTATACGGTCACTTCGTAACCTTTGCGAGCTTCCCTTGACTGCATCGCGTTGGCCTGGTCGTCACCCAGGATCTGCTCGCTCTTGGGATCCCACTTAAGCGATCGGTTCAAGCGAATAGCGATGTTCGAGAGGTGGCACGTGGTCAATGCTCGGTGATGGGTGAACACGTCGGAAATGGGGAGCTTCCGTGTCTTCACGCACTCGAAGAAATTGGCCATGTGGGCATTATTGCCCGCCGGTGCCTTACCGCCGTAAACCTCGGCGATCGCATTTTCCGGCAGCGGGTTGTCCTTGAGTTCGTCGACCGGCCCCCCCACGATCTTGCCACGGTTAACCAGAAAACGTCCTTTGGTACCGGTAAACATGATCCCGTTATCAAAACCCAGTTCTTTCTGGTGTGAGTCCTTGATATCCATGACTACGCCGTTGTCGAAGGTCGCTTTGACATGGAAGTTGGTCGCACAGTTGTAGCGATCGTCCTGCAGTGGCATGCCGTCCTTGAACTCAACGGGATGCTTGGCGTAGATCGGTTCGATGGAGCTTGGGCCCTGGCCATCGCCGCTCTGGCCGATGCCCCACTGGGCGATGTCGACATGGTGAGCACCCCAGTCGGTCAGCTTGCCGCCAGAGTATTCGTACCACCAACGGAATTCGTAGTGGCAACGCGTTTTGGGTTGATTCCCTTCTTTGGCCCAACGGTAGTCGACCAGCGGTGCCTGACCGAGCCACTTTTCCCAGTTCAGTCCGCTGGGGACATCAACAACCGGAATTGAGTTGCTGGTGGGAGAACCGCCGATGGCAACAGCTACGTGCTGGACATCACCAATGCGTCCGTCTCGAATCAACGCGATGGCCTGAAGGAACTTCAGCCCCATTTCGCTACGCTGCTGGGTACCAACCTGGAAGACGCGACCTGTCTCTTTGGCGACCTGGCAGATCTTCTTGCCTTCGTCGATGGTCAGCGTGAGGGGTTTTTCGCAATAAACATCTTTGCCTGCCTTCATTGCTTCGATGGCGATCTTCGAGTGCCAGTGATCGGTAGTCACGATTGTGACGATCTCGATATCGTTGCGATCGAGGATCTTCTGGTAGTCTTCGTAAACGTCGACGTCTCGGTTAACGCCTTTTTTGGATTGAATGTCGGTGACCTTCTTCTTCGCCCCGTTGGCGTGGTTGGCATCGACATCGCATACCGCCACCACGTCACCCAACTGCATCGCGTTAGGACCAACGGCGTTCCAGCGGCTTCCAGTACCAATGCAGCCAACCAGTGGTCGGTCGTTCGACTCACTCGACTTCTGCTCGTCGGCTAGGGCGTTCTGGCTGGTGAAGATATAAGGAACCGAAACAGCCGCAGCAGTCGCGGCCGAAGTTTTGAGAAAGGATCGTCGATCGGAAGGGCGTGGACTCAAAGCGGTTACTCCGTAGGTGAGTGGATGGTAAATAGACTGCGCGAATCCGTAGGAGATTGAATGACGAAACTCCCCTGTGTGGGCACAAGGGGGCAAGGCCCTGACTTAACGTTCAGGTAATGGGGCAGGGTGTTTTATAATAGTCTTTCGGGGATCGGTGTACCATAAAATTCAAAAAAATGACGGTCTTCATCTTTCCCGGCACTCTTGTCGGGGGAATCGATCAGGAAAATCGTTTCCCATAAACCCAGAATTAGGTGGCAAGGATGTCCCTTGCTGGCAGCGAGCATAAGTTTCTCAAATGAAATGAGGCTCAAAGTGAGAAAAAACCACGCTGTATGGGCATTGGCAATGGTTAAGGATTCTCAAAACCCCATCGTCATCTACTAAACGATGGGCTAGAGTTATGCGTGTCGTTCTCATTACTTCCCGCATTCACCACCTAACTGGCGACGAAGCTATGTCTGCTGCTCGAATCTTTCCGAACCGTGCCCGCACGAAAATCGTGGCCACTGTCGGACCGGCTTGCCGGACCCCGGAAATGCTGGAAGAACTGATCCTCGCCGGCGTGGACGTGTTCCGCGTGAACCTCGCCCACGGCGATTTGAAGGATCACTCGGAAGTGGTGCGGAATATCCGCGAGATCAGTGCGAAGGTTGGTCGCCCGATCGCCGCCCTGGCGGACCTTTCGGGACCGAAAATTCGTCTGGGAACGCTGCCGGAAGACATCGTGCATTGCCACGAAGACGATATTTATACGTTCGTGCGAGGCGAAGACAGCGCTGAAGCGAAGACCCTGACTTGCAACTACGAGCCGCTGATCGACGAGTTGGAAGTTGGCAACGACGTGATGTTGGCCGACGGTACGGTCATGATGACCGTGATCGAGAAGACTGCTGACACGGCAACCTGCAAAGTGGTCCAGGCTGGTCCGATCCGCAGCCGTCAGGGCATCAATCTGCCTGGCACCAAGCTCAGCGTTGAAGCACTGACCCCGCAAGATATCGAACACGTTAAGTGGGCCGCCGAGAACGATCTCGACTACGTGAGCCTCAGTTTCGTGCGATCGGCAAACGATCTTCGCCAACTGCGCGACCTGCTGATGCAGCATGAATCGCGTGCTTTCATCATCGCCAAGATCGAGAAGCGTGAAGCCCTGGACAACCTGGAAGAAATCGTTCGCGAGTCGAACGGCGTGATGGTTGCCCGTGGTGACTTGGGTGTCGAAATCGACGTCGCTGAAGTTGCCGCTTCGCAGAAACTGATCGTGTCGACCTGTTCGCGGATCGGTCGTCCGGTGATCGTGGCGACGCAGATGCTTGACAGCATGACCACCTCGAATCGTCCAACGCGTGCTGAAGCAACCGACGTGGCTAATGCCATTTTGGACGGTGCCGATGCCTGTATGCTCTCGGGCGAAACGGCCGTGGGTGTTCATCCTGTGGCAGTTGTGAAGATGATGAACCGCATCATGCTGGCCACCGAAAAGATGTGGATGGACGAACGTGGACCAGCCCGCAAGATCGACAATCGCGTCGCTCAGGTGCATCCTGTGACCCAGGCCGTCGTGTCCGGTGCATCGATTACTGCCGAGCACCTGGGTGCTAAACTGCTGGTTACGGCAACGCGTACCGGTGGTACAGCCCTTACCAAAGCTAAGCTCCGCGACGCGATTCCAACGATCAGCGTGAGCGACTCCGACGCCGCACTTCGACGTATGTGCTTGTACTGGGGTGTCACGCCGATTGCCAATGCCCCAGTGCACAACGGCATTCAACTTCGTCGCTTCATCGACCAGTGGGGGCTTTCCAACGGCTACCTGGAAGAAGGAGACCGCGTGGTCTTCATCACCGGCGGCGGCATCATGCAATCGGCCGAATACATCGTGGTCGTCCACCGAGTTGAAAAGCCACAGGACTAGGCGCAATTGTCGCCACGGGCTGCGTGGTTGAACGCCTGATATTTCACAGAAAGCAAGGGCCATACTCAAAAGTTAGAGCATGGCACTTGTTTTATTTGGCTTGCACGCTCGAGAAGACTTGATCGCGGCACCCAGCCGAATGAGCACTTCTAGTCGATCGCTTGCGAATACTCGCCTTGCCGCGCTGATACCAGCGAACGCCAGGCATGCTCGAGCAAGTTACTCAGTACAAAGCACCCCATACCTGCTAGTGCCGCGCCGCTGATCAGGCAAACGCCCGTCACAGCGTAGTTGAACTGCTGGGGGGGAACCCAGGTGCTGGCAACCGCGCCAACGATCGCTCCGGCCAGCGTCGCTTGGCTCACCAGGCGGATCTGCCACGAGGAGAGCCCAGTCCGCTCGGCGAGGTTGGGGGACTTCCACTTGCGGCGTGGTGAAGAAGGCGGGGGCAAAGGAATGTTTTGCGGCTCGCGTCGCTTCTTTCGCTGGTGCCCCAGTCGATGGCACAGATACGAAGCACCCAAGTGAACCAGCGTGACCACCAGAAAGAGAACCGTCATATAAGCGGCAAAGGGACCGACAAGCCGCAGGATGGCAAACACCACGCCGCATAAAGCCAAAGCCCAGGCCATAGCCCAAAGCGAAAACCTGGGAGGCGATTCAAATTTGAATTCAGAGTCACTTGCCATCGATGACCTACCCATATGGAACGCCCAACGTCAGCGTTAGGTTTATCGTACCGAAAGGAACGCATCTGGCAAATTGAAAGCGGAAAGTTCGCCCGCGTATGGGGGCTTCCTGCCGCAAGATTGGGGCAGGAAGCAGGCCCGTTCGCACAGCCAGCAGACGCTACTGAAGCGACGTCCGCATCTGCTCGAGTTCTGCCCGCATGGCATTCAGCTTGTCAGCATGCTTAGGATCATCGGCCAGATTGGTGACCTCGTGCGGGTCTTGCTGCAAGTCGAACAACTGTTCCAGTTTCGGCTTGCTATTGGGGTAGAAGACGTACTTCCAATTCTCTTCCCGGACCCCTTCACTTTGTGGAATGGTGGCATGGGGGAAAAGGTGCTCGTACAGGAATTCGGTCCGCCAGCCGCTGGTCTGCTTTCCAGTGACAAGTCCGGTGAGGCTTTGCCCCTGCATCACCGAAGGTGGTTCGATGCCGGCCAAGTCGAGAAGGGTAGGAGCGACGTCGATACTAAGGACCATGTCTTCTCGGCGTTGTCCTCGCTTGTCTTTCGGTAGTCGTGGATCGAAGACGATCATGGGGATGCGAATCGATTCTTCGTACATCAACCACTTGCCGGCCAGGCCATGTTCGCCCAGGAAGAAGCCATGGTCGGAAGTGAACAGAATGACCGTGTTATCGGCCAGCTTCTTTTCTTTCAGTTTGGCGACCATCGCCCCGACGAAGTCGTCGACGCCGGTCAGCAAGCGGTAGTAGTCTTTGATGTTCTTCTGCAGCATCTCGTTGCCATCGAAGCGGCGTTCCCAGCGGACACGTGATTCACCACCTTGCAGTTGCTTCGGAAGTTTCTGGTAGTGCTCGTCATTGACGGTTTCTGCCGGCACAACGGTATTGTCGGCGTAGTAGTCGGTGTATTTGGGGGCATGCTGAAACTGCCAGCCTGGGCCGTCTTGGCAGTGGGCCGCTTTGAAGCTGACCTGCAGGCAGAAAGGCTTTTCCGGTGAGCACGTATCGAGGAACTCGAGCGTCTGGTCTTCCAGGTGCTGGGTCATGTGCGGACGACCGTCGACGAAGTACTTGCCTTGGCCGGGGAAGCCCTTCCAGTAGTCGTATTGATCTGCCGGAAGATCATTGCCTACGCCCCATTTGCCGATGAATGCGGTTTGGTAGCCATTGGCGCGGAGCAGGGCAGGGAAGGTTTGCGCGAATGCTTCCGGGCTCAGCACGGCTCGAAAGTCGACGATACCATGCCGACGAGCATATTGTCCGGTGATAAACGAGGCCCGGCTGGTCGCACAAATGGCGGTCGTCGCGAAGGCGTTCTCGAAGACGACCCCTTCCTTGGCCAATCGGTCGATGTTGGGAGTCTTGATCACAGGGTTCCCCATGCAGCCCAAAGCGTCCCAGCGCTGGTCGTCGGTAAGTAGAAAGATCAGATTAGGGCGTTCTGCCGCCGATGCGACTTGGCAAGCGGTCAGAATGGAGAAGGCGGCGAGGAATGCGCCAAGGATCAGTTGTTTTCGCATGGTCAGAGGGCTCTGGGGAAGGAAGGGGAGGAGGCAAGAGCTGAAAGCACTAAGTTACCAAACTTTCGCCCCACCGGCACTAAAAAATTGAGTGGCGAGGCAACCAGTGCGATACTGTCAGGCTTACCCTTTTAGCATCGTCCCTCCGCTCGATCGTTTCAAGTTGGCATCCAGGAAAGCTTCACCGGCATACACCGAGCGTACGATCTATCGTCCGCTGGTCTTGCTTGCGCCGGCGATAACGCTCGGGGTGATCACCGATGCGGTATTCAATTTCTCGATGGTGGTTTGGCTCGTCGCGTTCGTGATATTGATCGCATGTTGGGGACTTTTGTGGTGCCAGCAGAGGGAACGCATCGCAAGTGGAACGCTGCTGTTTGCCGTTTTGGTGCTGGGGGGCATGCTGCATCACGTTCACTGGAACCTCTATCGATCGACCGAACTCAGTCGCGGGCTGTCCGCTGACAAGCAGCCGGTTGCTTTGCAGGGAATGGTACTCGATTATCCCCGTTTCTTGCCGGCCAGGCCGCCTGGGTCGGCGTTTGAGTTTGAGCAGCCCAATCAATGGAAGGTTCCTTTTCGTATTCGCCAGATACGCAATGGTGCTACTTGGGAAGCCGCGTCGGGCGATACCGAAATTTACGTCTCGGGGGATGAACTCGATGTTCGCCCTGGCCAGTCGATCTTGGTTTTTGCTCAGGCAACGTGTTCGGAAGGAGCGCTGAACCCCGGCGAGTTCGACTTCGCCAACTGGGCCCGAGCAAACCGCCGGCGGACGTTTTTGCGAAGTGGTTTTCCTGAGTGCCTGAAATCAACCGGGATGACACCGCAACGGTCGCCTTGGGATCCGATTCGCTTGTCGCGTCAATACGTCAGCCGCGTGTTAGTTGCGGCGATTCCTCCGGGGCTCGATGGTTTGGCCGAAACGATCTTCCTCGGTCGTCGCGAGCGATTGGCTGACGAGACGGACGAAGCATTTCGGCAAACAGGGACCGTTCACTTGCTGGCCCTGTCGGGTTTGCATCTGGGAATCTTGGCAATCTTTGCCTATTGGCTATTACGCTTCCTGCCGGGGCCAGTGTGGCTACCGGCGGTTTGTCTGCTGTTGATGACGGTCGCCTATGTGGTGTTGGTCGATGCCAGGCCGCCGATCGTGCGGGCGTCGATCCTGGTGGGTGCGTTCTGTGTGGGGATGATCCTGTATCGGCGGCACATGTTTTGGAACAGCTTGGCGGCGGCCTGGATTTTGGTGATCTGTTGGAGCCCTACCGAGATTTTCCAAGCGGGAACGCAGCTCTCGTTCATCGCGGTTGCCTCGCTGGCGTGGCTATCCGGTTTTCAAGCGATGATAAAGAAGCCTGACCCGCTAAAAGATTTGATCGAACAAACTCGCCCTTGGCCGGTGAAATGCTGGAGACGAGTTGTCCGCGGGTTTGGCAGCATGTTCGTGGCCTCGCTCATCGTATGGCTGGTAACGTTGCCGTTGGTTCTGTTTCACTTTCATGCGGCATCGCCCTGGACAATTGTCCTTTCGCCTATTCTGATCATTCCCATGTCGATCGCTTTGGCGGGGACGCTGATGCTCCTCGTGGCTTCATTAGCGATGCCGATGCTGACACCTTATATCTCGTGGGTCGTATCTGTCCCGTTATGGGGCATGCAGGAAACCGTAACTTGGACGCAGCAGCACGCTGGCTTCACGCTGTGGTCCGCGGGACCTCCGGCCTGGTGGGTGATTGGGTTTTATGCCGTGGCGGCGACGGTTGGCTGGCTGATGATCACGCACCGCGTTCCCGTCCGCTGGAGTACTGCTGTGGTAGCCGCATGGCTGACGGTTGGCTTTGTATGGGGAACGACGCAGGCCATCGAGTCCAACACGCGAGATGACCTGGTATGCACTTTCGTCAGTGTCGGACATGGAACATGCGTACTGGTTGAACTGCCTGAGGGACGCAACCTGCTGTACGACTGCGGACGGCTGGGCTCACCGAAACGGGCCTGTGAGTCCCTTTCGGCGGTGCTATGGAGCAAAGGGATCCAGCACCTCGACGCCGTCATCATTTCTCACGACGATGCCGACCACTACAACGGTCTGCCGGAAGTGCTCGAGCGATTCTCGGTCGGGGCTGTCTACTGTTCTGAATTGATGGAGAAGATTCCCAGCGATCTGGTTTCATCGCTGTTGGATGACATTCGCCGTCGCGGTATCCCGCTGCGAAGTTTGTCTGCCGGCCGAAGCTTAAGCGCACACCCAGACGTTGAGGTGACGATCCTGCATCCCACGCGGAAAGGAGTTCTCGGACGCGACAACGCCAACAGCCTTGTCTTGCTGATCGAATACCAGGGGCGTCGTATCCTTCTGCCTGGGGACCTGGAATCGCCGGGGACCGAATCCGTGATCGTCGAACGGCCGATCGACTGTGACGTGGTCATGGCCCCGCATCACGGCAGTCGGCACAGCCACGCGGATTCGTTTTACCAGTGGTGTCAGCCAGAGTGGATCGTGGTGAGCAGCGGCTCGCGGGACATTCTCGGGCCAGTGATCGCAAAGCCGGGCGAGCCTGTTTGGCTTAACACGGCCGCCAGCGGAAGGAT
This sequence comes from Blastopirellula marina, assembly GCF_002967715.1. Classification (NCBI taxonomy): domain Bacteria; kingdom Pseudomonadati; phylum Planctomycetota; class Planctomycetia; order Pirellulales; family Pirellulaceae; genus Blastopirellula; species Blastopirellula marina. The sequence continues at coordinate 67,236 of NZ_PUIA01000042.1, forward strand.
CGAAATTCGGCTTTCGGCCGATGGCGGGCCACCAAAAGTAACTTCGTGGCGAGAGAGCCATCGGAGGCGGTAGAGTAGGGGGGCTAGGAGGTTTTAGCGAAAACCTAGATAGCATTCTGCCCTCTTAAGGCCTATTAGGCGTTGCAAAATCGGCTTTCACTGCTAAATTAACGGACTTATCTAGAGATGAAGGATGAGTTTGATGCGATGGTGTCCGCGGTTTTGGTAGTCGCGGGCGACCGTGAGGTTTCACAAGTCCTTACTGTTATTGTGGTTAAGAAGAAGTCACCCTACTTGCGGACGTAAGTAAAGTCGCCCATGTCGATTACCAAAGAAAAGAAGAACGATGCCATCCAGGATTTTCAACGTGGTGGCGAGGACACGGGTTCCCCGGAAGTTCAGATTGCGATTTTGACCAATCGCATCAACAACCTGACGGAGCACATGAAGAAGCACAAGAAGGACTACGCGACTCGTCGCGGGTTGCTTGCCATGGTGAGCCGTCGTCGCCGCTTGCTCGATTACCTGAAGCGGCACGATCCCCAGAAGTATCTGGATATGCTGGCACGGCTTGGTATTCGTAAGTAGCGAATCGCTGCTTCGGTCTGGTCGAAGGAGGCTCGTACCTATTGTTGGACGAGCCTCTCAAGTTACTGGCAATGGAATTAGCCTGAAGACGCGCGCCCGACGGGGCTTCCGCGCGTCTTTACCACGCCCCGGCCGGTGGTGGAATACAAATTGGCTGGCGGGGCACCCTTACGAGGTTCCGCTCTATAGAAAAATTGTGCGGTGGGCCTCAACTTATATTGAACCAAGCACTGGATGTTCCAAATGGCCGGGCCCCTCTCTCCTCCAGGCCCATACCCCCTTGGCGCAAGCCCTCTCGGAAGTCTTCTGGTGCGCTGTGTAGGACGGAAAAAGTGGAAGAAATTCGTGTAGAGAAGCAGATCGGCAATGAAACCTTATCCATCACAACCGGCTTTCTAGCCAAACAAGCCCACGGCTCGGTGCTTGTTCAGTACGGCGAAACGGTTGTCTTTGTCGCCGCCGTCTCCGGCCCATCTCGGCCCGGGACTGACTTCTTTCCCCTGACCTGTGATTATCGCGAACGCACCGCGGCTGCCGGTAAGTTCCCAGGTGGTTTTATCAAGCGTGAAGGTCGCCCCACCACCAAAGAAATCCTTTCGTCGCGTCTGATGGATCGTCCGATCCGTCCGATGTTCCCCAAGGGTTACTACGACGAAGTTCAGATTCAGGCCAGCGTGGTTGCCAGCGATCGTATGCACGACGGCGACGTGCTTGCCATGAATGGTGCCTCGGCGGCTCTGTGCATCTCGCACCTGCCGTTCCAAGGTCCTTTGGCTGCGGTTCGCGTCGGTCGTATCGACGGCGAAATCGTTGTGTTCCCATCGTTTGAACAGTTGGAACAAAGCGATCTCGACCTGATCATTTCGGGTAGCAAAGATTCGGTGTTGATGATCGAAGGCTTCTCGCGGGAAATTCCCGAAGACGAAATGGCCGAAGCGATCATGAAGGCCCACGAAATCGTCAAGGAAATCTGCGACCTGCAGATCGAACTGACCGAAAAGGCCGGTAAAGCAAAGATGGAGTACACCGAACCAGACGACGGTGGTCTTTACCAGCGTCTGATGGATTCGTACTACGCCGACCTGAAGGCCGCCAAGCAAACGACCGGTAAGCAAGATCGCGCCGACAAGGTTCGCGAACTGAAGACCAGGGTCAAGGAAGAGCTGATTCCCGATCCATCCGCGGAAGGTGCGATCTGTGAAGGTGCGTTCGGCACTGCCTGGCACGATCTGGAAGAACGCGTCGTGCGTGACCTGATCCTCAGCGGTACCCGTACCGATGGTCGCGACACCAAAACCCTGCGTCCGATCGAGTGCAAGGTCGACGTTCTGCCACGCGTTCACGGCTCGGCCGTTTTCCAACGTGGTGAAACCCAATCGCTGATCACCGTCACCCTGGGAACCCCACGTGACGAACAGCGTGTCGACGGTCTGATCGACGAGTACTCGAAGAAGTTCATGCTCGACTACAACTTCCCGAGCTTTTCGGTGGGTGAATGCCGTCCGATTCGTGGCCCAGGCCGACGTGAAATCGGTCACGGTGCTCTGGCCGAACGTAGCGTGAACCCAGTTCTGCCGGCCGCCGAAGACTTCCCTTATACGGTTCGCGTGATCTCCGACATTCTCGAATCCAACGGCTCGAGCTCGATGGCTTCGGTCTGTGGTGCTACTCTCGGTCTGATGGCCGCTGGTGTGCCGATCACCAACCCCGTTGCCGGTATCTCGATCGGCCTGGTGAAGGAAGGGGACGACTTCGTCCTGCTGACCGACATCCTGGGCGAAGAAGATCACCACGGCGACATGGACTTCAAGGTTGCTGGTACCCAGAACGGTATCACTGGCATCCAGTTGGACCTCAAGATCAAGGGGATCAACGAAGACATCATCCGCAAGACGCTCGTTCAGGCTCGCGAAGCCCGTATCGAGATCCTTCGCAAGATGCTGACCACCATCAGCCAGCCGAAGGACGAGCCATCGAAGTGGGCTCCACGTATGATGCGAACCAAGATCAACCCAGAAAAGATCGGTCTGCTGATCGGCCCTGGCGGCAAGACGATTCGTGCCATCCAGGAAGAAACCGGCGCAACGATCGACGTCGAAGACGACGGTACCGTGATTGTTGCCAGCGGCAACCTGGAATGGGCCGAAGCCGCCATGGCTCGCGTCCAGGCCATTACAGGTGAAGTCGAAGTCGGCAAGATCTACGAAGGCCGCGTTACCAGCGTGAAGGACTTCGGTGCCTTCGTCGAAATCCTGCCTGGCCGCGACGGCTTGTGCCACATCAGCGAACTGTCGACCGAATACGTTTCGGACGTCAACAGCGTGGTGAAGGTCGGCGACATCCTGGCCGTGAAGGTCTTGCTTGTCGACGAACACGATCGCGTCAAGCTGAGCCACAAGGCCACCCTGCCAGGCGGCGAAGCCCCTGCTGGTGAAGGTGACGAAGAGCTTGAAACGGCTGGCTCGCGCGGCGGTGACCGTGGCGGCCGTGGCGGCGAACGCCGTGATCGTGGCGACCGTGGTGGTGATCGTGGAGGCCGTGGCGGCGACCGCGGACGCCGACGTCCTCGTCGTGAAGACTAACGCTCTCGTAGCGAAAAGTTGATTAAATTGAAATGGCCCAGATCGGCTTCGATCTCAGGGCCATTTTTCTTTCTGCATTGCTTTCGAAAGAGAATCATGCTGAAGCGGCTCATGTTCCTCTTAGTCATCACGATTGTGCCGGGGTGTTTTGATTCAACCGACTTCGAGCATAGCTTGGTAATACGGGACATGGTGGATGAGGCAGGAGGAGAAATCACGCGGGCGGTCGGGATTGAGGAGAAGTATCCCAACGTGCCAGAAGCCGCGATCGTTTTGGTTGATCTCCAAGACGCCAATATCTCTGGATTTAATTTTGGAGCACTTCGTCCACTGAAATACTTGGATAGTATCGTCCTTGAGGGAACCGACTTTAGTGACCTTCAAGTTTCGTATCTGGTTAACTGCCCCAGCTTACGTCAAATCCTACTACGGAATACGCGGATAACTGACGTTGGGGTCCATCAGCTTACTCACCTTCCCAATTTAGAAGTACTAGGACTTGCCACCTGCAATGTTACGGATGACTGCGTCGACGGTCTGTTAGTGATGAAATCGCTGAAGGAAGTGCATTTGTGGGATACCCATGTTGGTGCTGCGGGTGTGAAAAGATTGCGTGAGCGCGGAATTGAGGTCCTATGGAAAGGCCAAATTCCCAATGAAGAAGTTCGGCGAGCGCTCTCTGCTTTGAACAAGCGTGGAATTAAATCGTTATCGCAGTACTTGCCTGAAGATGACGATGACCCCACTCTCTATTTTCGTATTATGGCCGACTACCACTCTGAAATTGATGATCGTGTCTTGTCCGATCTGCAAACGTTAGAGCAGTTCGCGACCTTACTAATCACCACGGAACCCACGCCATTTTTCGTGTTGTTAAACGATTTGAGCCGGATCGAACAACTGTATATCGAGCAAGGCTTGATTGAACATAGTCATTCTGAGGTGACGGATTATTTCACAAAGAGTCATCCACGATCGCTTCGAGAGTTGAGGCTAATTCTCGATCCACTTCCGTCTGATTTGTTGGCTCGTTGGATTCGGACGGATGGGTTGACGGTACTTTATCTCGATCGCCAGGTCATTGATAAACAGGTATGGCAGGCCATCGTGGAAGCACCCACGCTAAGGAAGATTCAGTTCGACGATTGTAAGTTTCCGCAGATCGACCAGTTTTCTTCGTCCGAACGTCCTATCAAGGTGGAAATCTTCGACTGGGAATCGGCGTTGGACGATGAGCCGTCCTGTGCTGTTAAGGTGCGTCGTCTTCTTAACGCCGGCGAAGATCCCCCTAGCGAACCGTAGGCTGCATCGCGTTAGAATAAAATGTTTCCGTCAATCCTCCGTATGCCTTGCTGTTTGGGCAATCACGTATGACCCAAGATTCCTCTGCCCCTGGTCCTTCTGAAAAGTCGCGTGATCAGTACCTGGTTGACCAGTACAACGAGATCGCTCGGCTGGCCGGGTCCCTTGCGCACGAGATCAAGACGCCGCTCTCGGTCATTCGGATGAACATGGAACTGCTGGCCGAGGATCTCGACGATCCGCAAACGCCTCAGCAGCGGCGGGCCAAGCAGAAGATTGATACCGTCCAGGAGCAGTGCGAGCGGCTGCAGGGACTGCTTAATGACTTTCTGCGTTTTGCCCGGATCCGGGATCTCAATCTGCTGCCAGGCAACTTGAACGAGCAGATCGAGCGGGTACTCACCTTCGTCGAGCCCCAGGCCGACCGGCAGGGGGTCGAGATCATTCGCTACCTCGATTCCGAACTGCCCAGTATCGATCTGGATGCCGAACTGCTTTATTCGGCCCTGTTGAATCTGGTAGTCAACGCGATTCAGGCCATGCCGGATGGGGGCTCGCTGATGGTACAAACCCGCGAATTCCGCAATGGAGTCCTGCTGCGGCTGGTCGATACCGGCTGCGGTATGAGCGACACGACGGCCCTGCGGATGTTCGATCCGTTCTATTCGACCAAGGAGGGGGGCTCGGGGCTTGGGCTGCCGCTGGCCAAGAAGATTATCGAAGCCCATCACGCGACCATCGACGTGCAGAGCGAACTGGGGCGAGGGACGCAATTTACGCTGGAATTCCCCCTGCCCAAGCGAATTGGACGAAAGAAGCAATCGTCGTAAACGTGGCATCGGTTCTAGAGGATTATTCCTAACTTCGGTAGGATATTCACCATGACCACTGCGCCACAAAACGAGACTTCTACCGATCCGCTCGACGTCCAGCCGGACCAGTTCCGGGTGTTGGTCGTCGACAATGACAAGGCCCACGCCATGACCATGGCCGAGAGCCTGGAACGGATTGGGTTTGTCTGCACGGTGGCAACTAGCGGGCCCGAGGGGGCCGAGAAGATCCTGGCCGAACCGTTCGAGATTGTCGTGACCGACCTGGTCATGAACGATATCGACGGCATGGGCATCTTGCAGCTCACCAAAGAGAACCGGCCCAACTGCGAAGTGATTGTCGTCACCGGGCACGCTACCGTTTCGACCGCGGTCGAGGCGATGCAGAACGAGGCGCTCAACTTTCTGGAAAAACCTCTGACGCCGGATAAGCTTCGCGCGGCAGCGCTTAAAGCGGCTCAGACGATTCAGCTCAAACGGCAGAACTCGGAATTGATGCGGCGGCTGGACGAAAAGTTCGGCTTCGAAGGGCTCATCTATTGCAGCAACAAGATGCGGCAGGTTGTGCAGCGACTTCAGCGAATCGCTCCGACCGATGCCAGCGTGCTGATCCTTGGCGAGACCGGTACCGGCAAGGAAGTTGTCGCCCAGGCCATCCATCAGAACAGTCCGCGGAAGAAGAAGCCATTCGTTCCGCTAAACTGCGCCGAGTTGAGCGAGCACCTGTTGGAAAGCGAACTGTTCGGTCACGCCAAAGGGGCTTACACCGACGCTGCCAGTGAACGCATTGGCCGGCTTGAATATGCCAATGGCGGAACGCTGTTCCTCGACGAAATTGGCGACATGCCCATGGCTACGCAGGTCAAGCTGCTGCGTGTGCTAGAGTCGGGCGAAATTACCCGCGTGGGCGAGAACAAGCCGATCCGTATTAATGTACGGCTACTTTCGGCGACCAACGCCGACTTGGAAACGGCCATCGCGGCCGGGACGTTCCGTTCCGATCTTTACCATCGGCTGCGGATTGTCACGGTGCAGTTGCCACCTTTGCGTGACCGCCCTGATGACATCCTGCCGCTGTTCGATCACTTTCTGAAGGTCTTCTCGAAGAAGCACGACAAGAAGGTACGCGGGATCGATCGAACCGTGTTTCAGCGCTGCTTAGACTACGACTGGCCAGGCAACGTTCGGCAACTGCGGAATTTCGCCGAGAGCATGGTCGTGCTCGACCTGGACGGCACGATCGGGCTCGATGACCTTCCGCCGGAGTTGATCCAGGAAGGGGACGACCTGGTCCCGCCGATCGATCCCAAGCCAGCCGTTTCCAGCAATGGTGAAATGCCTGGTATGGTTGGCCAGCCGATCAGCGAAGTCGAGAAGTGGTTGATTGGCGAAACGCTTAAAGCGACTGATGGTAATCGCGAAGAAGCGGCCAAGATGTTAGGGATTGGTGAGAGAACCCTCTATCGCAAAATCAAAGAATACGGATTACGCGGCGACTGATCACGTCTGGCCGAATCGAAGGGAGTTGGCAGCGGATGCCGAAGATTCAACAACTTTCAGCAAGTGTCGTCAACAAGATCGCAGCAGGCGAAGTGATCGAGCGCCCAGCGAGCGCCGTCAAGGAATTGATGGAGAACTCGCTCGACGCCGGTGCCACGCGAATTGACGTCACGATCGAGCATGGCGGCACGGAACTGATCCGCATTGCCGACAACGGCTGTGGTATCGCGCCCGAGGATATGGCGCTGACGATCGCTTCGCATGCCACCAGCAAAATTGGCAACGCCGACGATCTGTTTCACGTCCGCACACTCGGCTTTCGCGGGGAAGCGCTCGCGTCGATCTCGGAAGTTAGCCATTTCCTGCTGCGTAGCCGCACCCATGATTCCGACTGCGGCAGCGAGATGCTCGTGCATGGGGGTAACGTACAGGAAGCCCAGCCGTGCGGATGCCCGCCGGGGACGATCATCGAGATCCGCAACCTGTTCTACAACACGCCGGTTCGCAAGAAGTTTCTGAAGACAACGCAGACCGAGTTCGGCCATATCAGCGAATCATTCACTCGGATGGCGTTGGCCTATCCGCACGTTCACTTCACGCTCAAGCATGGTACGCGGCTGGTTCATGACCTGCCGCCATGCCAAGACCTTCGCGAGCGGATTCGCGTTTTCTTTGGCGAAGAGATCGCCGACCAATTGATTGAGGTCGAAAGCGAGAACGACCAGGTCACGCTGCTTGGTTACGTGGGGAATCCTCGCTTTAGCCGCAGCAACAATCGGATGCAGTACCTGTTCTTGAACGGACGCTTCATCAAGGATCGCGCGCTGCAGCATGCCCTGGGGGAAGCATACCGCGGACTATTGCTGCACGGGCGATTTCCGATTTCGTTTCTGCGGATGACGATGCCGCCAGAGATGGTGGACGTGAACGTCCATCCGACGAAGCTGGAAGTTCGTTTTCAGGATAGCGGACGCATCTATAGCCAACTGCTGGGAACCCTACGGACAAAGTTTCTGAGCTCGAACCTGGACGCGACGTATCGTCCTTCCGCAGAAGATGCGAGCAACGGCCACGGCGATTCCCCTTCAGCTGAAGCACTCCGGGAAGAGCTGGTTGCCTGGGCGAAGGGAGCCGTCGACAACGGGAGCACCAGCTCGAGTGAACGTCGGCAGACCGACTTCGATCTCGACTTCCGTTCCCCCAATCGTTCGCCACTTCAGCTCAATCCGATCGATCGCTCGGCTGTCGGGGCTGGCAGCTTGCCGCTGCCGCCGATCCCCAGCGGAATCACGCCGGCGCATCTTCGTGATCAAGAGGACGTCGAAGAAGAAGCACTTGAGCCAATGCCGGCCGCCACGCTTGGAGGCGGGGTGGGCTCGCAGCAGCGGGCCATTCAGCTTCATAACCGTTATCTGATCGCCGAGACCGACGAAGGCATGGCGGTAATCGATCAGCATGCCTTGCACGAGCGGATTCTTTACGAAGAGCTGCGTGAAAAGGCCTTGGCACGGCGGCTTGAGGTACAGCGAATGTTGGTCCCCGAAACGTTGAACCTCTCGGCCCAGGAGTTTGCCGCCGTCGATGCCGCGACCGAAACCCTGAAGCAGGTCGGGATCGAGGTTGAGGCATTCGGGGGAGATACGATCCTCATTCGCAGCTATCCGGCCATCCTCGGTCGTCGCAAACCGGCGGAAATCGTGCGGGAAGTGGTCGATCAGCTACTGACCGAGGGGAAGAATCTCGAAAAAAGAGATCTTCTGGACGAGCTGCTTCACATGATGTCGTGCAAGGCCGCCATAAAGGCCGGAGATCGCCTCTCCAGCGAGGAAATCGACGCATTGCTCGAATTGCGGCATTTATGCCAGGACGCCCATCATTGCCCGCACGGCCGTCCGACCGCGTTAGTCTTTACCAAAGAGGAACTCGACCGGAGATTCCAACGCACGTAAAATAGTAAGTTTACCCTGGCTAGGGCAGTGTGCCCCCGTCATGCCTTTTCCCGTCGTACCCCATCGAGGTCTTACGACTTCGAGATAGATTCATGATCTGCGTCAGCATCGGCCGTGGCCGACATAAACACATCATTGCCGAACACAAGCACCTGGTCGAACAGGGAGCTCAGTTGTGCGAGTTGCGTCTCGACTACATCAACGGGACGATTAAACTCAAACGCCTGCTCGAAAATCGGCCCAGCCCCGTGGTAATCACGTATCGTCGAGAACGTGACGGTGGACGCTATGCAGGGGACGAACAAGAACGCCAGATGGTCCTACGCACGGCGATTGCTGAACAGGTCGACTACATCGACTTGGAAGAGGACATTGCGGCCTCGATTCCACGCTATGGGAAAACGAAACGGATCATCAGCTACCACAACTTCCGCGAGACGCCGGCCGACCTGGAAGGTTTGCATCGGCGCATGCAGAAGCTCGATCCCGATATCATCAAGATCGCCACCATGGCGAACTCGCCGCAAGACAACGTCCGGATCTTAGAACTAGCCCGTGGTAGTGAAATCCCCACGATCGGTCTCTGCATGGGCGATATGGGAATGCCTTCGCGTATTCTCGGCGGGCGTTTTGGCTGTCCGTTTACCTACGCCACCAGTTCCAACGAACGAACCCTGGCACCGGGTCAGATCGGTTTTCGCCAGATGGTCGATCTCTACCGGTACGAAGAGATCACCGACGATACCGAGTTATACGGCGTGGTGGCCGATCCGATTGGTCATAGCTTGAGCCCTCATTTACACAACGCGGCATTTAGCGAGCAGGGAATGAATCGCCGATATTTGCCGTTTCGCGTGCCGCGCGAACACCTGAGTGTGTTCTTGGGCGAAGTGTGCCCGCAACTGGGTGTCAAAGGTTTAAGCATTACGATTCCGCACAAGGAAGCCGCGATCAAGTTTGTCAAACGACCTGACGCCGCGGTCACGGGAGTCGGGGCGACCAACACGATCATCTTCGATGACGAAGGGCCGTCAGGATTCAACACCGATTGCGATTCGGCGATGGAAAGCCTCGACACGATGCTTCTCCCTGAACAGCAAGGTGGATCGCTGGAAGGGGTTAAGGTATTGGTCCTGGGGAGTGGCGGTGTGGCTCGCGGCATTGTGTGGTCTTTGATCCAGCGAAAAGCGTCGGTAACCATTTCCAGTCGCACGCTGGAGAACGCGGAAGAACTGGCCCAGCATTTCAAGTGCCGGCACATTCACTGGGAAGACCGCGGTTCGGTACAACCCGACGTACTGATCAACGGTACGCCGGTTGGTATGCATCCTAACGTCAATGAAACACCGTTCGAGAAGCGTTGGATCAAGCCGAGCATGGTCGTGTTTGACACGGTCTACAATCCCGAGCAAACGTTGCTGATCAAAGAAGCCAAGGCAGTGGGGGCACGCGTGGTGACCGGGGTCGAGATGTTCGTTCGTCAGGCGGCCTTGCAGTTCAAGCTCTTTACCGGTGTCGAGACTTCGCGCGAGCTGATGCGAAGTACCCTCAAGCGGTTGACCGGTGCGGTCAGAACAGGTTAGTTGGTCGCAGCGAAATGAATCTGGCACTCATCGGGTATCGCGGAACCGGCAAATCACACGTCGCCAGGCTGCTGGCGCATCAGCTGAAGTGGCCGCTGGTTGATGCCGATATTTACGTCGAGAAGCAAGCCGGTAAATCGATCGCCGAGATCTTTGCCGCGGCCGGCGAGTCAGGCTTTCGTGATCTCGAAACACAAGCCCTGATCGAACTGACCGAACAGTCAGGCCAGATCTTGTCCTTGGGGGGCGGTGTTATCCTGCGGGAAGAGAATCGCCAGCGGATCGCCGACACTTGCTATACCGTTTGGCTGACCGCTTCACCAAAGGAAATTGCCCGGCGACTATCTGGCGATGCATCGACCCAAGCTCGTCGTCCTAGTTTGACCGGTAAATCGACACTGGAAGAAATCGAAGAAGTCTTGACGAAGCGTATTCCGCTTTACCGGCAATGTGCTGACCTGACGATCGATACCCAACGCAAGTCGCCTAAAGAGGTGTCTCGTGCGATCTTGGACCAACTCCCGTTGCCTTTAGCGAAGAAAGAACAGTAACGTGGCCTGGTGGGAGAATCTTGTCGCACTGTGGATTGGAATTCCGCTCAATGTGCGATTGGTAATACTGTTTGTGTTCGGTGCGATCGTGGCCGGGCAACTCAACCGGGCCATCTATCGCTGGACGTGGGTTCCCAAGAATTATGATCCGTGGAGTAAGCCTCATCCGGATGTCCCGCCGCGGAACCTTTTCGATAAGGTGCCAATCTTTGGCTGGCTTGGGTTGTCGCGGGAAAGCAAGGTTCACGGCACCGTGCATTGGTTGCAGCCGCTGCTGATTGAGCTGGGCTGCGGATTCTTCTTTGCCTGGTATTACCACTGGGTGATCTCCGGCAAACTCGTTCCCATCACGGTAAATGTTCCGCTGGGGGAAGCGGCGCTGCATGCGATCTACGTGCAGCACATCGTATTGATCTCGTTTATGGTGATTGCCACCTTTGTCGACTTTGATTCGCGAACGATCCCCGACTACGTCACTGTTCCAGGCTTTCTGGTCGCGTTGATCTTCTGTTCGCTCGTTCCTTTTGTGGGACTGCCGATGCCAGATGGTCCGCCCTTTTTTGGGTTGTCGCAGCCTGGCGCGAAGTTGGATGCGATTCCGCTACATGCAGCGGCGCTCAGTAAGTGGCCGGAAACTTGGAATGGAAGTTCCGCACTCGCGGTCGGTCTGGTGCTGGCGTTTGGTTGGTGGTTTGCCCTATGTCCGAAATTGATTTGGATTCGGGGCGGAACGACCAAGTTCTTCCGCTACCTGGTGGCCAGCTTCATTCGTTATTCGCTGAACTGGTTCTACCTCGGGATGCTGGTACTGCTGATTGCATTCGTCTCGGCTGCCTGGCTGTGGGGTGGTGAAGCGGTTTGGCAATCAGTCTTCAGTGCCCTGCTCGGAATGGCCTTCGCCGGATTGTTGATCTGGCTGGTCCGCTTCTTTGCCAGCCTGGCGATGGGGCAAGAAGCGATGGGCTTTGGCGACGTTACGCTCATGTGCATGATCGGCGCGTATATCGGCTGGCAGCCGGTGATGGTGATCTTCTTCATGGCACCGTTCATCGCCTGCGTGTTTGCGATCGTGAACTACTTGCTGACTGGCGATGCGTATCTCGCTTACGGACCCTACCTGTGCATCGGCACGCTCCTCACGATGATTTTCTGGGGCGGGCTGTGGCAGCAGTATGGGCCACTGTTGGGACTGGGACCTTGGCTGCCGGCCTTGTTCCTGGCGTTGCCGGTAGTGCTGGGGGGCATGCTGACGGCGTGGGTTTGGATCAAGTTCACGTTCATCTATCCGGATAAAGCATAGTCCGCAGAATCGTTACAGGCGGACCGTTAACGGTGAGCTATCCTTGCTGCAAGGACCCCACCCATGCTTTGGCCACAAACCATCGACAACTTGAAGGATGCCACCGATCTTGTTCGGCGACGCCGCTACGGCGTTATCCGAGTGGAATCGGGCACATTCCACTCGTTAACGCTGCGTCCCTGGCCGAAGCTGATTTCCCGCCTGGAGATCGAAACGCTGGGACGCTGGAAGCATAGCCGGGGTGGGGATCACGTTCGGTTGTATTACAACTTCCCACTCAGCTCGCCTGGCTTTCTGACCTTGGCCTACATCGAGTCAACGCAGCAGACGACTTGGAAGACCTTACGCCGCAGCCTGGAAGTGTTGGACTGGGTGGCCCAGGTCCGTGGGGCGAATGCCAGCGTGTGCGAGCTTTCCAACGAGAAGATCAGCACGCGGCTGATGGGCCGCCTAGGATGGGAACCCCACTGCGAGCAGTTGGCTGGTCGGCACTTCATCAAACGCTTCTATGGCCAGTATCCGCGGCATGCGTGGCTGCCGGTCCCGACTGAGACGCTAGGGAATTTCCGGAGAGACGTCCGATCTCTTGATCTGGCCGCGACTTTCGCGGATAGCGAGCACGAAATCGATCTTGTCGATGATAGGGTGGGTTGTTAATATCCGCCGCAATTCCTGATTTTGTCTCAAGTTTACCCGGCCCTTAGTCGACACGGCCTGCCATGTTTCGTCTTTGCTGTTTCACCTTGGTCTCGCTAGCACTTGCTGGCCTGGGCTGCAATCAAAACGCAGCCTGGCGGCAACAGCAAGTCCTTGCGCAGCAGCAAACCCAGGCCCAGATCGCCGAGTTCGAACGCCGTGCTTCCGGGTTGGATGCCTCGAACCAGGACCTGCACTCGCAGCTGGCTCAAGCCCAGCAGCAGCAAAGGATCCTACAGGACGAACTCTCGCTCGTTCGCCGCCAACTGAACGACACGACCAGCCAACTGGCACAGTCGCAGGAACTGGCCAAAGAACAGCAGCAAAAAGTTCAGACGATGATGGCTTCAACCCAATACCGTGGCGGTGCGGTGATTCGGCCGAATAACAGCCTGACTTCCGAACTGAGCAAGATTCAGATCCCCGGCGTCACGGCCCGCCAGGACGGCGACGTGATTCGTATCGAAATCCCCGCCGACGCGTTGTTCCAAACGGGAACCAATTCACTGATTCCCAACTCCGACAACATCCTCTCGCAGCTGACCGGTATCCTGCAACGCGACTTCCCCCAGAACAAGATTGGCATCGAAGGGCATACCGACAATCAACCGGTAATGCCCCCATACACGTCCAGCCATCAGTTGTCGGCCAGTATGGCCCAAACGGTCTTCGATCAGCTCACCTCGCGTTACCGCATGAACCCCGACCGACTGGTGGTCGTGGGGCATGGTGCGAACCATCCGGTCGTTTCCAATGCTACCCCGGCTGGGCAGCATAAGAATCGCCGCGTCGACCTGGTGATCTATCCCCAGTCAGACAACTAGGTTTCCCCCGGGGAACCCCTTCTACCGCCTAACCTGTCAGGCCAAAACGAACTACAATGGGGCTCCTGGACGAACTTTCGTCCTTTGGTTGTGTCCACTGCGGGGATGCTGTTTCCTTGCCGTGTGTCTGTCGTTGATTTGCCTCGAATAGTGAACTTGCTCGCCTGATGATCACGATCGTCGACTACCAGATGGGTAACCTGCGGAGTGTCCAAAAAGCCTTTGAAAAGACAGGGCATGCCGCACATATCACCAGCGATCCGAAAGAGATCGCCGCGGCAACCAAGCTTGTTTTGCCAGGGGTCGGGGCGTGTGGTGACGCGGTCGACGAGATCCGCCGCCGAGATCTGGAAGGGCCAATTAAGGACCAAATCGAAGCCGGCACCCCGTTTCTTGGGATTTGCCTGGGCCTGCAGATGTTGTTTGATGTTAGCTACGAAGGGGGCGAGCACGAAGGCCTGGGGATTCTGCCCGGTAAGGTCGTGAAGTTCGAGCTGCCCCATGGCTATAAAGTCCCCCATATGGGTTGGAATCAGGCTCACTTCGTCCACCGGCCACCCATTTTTGAAGGGATCGACGAGGGGACGAATTTCTACTTTGTTCACTCGTATTATGTCGTTCCAGAAAACGACGATGTCGTGGCGATTACCGCCGATTACGGCGGCCCGTTTTGCGCTGCCGTCTGGAAAGACAATCTCTACGCCACGCAGTTCCACCCGGAAAAGAGCCAACAGGCCGGGCTGACCGTATTGCACAACTTTGCCCAGTTGGCGTAGATATCCCCCGCATTAACTTGATCTAGTGGCAAGATTTTCCTTGCTGATTCTTAACCGTTGTGAGATATTGCCAGGACGCCGAAGGGTTCGGCCGTTCGGCGGAGAAAGGGACCCACGATGCAAATTTGGCCGGCCATTGATCTTCTCGGTGGCAAATGCGTGCGACTCCAACAAGGAGACTACAACCGCGAAACGGTCTACGGGGACGACCCGGCTGAAATGGCGAAACGATGGGTCGAAGAAGGAGCCGATTGCCTCCATCTGGTCGACTTGGATGGGGCCAAGGACGGAAGTCTGAAAAACCGCGAAGCGATCGCTGCGATCGTGGCTGCTGTCGACATCCCCTGTGAAGTGGGCGGCGGAATTCGCGACGAGAAGACCATCCAGGAACTTCTCGATCTCGGACTGGCCCGCCTGGTGATCGGCACCAAGGCCCTGCGTGAGCCCGATTGGTTTGCCGCCATGTGCGAGAAATTCCCGGAAAAGCTGGTTGTCGGAATCGATGCCAAAGAAGGCATGGTCGCTACCGATGGCTGGCTCGAGGTGAGCACCACCTCGGCAATTGACTTGGCCAAAACGTTTGAGCATCTGCCGATCGCGGCCATTATCTATACGGACATCGCCACCGACGGCATGCTGGCCGGTCCCAATGTCGAAGCGATGCAGGCCATGAAAGAGGCCGTCAAACTGCCGGTCGTCGCATCTGGTGGTGTTACCTCGGTCGAAGACGTCAAGAACCTGACGGTCGCCGGACTGGATGGTGCGATCGTGGGACGTGCTTTGTACGAAGGCCGTTTATCCGTACGCGAGGCGGTCGAGGCCGCCGGCGGTGTGAGGTAACCAAATAAGTCCTATGCCCGAGCGTGATCTGACTTCTGAATCGGTCGTCCCAAGCTCGGGCACATCTTGGGGACTTCGTTTCAGCCTGGGCGCGATGATGGTGATCGTCGCCCTGTTCGCTGGGGTGTTTGGTTATCTTTCTTATTTCCGTTCGGCCAAGTGCCTAATGGTTTATTCGGTCACCACGCTACCTGCCCAGGATGTCGATGGCCTGGGGCTCGACTTCCATCCGATCGACGATTCTCCGTACCAATGGGCGTTTGATTCCGACGATGCTGTAGCCCAGCTAGTTCACCTGAAGAATAATGCCGAGAGACCTCTTTACGACAAGCAGTTAACGGTCGCCTATTGGCCGCGTCAAGCCGACACCTACACCTATATTCGTCCGGTGGCGATTAACACCGAGACAAGTCCTCATCCAGACTTCGCGAGTGGCGAGTTCGCAGGCTTCTGGGGCGTACGAAAAGTTGGCGGTCAATTGGTGTTTCGCGTCGAAGGTCATACTGCGCATCGCCAGCCCAAAGTAGCTGGCTTCGACGAAGATCAGTATGGGCGTTTCGACGAGGTAGCCGGGAATCTGTTTTATGAAGGTGAGTTTCCGGTATCCGGACTTATTTTCGCCGCCCCCGTAGGAGACGATCAGATTCACCTTTTCCTGATTCAAGCCGAAGAAGTGAGTGCAAAGGAACCGTTCGTTCATCGGCCGGGGCCTATCGATTCATTGGAGAAGCAAACCGAAATAACATCCAAGCAACAAGATCCACAACCGGAAGCAGATAACAACGACGAATAACACTAAGAAGCCATCAACAAATCACCCCACGGAGAAGAGGTTCCCCGTGGTACTCCCCATGTGGGAAAAGCCCTTTACTCGTGTCTAATCCCAAAGCACGAAAGGAGTTTAGTTATGGCAAGTTTTGCAACCGAGACCGTCCGCGATATTGTCTTATGCGGTCATGGTTCGACTGGGAAGACGAGCCTGATCGACCGCCTACTTGAGATAACGCACGCGGTGGACGGAACACACAGTGTGGACGACGGAACGAGTGTCTGCGATTTCGAGCCGGAGGAAAAGGCTCACCATCTTTCCATTGAGGCGACTCTCGCCCACTTTCAACATCAGGGACTTCGCTTCAACGTAATCGATGCTCCCGGCTACCCCGATTTCATTGGCCATACGATCTCGGCCATGCGCGGAGCCGACACCGCGATGATTGTGATCGACGCCCACGCTGGCATCGCCGTCAACACGCGGCGAGTCTTTCAGGAGGCTGAAAAGGCCGGTATCGGCCGGATGATTGTGGTTAACAAGATCGATACCGAGCATCTCGACTTTGCTACTTTGATGCAGTCGATCCGCGATACGTTCGGCCAGGCCTGTGTGCCGATTAACTTTCCTCGGTTAGAAAGCGGCGCGATCGTCGGTGTGGTCGATATTTTCGACGAAAAGGCCGATACCTCCAACGCCCCGATCGACCCAGCCATCTACAAAGAGTCGCTCGTCGAAGCGGCGATTGAAGCAGACGAAGTGTGGATGGAACGCTACTTCGAAGGAGAAGTCCCCACCAACGAAGATTTGAAGACCCTCATCCCCAAAGCAGTCGCCAACGGAACGCTGATTCCGATCGTCTGCTGCAGTATCAAGAAGGCCGTGGGGATTTCCGAACTGCTCGACGCGATGGCGCTTTGTTCGCTTCCTCCATCCATGGTGCACCGCAAAGCCAAGAGTGGTGATGGCTCGGAGATCGAACTGTTGGGCGATCCCAACGGCCCGCTCGCGGCCCAGGTATTTCAAACCCGGATCGATCCTTTCGTTCAGAAGCTGAGCTACATCCGCGTGTACAACGGAACGCTTCGCAAAGATATGACCCTGCCTGGCAGCAATGGCCGTAAGGGGCTACGAATCGGTCAGCTACTCGACGTGCAGGCCAACCACCTCGAACCGATCGATCAAGCGGGACCAGGCGATATTGTCGCCGTCGCGAAGATGGAGCAGTTACATACCGGCACCAATGAAGGAGAGTTGGAACTGCCTATTATCGAGTTCCCCCAACCAATGGTCGGCGTGGCGATTCGTCCTAAGAGCCGCAACGACGAAGCGAAGCTCAGTATGGCCCTGCATAAGCTGGTCGAAGAGGATCCGACGATCCAGATCGAACACGATCAGGAAACGCACGAACTAGTGCTGCGGGGGATGAGCGAACTTCATTTGGCATTGATCCAAGAGAAGCTGGCTCGCCGCGATCATCTGGAGATTGAAACATACGAACCGCGAATTCCGTTCCGTGAATCGATCACCTATCCGGCACATGGTTCCTATCGCCATAAGAAACAGTCTGGCGGTAGAGGGCAGTTCGGCGAGGTGCATATCCGCATTCAACCTCTTCCTCAAGGAACCGACATCGCGACGTTCGCTACCAAGGATAACTTCCCCAGTATGAAGCATGCCCATTACTTCGAGGCAATGAATTTCCTGTGGGTCGATTCGATCGTGGGGGCTTCGATTCCTGGTAACTTCATGCCGGCGGTCGAGAAGGGCCTGTTGGATCGGGTGCACAAAGGGGTTCTGGCTGGCTATCCGCTGCAAGACCTGTGCGTCGAAGTCCATTACGGGAAGCACCATCCGGTCGATAGCTCGGAAACGGCGTTCCGGATAGCGGCCTCGGCGGCGCTGCGCGAAGTTTGCAAGCAAGCTGGCCCGCAGATGCTGGAGCCGATGGTCGACATGCACGTTACGGTTCCGATTGACTGTGTTGGCGACGTCTACAGTGACATGGCGACGCGGCGAGGTCAGATCTCAGGCACCCAGGAAGCCGGGGCGAACATGCAAACGGTGGTTTGTGTCGTTCCCTTGGCCGAGACTACTTCGTATGCCCGGTCCCTTTCCAGTCTGACCGGAGGGCAGGGGAGCTACAGTATGAGCTTCTCGCACTACGCCCCGTTGCCATCCCATTTGCAGGATAAGCATCGTCAGCATATCGAAGAGGAGGACGAGAGCTGACCCGAAATTCCCGAAGCTGATCCTTCCGTGTGCTTGCCCTCGCTTTTAAGTTTGCGAAAATACGAAAGCGAGGGCATCTTTATTGATTGTTCGCATAAGGGTCAATTTAACTGCCTATCACGTCGAAAACATTGGTGACCTAATTGTCAGGCCGGGCATCCAAAAGCCATTAACCCTGTGGAAAAGTCCATGCAACCGGCAAACTTGAACCGAACCATGCATCTGCTGGCAACCTGTTACTGTCGAACCTGTCTCTGTTGTTGCTAACCCCAACGCATGCTGGCACCTGCTGCCACGACAGACCTGTTCCATCCGTAACAACTCTCTCCGTCGGTTCAAAATAGAAGGATATTCGCCATGGCCTCTGATGCACGTCTGAAAGAAGATCTTCCGACGCTGACCGATCGCATCGTCAGCACGTACAAGCAGATCGGCAAGATCAATCACCTTGGCCATTGCCCCCTGCCGAATTACGAAGTCGTAATCTCGATTTTGGAAGACATGAAGGAGATTCTGTACCCCGGCTACCAGCGCCGCGAGGGTCTGCACATGGGGAACATCACCTATCATGTGGGCGACCTGATCGATGGCTTGCACGATAAGCTAACCACGCAAATTGCTCGCGCCTTGCGGCACGACGAGCGAGTCAACGGCAAGCCGGATACTTGCAACCCATTGGAAGAGACCGACTACGAAGCCAAAGGCCAGGCCATGGCCATCGAGTTTCTGAATCGGATTCCCGATCTGCGTGAGATCCTGGCCACCGATGTACAAGCAGCCTACGACGGCGACCCGGCCTGCACCAATCTGGATGAAGTGATCTTCTGCTACCCAGGCCTTGAAGCGATCACCGTTTATCGCGTTGCCAACTTGCTGTACCGACTGGGCGTACCGTTCATCCCGCGCATGATGACCGAGTGGGCTCACAAGCAGACTGGGATCGATATTCACCCCGGTGCGACCATTGGAAGTTTCTTCTTCATCGATCACGGTACTGGCGTGGTGATTGGCCAGACCTGCGAGATCGGCAAGCACGTCAAGCTGTACCAGGGCGTGACGCTCGGTGCTCTTTCGTTCGATACCGACAACGAAGGCAACATCGTCCGTGGCATGAAGCGTCATCCCACAATCGAAGATCACGTGGTGATATACGCCAATGCGACGGTACTCGGCGGACGCACGGTCGTCGGCAATCATAGCGTGATTGGTTCCAGTGTGTGGCTTACCAGAAGTGTCGACCCCAACACGACGGTACTGCTGGAAAAGCCTCGCCTGCGTCTGCGATCGGAAGCGGTGGAAGAACTTCAACCGGAACTCAACTTCCAGATCTAAGAGAGCCGCTTGAAAGCAGCCAGGCCAAACTTGGCTGCCAACAAGATGACCAGTGCCAGCCAACTGAGGCCGGACACAATCGCTCCGATAACAAACGATCGGGGCCAATAGGTCAGCGTAACCTGCGTATCGCCTGCTTCGACTGGAACGGCCATCAGGATGCGGTTGGCACGGAAGACGGGAACGCCGGTTCGCTGGATCCCTTGGGCATCTGTGATTGTGCACTGCCAGCCAGGGTCGAAGTATTCGCGAAAGATAACCCAGCCATTCTGAGTGCCGGCCAGGGTCAACTTCATCTTCCCCGCACTTGTTCGGTGTAGCGTCGTGTTGACACTTGCTGTTCTCGGTGCTGGTGGTCGCTTGAGTCGGTTTTCCGAGGAAGCTTCCAGGATGACAGGAAAACGGTTGGCCAAGTCCCACTTGTAGGTAGATGGCCAATTGCCTGCATTGGCTCTCTTGATTACTCGGAATTTGTCGCTGCTGCTTAACACCCCCAAGAGTTGCCGGGTCTCTTCGAGACTTTGCTGCGGAGCTAATGGATCAATCGGAGCGTGCCAGTCGATATCGGCTTGCCACCATGCTTCCTCCCAGGGACTGCGGGTGGTTGGCCAGCCGATGCCATGTATGTCCTGCACGAATTTCATCAGAGTCTTGTCAGCCCGGGCGAGTGACCAGACTGTTTCGTAGTCTCTGGGAGTAATACTCACCACTGAAGGTGCAAAGCGTACCGTGTCCAAAAGGTGAAATCTTGGAAAGTCGTTCTGCCGATCAATCTTGAGCCCGGCGATCATTCGATCGTCGGAACTGTGCTCGGCGAACTCCGTTGGGTAATGGTTTTCGGTGCGATCGAAGAAATTCGTTGGTTCAAAGTCACGCTTTTCCAGCGGCAGCGATGTCATGTCGAATCCGTTCGTATTCCAAAGATCTTCCGAGGCCGTCGGAGCAACCCAGGCATTGCCGACTGCTAGTTCCCCGGTCGCGACGATGAGCACCAACGCGACAGCGAGCCGTCGCGGCAAGACGTGCAAGCCGACGATGCCGATTATCAAAGCGACTGCGGCTGAGATCAGTCCGACCGACATCTGCGAGATTCCGGCGGGCGCATCAAGCGGTCCGAATAAGATGTCGTTGGGCACACGGGGAAGCGTTGAGCCTAGCGACGTGGAGGTCAGCCAAACAATGCCACCGACAACAATTAGTATCGAACTCGTACCGATGGTTACACCCAGCAGGCATTTCCCAGCCCGCAGTTGGTCGAGCCCTCTGCCAGCAAGCAGCGGCATGGCGAACGCTAGAAAGATCCACCACTTCGCCGGATAACGAAACTGGGCGTACCTCGGCACGATCATGTTCAACAGCCAATACAAGCCGCCAAAGGGCGAACCAATCGGCAGGCTATCACCGTCCCATCCCAGGCCGTAGCCAATTTCTAAAATCAGCCAACCGATGCCATACCACCCAAGACTGGCTATCAGGCCGAACAAGCCGATCGCTATCAGCCAGCGGTCGACCCGCCGCGACGGCCGGTTCCAAATCGCGTAGGCAGCGAGAAACATGGCCAGCATGCCCATGAACAGCGAGGCAAACCAAATGCGACCTTCAGCCGGAATCGCCCTTACCCAGCGTTCGTTTTTTGGATACATCTTCCCGCTGAAATTGGCAACAAATACGCCAGGCCAGTTCCAGGGACCGATACTGAAATCGTAGCTATGCCGCGCGTGCGTGTTGGGTTTGGGGTTTCCCAGCAACGCATTGAAGCGATCTTTTTCCTCGGAGCCTATGCCGCGAGCAAGTTCATACATGCTACGTGGCTGATCGGTGGTTGCTCGCAGGCTGCGTTTGGCCCATTCGCTCGTCGGGAGAATCTGTATCGCCGACAAGCCAGCGGCAAGCAATGCACAACCAACCAGGGCTCCCACTCGAAATGCCCGCCACTGAAGCCAGGCCTTCCAACTGGGAAGTCTTCGCCAAGGTAAGACGCACAAAAAGGCCCCCATGGCCAGCATCATCATCGTATGAAAGGCCAACTGAGGATCCCCCCCCAGAATCATCATGGTGAGCGCCAGGGCCAGGGCAATCCCCGGCAGCAGGGCAGGGCGGCGGGCAAGCATCCAGCCGCTGGCCAGCGCAAACGGAAGCCAACTCGCCCCGACCAGGAAGATAATATTCGCATGGTACGAAAGGACTGGGCCGCCAAACGTGTAGGTGATCGCTGCCAGAACCGCGCCCCATACCGAGCATCGCCAGGTGCGAGCCGCCCAGAACATGCCGCCGTAGGACAGGGCAAAGTGCATGACCACATACATACGCAGGCCAAAATTGAAGCCCAGCGGCGTCAGCAGCAGCAGCTTGCCGGGATAGAAGACACTGGGCGTGGCATCAGCCGCCAGCGGCATGCCGATTCCATCGAAAGGAGACCACAGGGGGACTTCGCCTGCTTTCCACTGGCGTGTCACTTCATGAAACAGCGGATAATAGAAATGGGCCGCGTCTCGAAAGAGGAACTGTTCCTGGTAAGCAAATGCTTTGCCGAAGAAGAAGGTCGCCAGAAAGAGAAAGGGCAACCAAATGCCCACGAAGGTTCGCAGACGGTGGAGCGAATCGGGGCGGACCGGGGATGATACGGAGTTGTGGTTCACGCCTCCGATGCTAATAGGCAGCCGCGTGGTTGGCAACTTGTTCCGGGAAGAACTCAGTTGGTTGCCAACAGTCGCTCGTACAGCTCTCGCAGTTCGTCTTTCAGTAGATCACAGCGCGCCGAGATGACCACGGAAGGGTCGTTGCTGGTGGCAATCGCCGTTCGGCTTTGGCGCAGCGACTCGAGCACGTCGTCCTCGTAAGGCATGAGCGATATCGACTCATTTCCAAGGATAGGAGCAATCGGTTGCATCAAACCTACTCTTCCGATTCACGGGGTTATGCCGAGTCAGGCTGACCGGCGAAGTGCTTCAGTGAATGTTCTACCGTCGACTCGCGAGCGAATGTCGTGAAGCAATCGGTGAACGGTCTCGATGCCGTCCTGGGCTTGGCCATCGGTTGCCACCCAAGGCAAGTCAACCGGTGAAGTTTTCGATTGGGGCAACTCTGACGATTGAGCCACCGAGTTGGCCGATTTCTGAAAGTGGAATTCGTAAGGACCGCAGCGAATGCGATCTCCATCCTCCAGTTGCTTGATGACCATGTCCTCGGCATTCACCGTGAGGATGGGTTCGGCCACCAGGCACCGCAAACGATATCCGTCGTGAGTACGGAGGATGTAGGCGTAAAGTTCAGGGAACTGCTCATCACCGAGGACCAGATCGCAATCACCGGCAGACCCCAAGGTAAAAACGGGGACTTCGATTTCACGCTCGCGCTGATTTACCTGGCCGCGGGCAATCCGCAACGAGGCACCTGACCGGCGACCTTGGCCGGCTTGGCTTGGTTTCGAGTTTCCAAGCTGTGAATCTGGACGCATTCTGACTCTACCTTCACCCTCGATGCATTCACGTAGCGGCATTGCCGGTACTTCTTTAAATTGATCGACCAGAAGGGGAAGCGTTGTCGCAGGGAATCTGCTGCAAGAACACGCCTTTTCCCGCGCAGATTACCAGCGGTGGCGTTTCGGTAAGATAGACAATCTGGCCGCGGATTCGTTTGCGGTCAAATCGCCATGGTTTCGATAGCATCATGAACTTTGATGGATGCTATCAGGAGCAGAACGAGGGGGATGCTATGCTAGTTGGCGGAGCGTTTAGCAACTCGGATTTGATTGCAAGCTTGCTCGATGTTTCGCGTCTTGATGGCGGCCAACTCGTCGGTCGGAGCAATCGCCTTGGATGCTTCCACCAGCTGAGTTTCTGCCTGAACGATGTCGATATCGCTAGGCGGAATTGCTTTGCCGGTCAGAATGCTGACTACGTTGTCAGCGATCTGAACGAAACCGCCGTCGACGTACAGACGCTGGGTCTGGCCTTCCGAGACGATACGCATTTCGCCGTAGCCGAGACGACCAATGACTGGGGCATGGTTCTCACCAATCCCCATTTCGCCGTCTGCCAACGGCAGGGCGATGAATTCAGCAGTCGTTTCGAGTGCGGTCTTTTCGGGCGTGACCACGATGCATTGGATGGAAGGCACGATTAACGTTTCTCCGTAGCCATCTTCTTGGCTTGTTCTTCGGCCTGTTCGATCGAACCAACGTACATGAACGCCGATTCCGGCAGGTGATCCCACTTACCGTCACAGATTTCTTCAAAGCTGCGAATGGTATCGGCCAGCGGGGTGATTTCGCCCGGCTTGCCGATAAACTTTTCTGCCACAAGGAACGGTTGCGACAGGAATCGTTCGATACGACGAGCACGGTGGACGATGATCTTGTCCGATTCGCTCAATTCGTCGATACCGAGAATCGCGATGATGTCTTGGAGTTCGCGGTAACGCTGCAGCGTGGTTTGCACGCGGCGGGCAATCGCGTAGTGGCGTTCGCCGACGTACTGCGGATCGAGAATACGGCTGGACGATGCCAGCGGATCCACGGCCGGGTAAATACCCTTTTCCGAAATCGATCGTTCCAGGTAGATAAACGCGTCGAGCTGACCGAACGCCGTTGCCGGGGCAGGGTCGGTCGGGTCGTCCGCCGGAACGTAAACGGCTTGCACCGAGGTAATAGCACCCTTCTTGGTCGAAGCGATGCGTTCCTGCAAGGCACCCATTTCGGTTGCCAGCGTTGGCTGGTAACCCACCGCCGATGGCATACGACCCAAGAGGGCAGACACTTCGGAACCCGCTTGCGAGAAGCGGAAGATGTTGTCGACGAACAGCAGCGTGTCGGTACCGGTGGCATCGCGGAAGTGCTCGGCCATGGTCAAAGCACTCATAGCCACGCGAAGACGGGCACCTGGCGGTTCGTTCATCTGACCGAACACCATGCAGGTTTGTTCAATAACGTAACGGCCGGTTGTACCGATTTCCGTTTCCTGCATTTCCAACCAAAGGTCGGTACCTTCACGAGTTCGTTCACCCACGCCAGCGAACACGGAGAAACCACCGTGAGCCGAAGCGATACGAGCGATAAGCTCGGTGAGAATAACGGTCTTACCCAGACCAGCACCACCGAACAGACCGGCTTTACCACCACGAACGAACGGGGTTAGCAGGTCGATCACCTTAATACCCGTTTCAAACACTTCCGTGCTAGTCGACAACTCGTCAACAGGTGGGGCAGGGCGGTGAATCGGAAGATAGGTTTCGGCATCAACTGGACCACGACCATCGATGGCGTCACCGGTGACGTTGAACACGCGACCGAGCGTTGCCTTACCAACAGGCACCGAAATCGGCTTGCCGGTGTCGACACAGTCCAGGCCACGGATCAGACCGTCGGTGCTACCCAGGGCCACGCAACGGACGCGGTTGCCGCCCAAGTGCTGCTGCACCTCTCCGGTCAGGTTGATCGTGACACCCTTGTAATCGCCGTTCACCTTCACAGCGTTGTAGATCTCTGGAAGAGCGCCGTCGCTGAACTCAGCGTCGAAGGTCGAACCGATGATCTGGGTGATCTTTCCGATTTTCTGTTCGGTAGCAGTCGCCATGTTTCTATTCTCGATAGGAATCGGTTTCTGATCGCATTGAAAGCGAACCCAGGCACCCCTGGTACGTCATTCAATAGCGGTTTGTATGGGAACGACCGTGTGTTACGAGCTCGCGAGAGCTTCCACACCGCCGATGATTTCCATGATTTCGTTGGTGATCCGGCTCTGTCGGGCGCGGTTGTATTCGCGAGACAGGAACTTGATCAAATCGTTCGCATTCTCGGTTGCTGCCTTCATGGCCACACGACGAGCAATTTGCTCGCAGACGGCGGCGTCAAGGAAGCACTTGAACAGTTTCACCTTGAAGCTGGTCGGGACGACCTCTTCCAGGATGCTTTCAGCCGAAGGAATGAATTCGTACATCGAACCGGCCGCTGGCTTGGCTTCTGAAGCACCTGACTCCGAAGCACCTTCCAAACCGCTCAAGGGGAGCAAAGTTTCGACGGAAGGTTCTTGACGCGAAGTCGAGACAAACTTCATGTAAGCGACGTCCAAGCGATCGATTTCGCTTGCCTGGAACGCGTCGAGCAAGTCGACGGCGATCGCTTCGACTTCTTCATAGCGAGGCTTGTCCTCGAAGTTGAAGAAGGACTTGTCTGGCGTCATCTTCTTCTGGACTCGGAAGATCGAAATCCCCTTCTTACCAGAGATCCACAGTTCGACTTCGCCGTACTCGTCCTGCAACTCTTTCAGACGCGGGAAAGAAGCACGGCAGATGTTACCGTTGTAGCCACCGCACAGACCGCGGTTCGAGGTCAGCACCAACAGCACGGCCTTCTTCTTCGATTCCCGCTTCTCCAGAAGAGGATGCTGGAATTCGAGTTCGGTCGCGGTCAGGTCCTTCACCAACTGCGTGATCCGCTGCGTGAACGCCGTGGCCGCGGAGGCTCGGTCCATGGCCTGCTTGAAGCGGGCCGTGGCGATGAGCTCCATCGTTCGCGTGATCTTCTTGATGTTGCGAACCGACTTGCGGCGTTTGTCGAGGGTTCTTGGATTGGCCATGTTTTCTGGTGGCTAAAAGGATCGCGGCGTTAGGCGATTAAACTTCGGCAGTTTTCGACGGGACGAAGGTCTTCTGGAACTCGGCAATCGCCGTTTCCATCAGGTCGCGAACTTCGTCGGTCAGATCCTTGGTCTCTTCCAGCTTCTCGCGAATCTGGGCGTACTTCGCTTTCACGAATTCGAGGTACTCAGCTTCCCAACGCAGCACATCAACTGTGGGAACTTCGTCCAAGTGACCACGGGTACCGGCGTAGATGCTGAGAACTTGATCGTAGACGTCCAGCGGCTTGTACTGGCCTTGCTTCAGCAGTTCGACCATGCGGTAACCGCGATCGAGACGACGCTGAGTAGCTTCGTCGAGTTCGGTACCCAGCTGAGCGAACGCTTCCAGTTCGCGGAAAGCAGCCAAGTCCAATCGCAGACCACCGGCAACCTTCTTCATCGCTTTGATTTGGGCATTACCACCCACGCGAGAAACCGAAATACCAACGTTCATAGCTGGACGAATACCAGCGAAGAACAAGTCAGGCTGCAGATAGATCTGGCCGTCGGTAATCGAAATCACGTTGGTTGGAATGTATGCGGAAACTTCGCCTTCGAGCGTTTCGATGATCGGCAGCGAGGTTAGCGACCCGGCACCCAGTTCATCGCTTAGCTTGGCCGAACGTTCCAGCAGGCGGCTATGGCAGTAGAACACGTCACCAGGGTAGGCTTCACGGCCTGGAGGACGACGCATCAGCAGCGACAACTCGCGGTAGGCAGCGGCTTGCTTCGACAAGTCGTCATAAACGATCAAAGCGTGCTGGCTGTTGAACATGAAGTACTCGGCCATGGCGGTACCGGCGTAAGGAGCCACGTACTGCAGCGGGGCAGGGGCACTGGCACCAGCCACGATGACCGTGGTGTAGTCCATCGCACCGTTACGGCGAAGGATTTCAACCACACCGGCAACCGACGAGTCTTTCTGACCGACGGCGACGTAAAAGCATTTCACGCCGGTGTTCTTTTGGTTCAGGATTGCGTCGATGGCGATCGCCGTCTTGCCGGTCTTACGGTCACCAATGACCAGTTCGCGCTGACCACGTCCAACCGGGGTCATGGCGTCGATAGCCTTGATACCGGTCTGCATTGGCTCGGTAACTGGCTTACGTTCCGACA
Source organism: Blastopirellula marina (assembly GCF_002967715.1). NCBI lineage: Bacteria > Pseudomonadati > Planctomycetota > Planctomycetia > Pirellulales > Pirellulaceae > Blastopirellula > Blastopirellula marina. Next base: position 94,623 of record NZ_PUIA01000042.1, read on the forward strand.
CGCCTGGGGCGAGGAATTCGACCGGGCGGGTTTCGCTCGATTGAATTGGGCCCATACCGTCGAGTGGGTTACCCAGCGGATCAACCACGCGGCCCAGCACTGCTTCACCGACTGGAACGGAAAGCAGCGTGCCCAAGGCTTTGACTTCGTCACCTTCCTTAATGGTGAGGTAGTCACCCAGAATGATCACACCGACACTGTTCTCTTCAAGATTGAAGGCCAGGCCGATTGTGCCGTTGGGGAACTCGACCATTTCACCGGCCATGATGCCGGAAAGGCCATAGACCCGAGCGATACCGTCACCCACTTCCAGGACGCGTCCAACTTCTCGCACGTCGACTTGCGTGTCGAACTGTTGGATTTCCTGCTTGATGACAGAAGCGATTTCGTCCGCGTTGAATTTCATGGAACTTACCGTCTACTGCTTTAACTCTGCGTTGAATTGGTGAATCGCTCGAGCGACGCCTTCGCCTGCTGAGCCGTGGTTTCGAGGGCCTTTTGCCGAAGTTGCTTCAGCCGGTTGGCGACACTGCCATCGAATACCGTGTCCCCAACATGCAGGACCAGTCCGCCGATGACACTCGGATCGACTTCTGACTTGAGAACGACTTCCCGACCCAGCTTGGCTTTCAAGCTGGCCGTCAGGCTATCCGACAATTCCTTCGATAGTTCAGTTGCCGTTGTCGCGGTAATCTCGACCAAGCCAAGACGCTCGTTGTTGAGCTTCACGGCGGCATCGTAAATTTCTCGCAGGCAGTCTTGTCGTTCGTGCTGGGTGACGACCTTCAGGAAGGTCAGCAAGACGGGGTTCATCTTGCCGCTGAAGGCCTTATCCAGCACGGCGATACGCTGATCTTCCGAAAGAATACTGCCAGCGATTGCATGACGTAGATCTTCGCGTTGGTCGATCACGTCGTGAATCAGTGAGCCGAATTCGTCCAGGATGACGTCGGTCTGGCCAGCATCATCGGCCGCTCCCAACAGCGCCTTGGCATACACGGAGCCAATGCGTTGTCGGCTAAGATCGAACGTTTGTTTGTCGGAAGATGTTCCAGCCATGGTGCTGAAGGATATCCTGACGGAGGTGAAGTCGTTACTTGGTTTCGATGACGCAAGGCTGCTTAGTTGTTGCTAGGCAGCTTGGAGATCGAATCCTGAATCAAATTAGCATGGTCTTCGGGGGTCAGTTCCTTGCGGGTGATTTGTCCCGCCAGGTCGACTGCCATGTTGACCGAAGCTTGAGCTAGTTCATTGATCGCGGCACCCTTGGCAGCGTCGATTTCGCGGATCGCACGATCACGCTCAGCCGAGGCCGACTGCTGGGCAGCTTCCACGATCTGCTTGGCTTTTTCGTCAGCCGTTTTGATCGCGTCATCCCGCATCTGCTTGATTTCCTGCTGGGCTTCGGAAAGCTGACGAGTGTACTCGGCCAACTTGGCGTTGGCTTGTTCGTACATCTCTTCGGCCTTCTTCATTTTGCCTTCCATCGAGTTCTCGCGGGCCTTGAGGCCAGAGAGAATCGGCGACCAGGCAAACTTGCCCAGCACAACCACCAACAAGATGAACACAAGCAACGTAAACATCGCCAGATCGAGGCTTGGCTCATGCGGTGCCTCTAGCATGTCGGTTGCGTCATTGTGCGACAAATCGTGAGGGTCGTGATGGAATTCATCCGGAGCGTCATCGCTGACATGCGGATGGTTGACGTCAGCAGCGTGTTCATCCTTTTTCGGATGGGCTGCTTCGTCAGCATGTTCCGCTTCCTTGGCTGGAGCTTCTTCAGCAGCGGCCATGGGCGCAGGATCTGACTCCGCAGGCTTGGGTTCTTCATCCTGGGACCAAGCCGGAGCCAGGAAGATGCCCAATAGCAGGAGGACCGTGAGACCACTCCAGTGCGTGCGTTTCAAATGAGTGCTGCGCATATCTAATCAATTCCGGAAATGCTGGGGGAACGAAAGCAAACGGCGTCGGCGACGCAAATAGTTACGGGCCGAACCAGCAAATAACCAGCGCGAAGAAGGTAAAACCTTCGATAAGAGCGGCGGCAATAATCATGGCCGTCTGGATGTTACCAGAAACTTCCGGTTGACGTGCCATGCTTTCCAGAGCACTGGCAGCCAGCTTGCCGATACCGTAACCGGCACCGATAACCACCAAGCCGATACCGATGTAGTTCAGTTTCAGGTCACCCACGTTGCTTTGGGCCATGGCGGGAGCAGTAAGTGCCAGCAAAGCAAAAACACTCATGATGCTCAATTTGACAAAGTTGATCACGGAACAGGTCTCCTCAACCGTAACAAAAGGCGTTTACGCGTATTTCAGTGAAACAAAAGGTACATTCAAAATGGAAGCGATGCAGGCACCCAGCCATGCAAGCCGGTGTCTTCAACTTAGTGACTGTGCGTCTCTGAGTTGATGAACAATGCCGTGAGCAACGCGAAGACATAGGCTTGCAGGAACGCCACGAACAATTCGAGGCAACTCAGAAGCACACTGCCTAGCAAAATCACGATGACAACCGGCCAGGCTACCGCACTGGGCACGCCAACCGCTGTCTGAATCTGTACTGCCAATCCCATGATGGCCAAAAGCACCACGTGCCCGGCTACCATGTTCGCTAAAAGACGAATGCCAAGCACCGCGTGTTTGATCAGCAAGCCCAGCAGTTCAATGATGAACATCATTGGCTTGATGATAATGGCGATGACCGTGGGAAGCTCCATGCCGGGAACCAGGTTCAACCAAACCCCAACCACACCAAAAGTTCGCGCACCAGCGGCCATGCCTATAAACAGCACGGCGACAGCAAGGGTTACCGTGACACTGATCGAACCGGTGGGGGAACCCATCCAAGGAATCAACCCGAAGAGATTGCAGCCCAGGATGAAGAAGAACAGGGTCCAGATGATCGGTACGAAGTGATCCGCACCGTGGTGGATATTTGCTTTGGCGACATCTTTACGCAGGAACGTAATGAAGACGTCGATCAAGTTCCAGAACCAACCCTTGGGGAGTTGACCCTGGGAAACTCGCCTGGCGTAGGCGATGAAAACGGCCGTGATGATCACAGCCACGAAGAACTCGATAACCATGAACTTCGAGATCGCGAAGCCTGCTTCCTTTTGATAAAGGTTGCGAAGCTCACCGCCAAACACCTGGGGAATCAAGATCTTGCCGCTCAACGCTTGGTTGTAGCCTTCGATCTTGGTCGGAGCCCATTTGACGTGTTGGTGATCAGCCGGCAAGGCTTTGTAATCCGCGACCGTGTATTCTTCAGCGACTTCAACACCCCGTTCAGCCCAGACAAGTGCTTCGCCGCCTGAGGTGAGGCTTTCGTCGACCTTGTGGGTCAGGTAACGCGTGATTGGTTTGCCGTGGTTGCCAGGTTCGTGCAGCCAATGTTCGTAATCGTGAATAAAGTCGGCTTCACTTGGCAGGCCGACTGCTCCATCTTCCGCCAGACGGTGGTACACCTCGTGGGCTTGCCACGACTGGAAGCCTGGATCGAGCTTGACCCAGACGTCAGGGAAGTCGGAATGTGACTGGTGATCGTGCTTCCACAACCACTTCGGAACTTCGAAGTAGTAACTGTCTTTGATGTGGAGCAGGATCTCGTCAGCGGCCATTGGTTAGACGGCTTTCTTAATAGTGGTTGTCTGCGATACGAGTTGGACAGCCAATATGGTTTCGACCACAAGGGTCAAAAGGTAGTAGACCAATATCATGCCAAACAATCCGGCATCAGCAAGCGGGCCACCAGCCTTGTGCATCAACATTCCAAAAACTAGTGGAATTCCCGCTCGGAAAAACATTCCCAGCAGCACGGATTGCACTCGTAGTTCGGTGTCTCGCAGGAAAATTGCCGTGAGTATTGCAGCTTCCATTGCGACCAGCACTACTGACGCGGCCGTGATCGCAGCGAGGATGCCGTTGATCTCGAACCGGGTGTAGCCATAGGCCGCAAAGAACGGGAATACTCCGAGCACTCCCAGCAGCATCCACAGGCATGGCAGGAAGTCTCGCCATCCCAATTGGGCATTTTGCTTTTCAGAAGTGTTGGCTTTGGGGGTATTCATCACTTCGTCTTGCGGGGCATATGGTTTATGAAGGTTTACGGCGGGTCATCTTGACTCGCCTCGCCGGGGGCGTCCTTCACGCGTCCGCTTGTTTGCTCAGTGGTGGCCATCAGCACCAGGTGCGTCATGCCAAATATGAGTCCAATGAAAAAGCCGATCAGGGCAAAGATAGAAAACTGGAAGCCCAGGGTTTGGTCGAGCCAGTAACCCAGCAAGCCTGGCACAATCATCTCGCCGCAAATTGAAAAAATGCGTCCTACCCAAAGGTAGGCTCTCGCAATCGGAGACATGTCCGTTGGGAGGCGAGGTGCCAAGGCGATTGCCTTTGCTGATGGAGGACTTCCGGCTCGCTTTGCTATATGCTGATTGGGGCTTACCGTGAACTCATGGCGGTCAATCTATTTCATCCAGCTGGCAGGGTCAATCAGGTGAAACAGCCGTAGCGAGGGAATTCGTGGAATTTTTCACAAAGTCCACCCCCAGCCTTTTAGAATGGGTGAATCCTTGTTTCTGTCGAGGGGGTGTGGGTGGCTCAGGAGGACTGTGTTTGTTGCCTAGTCGAAGCATCTATCGGTAGAAGGTTGCTCGACGCGCTAAAAATCCTTCGCAGAACGCATATCTTCTGGAAAAATGCAAAACCATACCCAAATTAGAGGCGTATCACCTGGCAGTGGCACGTTGCATTTCTACCTCAGTTTAGCTACAATCAGATTTCGTCGGCATTCCGAAAAAGCCACCCTGTAGGGCTGTATCTGATTCGCTCAGAAGCAGTGCTTTGTATTGCTCCATAAAATACGCAATTAGCGATTTAATGGGGCGGATTACGGCTTTTTGTGATATGTCGTCCGCTGCTTGTCGGCGACGAGAGAAACCTACCAACAACCCTTTGCCAGTTGCATCCCCGTAATTGGCCTTTTCGCAAGTTCATTTCACTTCCCTTTTCACTTGCGTTTCAGGTGAAGGTTCTGCTCAGGGATCGAGCGGGGCGTGTCGAGTGACCCCAGTCATGGACGACGACCCCCCAAAATTCGTTTAGCCTCGGGGCGACATAACTACTCCCCCAGTCGACGTAGGCCGCACATCCTTTGAGCCAGGAGGACTAATCTTGATCACCGCCGCTTCACTCAAGGAATATACAGCAAAGGATTTAGCTCAAATGGCGAAGCGTCGCGGTGTGACCGGTTGGCACGCGATGCGAAAGGATGAACTCGTTAAGGCGTTGATTAAAGCCGCCAAATCGAGTGGTACCGCAGCCAAGAGCAAGTCCACCGCCAAGCCCAAGAAAGCGAAGGCCGCACCTGCCAAGCCGGCACCGACGGTCGCCAAGAAGCCACCGGTGGCCAAGGCCAAGCCGGCTGCTACCGCCAAACGACGCCCTGCCAAAGCCAAGCCCGAGAAGAAGTCTGACCCGAAGGTCGTCGAATCCATTCGCACGATGTATCAGCAGCGCCAGGCCGCTAAGGACCTGGGGACCAGTTCGGCGGACCAGAAGGGTGCTGATCGTCTCGTGCTGATGGTTCGAGACTCGTATTGGATGCATGCCTGTTGGGAAGTCTCGCGTAAAGCCATCGACCGAGCCAAGGCTGCCCTGGCTCAAGACTGGCATACCTCGACTCCGATGCTTCGCGTTATGGAAGTCGACGGAGAGGTCATGACCAGCGGTTCCGAACGCCTGGTCAAGCAGATCGAGATTCATGGTGGTGTCAAGAATTGGTACATCGACGTTGCCGATCCTCCAAAGAGTTACCGCTGCCACTTGGGTTATCTGGCCACCAACGGACGATTTCATGCGATTGCTCGCAGCAATGTCGTGACCACACCGCGCCCTGGTTCATGCGAAGAAATTGACGGGAACTGGGACGATGTGGCTGATAACGTTGAAAAGATCTACGCTCTCAGTGGCGGTGCCGACGAAGAACACGCCGATGGCGAACTGCGAGAAATGCTCGAACAGCGTTTCCGTCGCCCGGTTGGTATGCCGATGGCTGCCCGTTTGGGGTTGGTCGGAGATCAGTTCTGTAATGGTAAGCCGAATCAAGACTTCGACCTCAACATTGAAGTCGAGATGATCGTTTGCGGTTCGACCAAAGCAGGTTCCTATGTCACACTGTCCGGTGAGCCTGTCAAGGTTCGCGAGGATGGTACCTTCATGGTGAAGATGGACTTCCCTGACAAGCGGCAGATTTTTCCAATCGTGGCTCGCTCGAAGGATGGTCTGGAGCAGCGGACAATTGCCTTGGCAGTGGAGAGAAACACCAAGGCCATGGATCCGATTTCGCACGATCCTCGCGACTCCAACGGTAGTTAGTAGGATCGCCGATATGGGGGCGAAAGAAGGAATTTGCGAGGAATTCCTTCTTAATTATTTCGCCGCCAAGTATTCAAATTCGCGCAAGGGTTGGTACGATTGAGAGCGTACCAACCCTTCTTTGCTTCTTGTTCGAGGTCCTTCCGATGCCCACGTCTCGCCGTGAATTTCTCGCTAATTGCTCAGCCGCCGCGGCTGCCGGACTAACCTTGGCGACGCCTGCTTCGTTGTTGGCAGCAGACAACACGACATCCACCGGCGAGAAGCGAATCAAGAAGGCGGTAAAGATTGGCATGGTCGGGGTGAAAGGGACTCTGGCTGAAAAGATGACCGTCCTGAAGGAACTTGGCTTTGACGGGCTCGAACTCAATTCGCCCGGCGGTCCTGAGCCTGAAGAGGTTCAAGAGGCAATCAAGGTTTCTGGTATCCCGATTCATGGCGTAGTGGATTCTATTCATTGGAATACGCGTCTTTCTGACCCCGACGAAGAGATTCGTCAGAAGGGGCTCGATGGCCTGATTACGGCCATTAAGGCCAGCAAGGCCTACGGTGGCACGAGCGTTTTATTGGTGCCAGGCGTTGTGAACAACGACGTCACCTATGACCAATGCTGGGAGCGATCGATCGAGCAGATCAAGAAGGCCTTGCCGATTGCCAAGGAAGAAAACATTCAGATCCTGATGGAAAACGTGTGGAATAACTTCCTGACCGACCCGAAGGAAACGGCACGCTTCATCGACGAATTGGACAGCGACATGGTGGGTGCCTACTTCGATGTTGGCAACACCGTGAAGTTCTCGCCACCACACGAGTGGATTCCAATTCTCGGCCCACGCATCAAAAAGCTCGACATCAAAGATTATGGCAAAGGAAAGGGCTTCGGTGCCAAACTGCTGGAAGGTGATGTCGACTGGCCGAAGGTCATGGGCGAGCTTCGCGTGATCGATTACCAAGGATGGGCGACTGCGGAAATCTCAGGTGGTGGACGTGAACGGCTCACGGAAATCGCCGATCGGATGGATCGCATCTTCGCCAGCTAACGAGCGAGTTCAAGATAATTTCGGCCTGTTCGTTCTTTGAATGAACAGGCCTTTTTTGTTGGTGATCAGAATGAATCACTGCGCCTGGGCAGTGCTTAGCTATTGTCGATCGATACCTGAATCAATTGATTCAAACTTCCTGACTTCAGTCCGCCAAGATCCAGCGTAACGAACTTGAAGCCGATCTCGGTTAGTTGCCGTTCAAGTGTTTCGCGGTTTTCTGGCTTGGCAATCCACTCGATCGATTCGATGGGAACTTCCAGCCGAGCCAAGTCCCCATCGTGGTAACGCACGCGCAGGTCTCGCAGGCCTAGCGACCGCAATGTGTCCTCGGCAAGTTCGACCATCTTCAGGCGCTCCGGCGTGACTTGCACGCCGTACGCAATTCGACTTGCTAGGCAGGGGGAAGCAGGGCGGTCCCATACGGGAATATCCCACTCTTTGGCGATCTCGCGGAGCGTGTTTTTGTCGATCTCGCACTCAAGAAGGGGAGAGCGTACGCCGGCATTAGCTGCGGCGATCATGCCTGGACGATGGTCTCCTCGGTCGTCTAGATTCGCCCCATTCACAATGACGGTCGTTTGAAAGTGCGAACGAATTGCCGTCAGGTGGTCATACAGTTCCGACTTGCAGTGAAGGCAGCGGTCAGATGCATTGGCGACATAGCCAGGCCGGTCCAGTTCAGCCGTCTGGATGACTTCGTGCCGAATGCCAATGGCCTCGGCCGTCTCTTGGGCAATCCGTAGATCCCGCTCGGCAACGCTGGGGCTTTTGGCCGTAACGGCAAACGACTTTTCCCCGAGCGCGAGCACCGCGGCTTTGGCTACCACGCTGCTGTCGACACCCCCTGAAAAGGCAACCAGGCAGGAATCCAGGTCGTGAAACCAGCGAAGCAGACGCTCGCGGGCCGGAAGTGAAACGTCGTGGGTCATGGGTTGGGAAAAGTGGAATACGAACTAGTGAAGGGCAAATGTGTTAGGCGATCTGCTATTCTAGCCAAGTTTCGTGCGGTGGAAAACGCTCAGACAATGACACTTGCCAGGGCCTTTTCAAGCATGTCGCGTTCGGCGAGTGCGCTTCGCCACTCTTCAGGGATGCCTGTTTCGCCCCAGTAAGCACCAGCCAGTTGACCGCAGACGGCACCGGTTGTGTCGGCATCGTCTCCTAAATTGACCGAAGCAAGGACAGCGTCTTGGAAGTTATCCGAACGAGCAAACGCCCACAACGCCGCTTCGAGACTCTTCACCACATAACCACTGCCGACAATTTCAGGCGGTTCTCGATCGCGAAAACTTCCGTTAACAACATCCTCGATTTCCGGAGCAAGGGGGGCAAACGATTGGAGTCGCTCAAGTGCTTCCCACTTCGGATCAAGGACGAGGTCTCGCTTCAGTCAATGAATCAAACCGGCGAGTACTAGTGCCATATAACGACACGCTGACAGGCAAATCTCACTGGCATGCGTCGGAAAGCTCGACTCCTCGGCACGCGTGGCGAGTTCGCTGATGTTATCGGGAAAGTGTTCGGCGTATCGAATCGGCACAGGAGCCAGACGCATGATCGATCCGTTGCCACTTGATTGCGGATCTCTGCTCGCGGACGACTTGGCATCCCGCGATGCTGCGAAGCGAAGCAGGGCTGATCGTGTGGCGATGCCAACATCGAAGCAGGTTCCATTGACTGAATACGCCCCGGTTTGCATCCAGGCCAGATAACGCTTGGCTTGGTCGTTGAGGTCCCAGCCTGCTTCCCCCATGCTGTCAGCTAAGGCCAACGCCATGCTCGTATCATCGGTCCACTGGCCTGGTTCCAGTCGATGAGGTCCGCCGTCCCGATACCCAGTTACCGGAGGGAACGATCCAGGCGGCTTGAATTCCACGGCCGCTCCCAGGGCATCGCCAACCGCCAGCCCAAGCAGGCACCCACGTTTTCGGTCCGTCATCGATTCACTCATCGCAAGAGACTCTCCCAGATCAATTGTGCCGACTACGAGCAATTGCAGAACAATACAAATTGCGGCGGATAGAAAGTATCTCAGCAGAGAATGACGCACCAGCGCCCGCAGAAAGAAAAGCACGCCCAGCAGGATTCGAACCTGCGACCTGCGGTTTAGAAGACCGCTGCTCTATCCGGCTGAGCTATGGGCGCAAAAGCTTGGGGGAACCAAGTTCTCTAGATTCTAGCTGATGTGGCGTGAACGCCAAGGCGAAGTGTTCGAGGAATCGTGTGAATCGAGCCTCTAGGTCTCAGGCTGGTTTTATTGAAACGACACAGTTTGAGCCGAAAGGATCGCGATTCGATTGCTCTTTGTCCAGCTTTTACGGCCTATTGCCCGGAATCCTCCGCAGGCTTGTCGCCTTCGGCCGCTGCGTCTGGGGTTTCTTCGGTTGCGGCTGGTTTCTCTTCAACTGCTGGCTCGGCCTTCACTTCGGCTGGTTTCATAGGCTCGACCGGAGCGTCCGCAGGCTTTTCTTCTGCGGGGGGCTCTTCCTTGGGTGCTTCCTTATCATTTGGCTTGTCGGTGGCTTCCGGTTGGAGCATCGGCTGAGCTGCCGGTTGCTGTGCCGCTGGTGGTCGCATCATGCCCATGCCTGGCCCGCCTGGGAAGACGCGGCCTGGGGCTCCGCTGGGTTGGTTGGTGGGTTGATTGATTGGCGTGCCCAGTTGATCGCGTTTGAGCAGAATCTTCGCGACATCTTCTGCCTTGACGACGTAGTACCAGTCGGCAAAGCGAGTGTTGAGCTCGAAGATCTTTTGAGTCGCGATGTTCTTTTTTTCGCGATAGGCGATCATCGCGGCATCGTTCTCTTGAAGGATCCTTTCGCGAGCCTTGGCTTGCGCTTCGATGTCCTGGTCTTCTCCTTCTTTGATTTCCGGAACCTCTTGCAGCATCGGTGGAGGGAGCATTTCGTCGACCAGTTCCGTTTGCACGAACAGGAACTGCTGCTTCTGGTTTTTGTCGTCACCACCCAGGCTCTCCAGACCGAACAAGAGTCGGTAGCGAATCGCATCTTGGGTCTCGATAACCAGTTCTCCGTTCATGCCGATCAGCTTCGGTTCGGTTTCTCCTGGCAAGGTGTATCCGAAGAAACCGTTGGCGAACAAGGCGGGAAGGTCTTCTTGGTTGAACTCTTTGACCCCTTCCCCTTTTTTGAGCGCTTCGGCGAGCTGCTCTGGCTTGCGGTAGACGTCGACGATCGTCAAGTCGTCGAGCGAATTGCGAATCTCGTCTAGTTTTTCAACGTTCAGCTTATCGCTAGCTGGCAACTCGGCAGCGGTCAACTGGGTAGGATCGTTGGGTGCAGTCTCTTGCAGGCTGAGAAGACGCCAGTCGCTGCGTTCGGCATTGAAAGCCACCGTGGCGTCCATCTGCGGCAAGACCGTCAGGCGATTGTTCGCAGCTTGGGTCGTGTAGTTGCGGAAGCGAAGCGAAGTCACATCAAACGGGTTGAGCTGCAGCAAGTCTTTGTCGATCCAGTCGGAAAACTCGGTCGAAAAGACCGTTGGGTCCAGACGCACCAGATAGATTCGATCACGCCCCGGGACGCGAACGTAATGTAATTGTGGATCTTCCTTGTCGGCCGCACCAATAATCAAATTTGCCAGCTTCTTATCGCTTTTGCCATTGATGGTCACCATCTGGCCTACTCCTTCATCGGCCGCCGAAATGGCGTTGGCATTGGGTTCAACGACTCCATATTCGGCTTGCTGGCCAGGAAGATCGCTGACAATGCGAAGCACCTTCAAGTCGACCAGACTGTTGGCAGCTTTGGTCATGTGCTGTGTTGCGTTGGCCGGGTAGCCACCCTTGGTTTTGATCTGCCAGCCTTCCTTGGTGTTCGCGACCTCAAAGCGGCGGATCTGGCCACGGTCGGAATCGAAGCGGGTAACTTGCATCGATTCGGCTTGCAGCGGGTCGGTGAACTCAGGGAAGAGAGGCTGGTTGACTTCCTCTTCCGGAGTGCTGGTTGCCGGTGCGGGACGCGAGACGTACGCCAGGCCTCCCATGACGACAGCCACGGCCAGAAAGATCAACGTTTTAACGGCTTCACTCATGACGAAATACTTTTTTATGAATGCGTAAAAATCTTCGCGAATATTCAGGCAGTAGCGTCCGCTACTTGATAATTCGGTCTTTCGACAAGCCTTCGCGTTCCTTCAAACGTCGCAGTACAAAGACCACGATACCAATGACAATCGGTGGAATCGGAGGAAGGGCAACGGCCAATGTTTTAACCTGATTCTGATAGGCCAGAATCTCACGATTCAACTCGCGCGTGATCCGTTCTTGCTCGCGTTGGGCATCGGCCTGAATCTTTTGCATCGCCGCACGCTTCTTGTTCTGAACGTCTTGTTCGCGCTGGGCATATTCCAACTGCAACGATTGGATCTCTTGCAGTTCTGCAGGCCGAATCTCGCCACCTTGATTTGCGCGAGCTTTGAGCGTGTTGATCTTTCGGGTCAGATCTTCCAGTGGCTTCTGAAGTTCTTTATCCAGTTGTTGCTCTTGTGCTTCAGCACTTAACGAAGCTTCACGAAGTGCCAGATCACTTTCGGTTTTCGCCGAATCGGTCAAGCGTTCCATCAAGCCCAAACGAGCGATCGGTTCGCTACGGCTGCGGATGGGGATGTACTCGTCATCACCAGCCAGCTTGTCGATCAGGTTCAACAGGAAGTTGGTGTTGTCGATTTGCATTTCGGAACTGTCGGCACTTTGGGCACGCAGTTGGACGAACACCGAATGCAGCAGGTCGATATCCCCGACCATGGCCACGTTGATCGCTCCATCCGAGTTCTTCGCCTGGGGGGTGTCGGCTTCTGGTTCTTTTCCTTCTTCCCCCTTTGTTTCCGCGTTGGCATCCGCTGGAGCTTCAGCCTTGGCGGCGTTTTCGGCGACCGATGGAGGTGTCCCTTGGATGAGAGCTGCCAGCACGAACGGATCAGGGGCACCGCCGGTGGGGCCATAAACGGGTTGCCGCTTGGCTTCGATGCGTCGCAGGTCTTGTCCTGCGCTGCCAAGGTCTTGCACCGAGATCGTTCCGATCTTGGTGCCTGTGGTGACCAGAGGCGTGAACGTCATGCTCTTGGGGTAGCCAGGCTGTTTCTGAATCGCCCCACTGTATAGGAAGAGCAATTGACGCAGATCCATTGTGACGTCGACCGTATTGTTCAGCGCTTCGTACTCAGGAGCACCCGGCGTGAAACGATCGGCGAAGACGTATTCCTTCGTGATGGCCCCCAGATTTCGCAGGCGAACTTCGGGGTTGTAATCTTGCCACACGATCGATGGTTGGTAGTAGCGATCAGTTGGTAGCTGCTTGCCGGGCATCGAAATATGCAGCAAATCCCACAGTTGACGAATATCCCCCTTCGGTTCTGGCGGACGGCGGCCGGGGAATGGGTTGCGTTTGTCTTGGCCGATCGCCGTGGCTTGTGCCATCAGGGCCGGAGCCGGGTCATCAAAGATGGCCGTTGGTACGCCGGCCTTAACTGCGTCGAGGAAGTTCTTCATCGCTGCCGGAGACAGGCTCGACGGCTGTACAGCGAGAAGCACATCATACGAACTGGGGTCGATCACCGAGGAAGGGTCGACTTCAATCACGTCGTATTGCTTCTCGAGTTCGGTGATGATCTGCTGAGGTGGAATATTCTGGAAGCCACCCAGTGGGTTTTGTTGAATACCACCAAACAGCTGCGCATCGGTCTGCAAAACCCCCAGGCGTTTCCGTTTCTTTTCAGAAACCGTACCAATCGATCGCACCAATTCGTACTCGACCGGCACGCCGTTGTCGAAGAAGGGGATCACGACTTTCTCCAGGCCGCGCTGAACCGCTGCACCCAGAATCACTTCTTCCTGAGCGAGGGCACCACGCTGCTGCGAGATCAACTCGCGTGGCTGAATGCCGTACGTCTCACGGGCGATGTCAGCTGTCTCGCTAAAGGGCTCCAGGCCGTCGTGAATCACCACGTTGATCTTCGACCCGCTCAGGGCTCGGAACTCGTTCAAGTAATTGATCAGGTCGAGCTTGGTTTGGGCGTAGTTCTTTGGAACGTTGGCACTGACAAACGCTTCAATACGAACCGGTTGGTCGGTCGAAAGGTTACGAACCAATTGCTTGGTTTGTGGAAGCAGGCTGCTGGTGCCGTTCTCCGTATAGTCCCAGCGAACGTCATTGATAACAAAGAAGAGCGTGCTTGCGAAAGCGATCACCAGCAGACAGGTCGCGCGGATGATGTAATGCCCCAGAAGGGACTCGCCATCTTTTCCACCCAGCCAGTGTCGCCGGCCAATCAGGACCATGGCCAGGTAAATGCCGACGACCGTCATCATCAGGAAGTAGGCCAGAGAACTGATCGAGATCACCCCGCGACCAAAGTCGGCAAACTGCTTTCCCATACTCGCTTCGCTGAGAAAACCGACCCATTCGTTCTGCGTGACGAACGCGTCGGAGTATTGCAGCAAAACGAACGGAGCGTTGACCAGGATACCCAGCACGAAGCCCAAGGTCAGGTTGTTGGTCATGAACGAAGCCACCATCCCCAAGGCGATCATCGTCAAGCCGATGAACCAGTAACCGATATACGTGGTGATAAAGAGACCAGCGTCGAGCGAACCAAGCGACAGGGCATCGAGTACCAGGAAGTTACAGATCTGTGAGAAGACGAGCGAGACACTGAACACCGACACGGCGGCCAGGTACTTACCGATCACGATATCGAAGTCGGTCGCCGGCAAGGTTAGCAGCAGTTCGTCCGTCCCCAGACGCTTTTCGTCCGCCCACAAACCCATGGTGATCGTGGGAATGAAGATCAGCATGATGAGCGTGATTTGCGAGTTAAGCTCGTTCAGGTTCGCCAGGTTCGCGTTGAAGAACTCGTGCGGCCAGAACGCGGCCATCGAGGTCAGCAAAACGAAGATCGCGAGAAAGACATAACCGGTGGGATTGCTGAAGTACGACTTGAAGTTCCGCTTCATCACCGCGTACGAAGCCTTCTTGGCGACCGATAGCGGAATGAGCAGGATGAAGTACGCCAGCAGGAACAGCAGGTCGAAGAGAACGAGTGTAAATAGCTTGATATAAAAATCGGCGGACATCTTTGATTACCGTGTGGCTGCGAAAGTTATTAGGCTAAAGTCGTTGAAGCGAAAGAAGCTCAGTTGTCCTCGCTTGTCTCGACAAGCACTTCGCCTTCTGGCTGGGTCAACGCATTCACCCCTTTGGTCATCCGATAGAAGGCATCGTCCAGGGTTTCGCCGGGCTGCTTCATGGCGTCGATACTTCCGTCGTAAATGAGACGACCTTCGTTGATCACGATGGCGCGGGTGGCCAACGCGTCGACTTCCTGGAAGATGTGGGTCGAAAGCAGGATCGTTTTCTCCTGGCCCAAGCGGCGGATCATATCACGCACGCCGCGAATCTGATTCGGGTCTAAACCGGACGTCGGTTCGTCCAGGATCAGCACTTCCGGTTCATGCAAAATGGCCTGAGCCATGCCGACACGTTGCTTATAGCCTTTGGACAACTTCGAGATTGGCTTGTGCAGCACGGTGTGCAGATTACAGAGATCGACCACTGCTTCGATACGTTCGGTCCGCTTGGCAGGGCTCATGCCGCGTGCCTCGCCGATGAACCAGAGCAGGCTGTGAGGAGTGGCATCGGGATAGAGCGGACCGTTTTCCGGCAGGTAACCCAGCACCGACGATCCCTGCAAACGCTGCGTGGCCATGTTGTAGCCCGCAATCCGGGCAACCCCTTCGCTGGGCGAAAGGTAACCGGTTAGCAGTTTCATGGTAGTGCTTTTGCCGGCACCGTTGGGGCCGAGGAACGCCACCACTTCGCCTCGATGGACTTTGAAGCTGATTTCTCGAGAGGCGGCAAAGATTCCGTAGAATTTGGAAAGCCGGTCGGCTTCGATCATCGGTAGATCGGAGTTTTGATCAACCATAGCAGTTCGTTTTTCTCAGGCTATCCGAAAGGCAGAGCAGGGGCCTCCAGTAAGATGGAGTACCTCGTCGGCCGGGATTAAAACACGTAGTGTAACGCAAGCGCTGGATGACATAAACTCCGGTCTGGTTAAGACTTGCCGAAGTTCGGTTTCATCCTGGAAGGAGTAGGATCTTATGAAAAGTCACTACGGAAGATCGGACAACCGTAGTGGGAGGTGATGGTTCCAGTTGGCGTCGTCGGTCTGGGGGAAATCCATTCGCAAATGAACGCCTCGCGATTCCTCTCGCAAGAAGGCTGCCCGGGCCATCACTTGGGCCACGATCAGCATGTTCTGCAGTTCCCAGCCGCTGGGGTGGTCGAACTGCTGGGGCAGGACATACCGGCACCATGCTTCGATCGTATCGATGGCATCCTCAAGCCCGCGAGCATCACGACGGACGCCCACATTTCGCCACATCAAGCTTTTCAGCGAGTTGCGAATGTCGCTCAAGTCGAGCCGTTCGCCTGGCTCGGCTACAGGATGCTGAATATTGATCGCCTCGAAGCGATCCGGCATCGCAAGTGCCCCTTGGGACGCATTGCGACCGGCCCTCTTACCGTATACGAGCCCTTCCAGCAAACTGTTCGATGCCAAACGATTGGCTCCGTGTAGCCCGCTACTGGTAACTTCCCCTGCCGCCCAAAGGTTGGGAATGGTGGTCGCTCCGTTGGTGTCGACCGAAATACCACCGATCATGTAATGGGCACCCGGCCGAACGGGAATGCGATCGGACGTGATATCGATGCCAAACTTCTTGCAGCCGGCGTAGATACTCGGGAAGCGGTTGCGTACGAAGTCGGCATCCAGGTGATCGAGCCGCAGGTACACGTTCGGATGCTTGGTCAGCTCCATCTGCGAGACGATCGCCTGCGAAACGACATCGCGTGGAGCCAACTCGCCGCGTGGATCATAATCCTTCATGAACCGGTGGCCGTTGCGGTCGACCAAGTGCCCCCCTTCGCCGCGAACCGCTTCGGTGATCAGGCTGCGGCTGCTACCGGCAATGTACAGGACGGTCGGATGGAACTGCATGAATTCCATATCGCGCATCTCGGCCCCGGCACGCAGCGCCATCGCAATGCCGTCCCCGGTTGCCACGCTGGGGTTGGTCGATTCGCGGTAGATCTGTCCGACGCCGCCGGCGGCCAGGATGGTGTGCTTGGCCCAGATCAGTGTTCGACCGTGCTTTTCGTCGGAAGCGAGCGCCCCGCGGCAGACCCCTTCGTGGACGATCAGGTCCTGGGTGAACTCGTTCTGCCAGATCTGAATGTTTCGCCGCGAACGGACCATCTCGACGATCGAGCGGATGACCTCTTTGCCGGTCGCGTCTCCCAAAGCGTGCACGATGCGGTCGCGACCGTGTCCACCTTCTCGTGTGAGGGCCAGGCGTCCATCGATGCGATCGAACTCGGTTCCCCAGCGAATCAGTTCGCGGATGCACTCGGGGCCTTCATGCACCACCAGGTCGACCACTTCCTTATCGCACAGGCTGCCCCCAGCAGTGATCGTATCGGCGGCGTGATCTTCGTAGCGATCATCGTTGTCCAAGACGCCAGCGATACCCCCTTGGGCATAGTTGCTGTTCGATTCCTGGATTTGCTCTTTCGAGAGGATCAGCGCCGAAAGCTTCGGATCGATTTCCAAAGCAGCTCGCAGGCCGGCAATACCACCACCAATGATCAGAACGTCCGTAAAATAATGCGAGACGCTTTTAGGATGAAACGGAACGAGATAGCGAGGGACATGAGGTGCCATGCGGCTGACGATGTTTGTATCGTGCATGGCAGGGAGGACGCGGCCTGCTTGGGCAAGCCGAAAGACGAATCCCTGCGAAGTATGCTCGGCGAGGTGAAGTTTTAGGGAATTATCTATTTTGCCCGAAACAAGGCTTTATTGAGAAGCCCCCTTGAGATAGGCCCGGTATTGTTCCATGAACGAAGGTGGAGGCGAGCCGCGCTGCGTATCGCTGGAACCACCAGCCGCAGCTTCCCGTGTCTCGACACGGCGGGTCGTATCTTCGCCGCGGGATAGCCCCAAGCTTCGTAGTGCGTCGTTGAGATCTTGCTTCGCCTCGGCATCTTCCGAGCCGGCGGCTTGCTTCATCTGATTCCAACGCTGCATGAAGCGGGCAAAGTCATCTTTCGACCATCCCAGCTTATCGAGCATTTCCTGGTCCGGTGTATCTTGGTGCTTCAATTCGTCCAAGACCATGTCGGTCGCCTTCTTGGCGTATTCCAAGTTGGCGGTATCTTCACCCGGTTCAACACGAGGACCATCGTAGTTCTGCGGCGTGTTATTTCCTTCCAGTCCGCCCCCTTGAGGAACGGCCGAATTGCCTGGCCCGGTTCCGCTTTGCTGCAGATCGTTGGACTGCTGGGAATCGCTGGGGCCTTTCTCCGACTCGGCTCCCGGCATGCCAGACTCTTGTCCGGCTGGGGAATTCGTTTTGCTGGATCCCTCTCCCTTTTGCTCGCCACTGGAACCGGTTTGCTTGTCGGCTTGAGGACCGTCACCACCTTCTTGTCCGGTTTCCCCTTCGCCTTGTTGGTTGGCAGCACCAGCTCCCTGGTCGGCAGCGCTGGTGCTTCCGGCGCTGTCGTTGCCGGCCTGTTTGGCCGCCTGACCACCGCCAGAACCACCGCCACCACTTTGATCGCCGCGGGTCTCGCCTTTGCTGTTGGACTGCTTATCGCTGTTGGAAGGGGACTTCGGTTGATCGCCTTGCTCGTCGCTGGAGCGATCATCCGGCTTCATGTTATTCTCGCCCTGCTTGTTGGGCTTCTCGCTCGACTCGGGGCTTCCCTTGTCTCCTTCGTTCGATTTCGAGCCAGCTCCAGAGTTCGTGTTGTCTCCCTTGCCGGTATCGCCAGAACGCTCGGAGTCGCTCGATGGGTTGGCCTCTTGGTCCTCTTGCTTGGCCCCCCCTTGGTTATCGCTGGCACCTTGTTCGTTGTTTTGCGTATTACGCTCACCAGACATGCCGTCATTCTTGTCGGTAGAGCCTGGCTCGCCTTCTTGTTTCTGACCGCCGGTTGCGTTCTCGCCGCTGGTAGTGTTCTCTGGCTTCATGCCGTTATCGGCACCGTTTTCGTTGGACTGTTGGCCTTCTTGCTTACCGGTGGACTGCTCCTGGGAACCTTGCTTGCCTGCTTGGCCTTGGCCAGTTTTCCCCTCGCTCTTTTCACCTTGCGCATCGGCGGGGTTCTGCTGGCTGTTACCGCCGGCACCATCTTGCATCCCTTCTACAGGCTTTTGTCCGGTACTAGAGCCTTCGCCTTCTCCTTGCTGCTGTGGCTTGGGTTGTCCGCTTTGATCGGAAGGGGGCTGCTGGCCTTGTTGCTTCTGTTTCTCTTTCAGGTAGTCCTGAATCCGCTCGAACGCGTCCCCATCTTGCGAACCATCGGAAGCGACCGGATCTTGCTTTCTTTCGACGGTGGAGTTCTCGTTAGGCTGGGTCGAAGCGTCACCTTGTTGAAGCTCGCCACCCTTGTTGGGATCGCCTGCCTTGCCGGTGCCGCTGCCGTTGGGCTGCCCCGTTTGTTCAGACTGGTTCTGCTCGCGCTGCTGGTTGTCGGACGCCTCGGATGCTTCGCCCCCTTTGCCACCGCCGGATTGCGACTGCGACTTGTCGTCGCCACCTTCCTGCTGTGATTGGCCCATGCCTCCTTCGCCCGACTCGGGATCCCCCTCTTGAGGTTCGCCAGACTGCTGCTCTCCTTGTTGCGGATCCGATCCTTTGCCGGGCTTATTATCTTGCTCCTCTTTCCCTTGTTCCTTCTTCGAGGAACTGCCGCTTCCTTGGCCCGATTGATTGTCGTCCGACTCACTGGAGTTCTCACCCTCCTGCGGTTTGTCAGACTTTCCCTTCATCCCTTCCTGGTTGGAGTCGCCGTCCGAGCTGCTTTGGTTCTCGCTCTCTTCGTTGCCACTGTCACCTTCCGACATGTCGCCGGAGTCGCCCGACTCGGAGCCCTTGCCTGACTGATCTCCTTGCTCGCCTGAGTCGTTCGATTCGCTCTTCTCGTCCGACTGCTTCCCTTGGTCGTCGGTCATGCTTTGGTCATCGGACTTGCCTTGCTGGTCACCGGCCACCGGCTCGACAATGCGAATCGTACGCGGGTTGGTGCTCGCGACATTAGGTTTCAGGTTACCGGCGAAATCGGTTCGCGTGTCTTCCGCCACACCGACAAGCTTCACGATATCCCCGACTTCCAGCTTGTGCTCTTGGGGAACGAGCTTCCACGACTCAATCACCTGGCCTGACTTCGGCTGGTCGAGGAGCGAAGCGTCGATCTTCTTGGCCAGTCGCGGTCCACCTTCCTGGCTCACCGTGCCGGTCACACGCATCTGTCGGATACCATAGTCGGGATCAATGGCCCGCAGGCGAACGTCCAGACTTCGGTTCAGTGGCAATTCCACTTCCGAAGCGGTCGGTTCCTGGTATTCGATCTCCGGCGGCAGGTCGCGCACGACATCGATGTGATACAGAACCGGGTGCGGGTTCAATACGCCATCGTCGGTGCGGAAGCGAATTTGGTACGAACGAAACTTGCCGGCGGTCCCCGCGTCGTTCATCTCTAATGGGAAGCGAACCGAAGCTTTGGTCGGCTCTTCCGAACTGACTTGCAGCGGAATCGTGTTGAGGGAAACGATGGGGGAATCAGCGACAGGATCGAACTCAAGATAGGCCTTCTTGATGGGGCGATTGCTGATCGCGTGGATGGTGACCATCGTCCCTTCCAGGGCACGGATATGGCCATCTCCTTGCTGTTCCCATGGAGCTTCTTTGGTGTACGCCGGATAGTCGTAACGCAGGGATGCGACGTCGATCGATGGTGCTTCCAGCGTGATAACTTCAAAGTCACGTGTTGCTGCGTCGCCAGCTTCGATGCGGTAGGTCAGGTCTTGCTGAATGCCCGACTCCGAGGTGCTTAGCATGGCTCGGTAATCAAATCCGTCGGCACTCACTTGAAGGGGAATTGCTTGATCGACGAGTTGCCCATCTTTGGTCGCGTAGATGACTTCCAGTCGGTCTCCCTCGGCAACGTCATGCAGCTTGACGACAACTTCGATCTTTTCCCCTTGGTAAATGCTCGTATCGCCAGGCTGCACGTCGACGATCTTGACCCGCGACGGCCGGGCAATATCGTTCCATGGCATCGCAATACGCGCCGCCGTTTGTAATGGGTTCTTTGGCGAAAGTACCGTGTACAAACCGAACAGCACCGCAAGGGTCGCCAGGACGTAACCGATGCGGATCGCCTTCGAGTAATCAACCAGGTGTTCGAGCGAAAGGGACGAGATATCGGTAGCTGCCTGGTTTTCGACAGCGTCGAGGACTGCTTTGTGCGTTCCCTGGTTGTTCTGACTGAGGAACAGGAAGTTGAGCAAGCTGTTCTTCAGTTTCGGTTGACCCTGTTCGATCATCTTGGCCGCGTACAGCGGATTGATCGAATGGATAAGCAGAGGGGCCACGTAGATCCACAAAAACCCAATGGCAGCCACCACATAGACCAGGAACGCCAACAAGCGAGCGGCGAAGTTAAGGCCGACAATCCAGTGATCGATGACGGCCAGCGTCAACAGAAACAACAGCGAGCCGGCGGCAAATAAAAGAATGCCAGCGACCAGCTCGGCGAGTTTGACGCTACGACGCGTGCGGTTAATCTTCCGACGGATCGATTCCGTCCCAACCGATTGGGTTACAGCGGCAGCCTGGGCCGTGGTCATGCTGGATGGAGCGTCAGTCGACATAGGTTCGTTGGCGATTGCCTAAAATGAGCGGGCCCCTGATCGGAGCGCGCGCAAGTGCGGAAAAGTAGGACCTTACCCATTATAGGAGACGATTAACGAACCACAGTGGATTTCGGTCAAAAACGAGCAATCGAGCCCCCCGATATTGGTGGTGGAGGCTCCGTTTTGCCAGAAATGGCCTAAAAAGGGCCCAACTATCGCGACAGACGCGTTTTGGCGGTCGCGTAGTACTCGCGGAGTTGCTGCTGCTCGGCCACCGTTAGCTGGCTTCCGTCGACATAGACTTCGTCCACGTGCGAAAGCTTTCGCAGGTAGGGGAGGTCACTGGTGGTGATGGGTGTATTGAACAGAGCAACGCCTCGCAGGTTGGGCAGTTCCGCAAGCTTTGAAAGCTTCTCGCCGCTAACATTGGTATTGCTCAGATCGATCCATTCCAGCGACTTCATCGCGGTCAGGTGATCGAGGACGTCGCCGTTCAATTTCGTCCCATGCAAGTGAATCTCGCGGAGGCAGGGCAGACTTTCGATCGATGCCAGCCCGGTGCAGGTCACCTGGGTGTTGTTGAGCCGTAGCGTTTCGAGCGTCTTCAAGCTACTAATCTTCGAGACACCGGCATCGGTGACTTTGGCACCTGAGAGGTCCAGCTCTTCCAGGCAAGGGAAGTTGGCGACCGAGCCTAGGAACTGGTCCCCTGCGCTGGTGCTGCTGAGGTCCAGAGATTGAAGCTTGGCCGCAGGCCGCGCCATAGGGCAAGGGGCATCTTCCAAGAGCGAGTTCTTGGCGGAAATCTGCTCGACATTGGGCATCCCGGCCAAGTGAGCAAGGCCCGTCATCGTCAAGTTTGTACGATCGAAGTGAACCTCGACCAGGCTCTGCATTTGGGCAACTTGCTGGGCGACTTCATCGTTGACCTTCTCGCCTTGCAGGGTCAGCTTACCGAGACAGGGGAAGTCGCCATTCTTCAAGTACCACGGCCCGCTTAAGTCGGCATCGGTAACCGAAAGGGTATTCAGCCGGGGAAGCTGCTTCAGGTAGTGAAAACTTTGGTTGGTGACCGGAATCTGCTCGAGCTCGACATGTTTGAGGTTTTGCAGTTCTTCGAGGTACCAGATGCCGTGGTCCGAGATTTTCGTTTCCGCGATACGAATCGCTTGCAGTCCAGGCAGTTCGGCGATGGTCGACATGCCACTATCGTCCAGGCTGTTATAGAGCTGCAGTTCGGCCAACTGCGACATCTGCCGCAAGCAATTGCGTACGTTACCAGCCGGTGGAGTGTTGTGCAGAGAAAGGAGTTTGACCGAGGGAAGTTGCAGCAACAAATCCCAGTGATCGTCTTGCATTTTGGCCCCATCCACTCGGATGCAGCCATACTCGGGCCAGTTGACGATTTCATCGGAAAGGGAAGCACCGTAGCCGAACAGGCATCCACTTTGTTCCAGCGTGGCGACAATGCGTTCGACTTCAGGGTCCATCGGACCGCCGACATCGATGGGGACCGGTGGAAAAGCAACCGGGGCCTGGGCAGATAAACTGCTAAAGGTGGTGAGAATTGCCGCGACTATGAATAGTGAAAATGCCCCGCGCCGCATTGATTACCCTCCTGATGGTCGGGAAATTCGCCGCTGCGACTCCCGATACGATCCGTCCATGCTTACCCCTGACGTATTAATCATTGAACGCCAGGAGCGGGGAAGTTTCAATATCGGAAGGCACCTAATCGGCAGATTTCGCGGAAGCCGCATATTTCAACAGGTGTTAACGCGAATTCCACGACCGTTAATGTGTTTGTCACTCAGGAATCATTCGCTCAGTTGTTGAGCGGGGCAATAACGCGAAGATTGGGAAGTTCCTCCGAGAGCCAATCGACACCCTCTTGAGTCACGTCCGTGCTGCGCAAATGAAGCGTTTCCAATCCTTTCGCATCCTTCAGGTTCTTCAGGCCGGTGTCGGTAATGGGTGTGAGGTTGAGGTACAGATAGTTGAGCGACGGCAGGCCGCCGAGCGTCGTCATTGCGTCGTCGATCAGGTTGGAATGCGAAATGGTCATGTGCTGGACATTTACGAGCCCCGCCAACGCCGAGAAGTTATCTGATGGAAACTCGCAGTGGTGAAGGTTCAAGTGCTCTAACTGCTTGAGCTTACGGAAGATCTCCATATCTTTCGCACTGAACGAAACATTGGTCAGTGTCAGGGCCTTCAGGGTGGCAATCTGCGGAATCGTCGTCAGGGCACTGCCAGGGATGTGTCCGAAGTTGATCGATAAAGTCCGCAGCGCGGGGAAGTTCTCGATCCCTTTCAGCGAGACTTTCTTCGAGTTCGGATCGTAAATCGAAAGCTGATTCAGGTTGGGCAGCCGGGCAAGGTAAGCGAAGTAAGGCTCACAGTTTCCGTCGATTTTGAGCGTCAATTGTTCCAGTTGGGTGAGCTCTTCCAGGTACCATAGCCCTGCCGGCGAAAAGTTATTGCCCCCCAATTGCAGCGAAATGAGATTCGATAGCTCGGCGATTTGCATCAGGTCGGCATCGGTTGGGCTGCCAAACACGTGTAAATGCTGAAGTTCACCGAGCTGCGTGATCGTGCTCCAGGTAAGGGGACTGAGCTCAAAGTTTGCTCCCAGCCACAGACGCTCGATCTTCGGCAGAACCAACAATGCCTGCAGGTTTTCAGGGTTGGCCTTGGTGGCGTAAAGGTTGACGTAGTAGGAAGTTTGCTCGTCGTAGTTCTGATAGAATTGAACGTGAGCCCCATTCTTTTCCAGCAGTTGAATCGCTTTACGAATCTCGGGAGACTCGTAATCGCGGTCATCGGCAGCGGCAGGCGATAGGCCGATGGTCATCGCTACCAGGGAAAACGCCAAGATGAACTTACGTGAAACGTTCGGCCAAAGGTTCATCGAGGGTTCCTTGACGAGAGGGTAGGCTCGGCGACTGAGGATTTTCAGCGGACGGCTAATCCGATACGATTCGAGCGTCGTTGAAATGGCGGTTCGGGACAGGCTCGAAACGCAGTGTTGATGAAAGCTAATTATAGGGTACCTGGCATGCTTGACGAGAAAATTTCCCACTCACTCGTCATGCTGGACTCTTTCGACAACGTGGCCGTTGCTAGAACACCCATTCCGGCAGGGACCTCGCTGAAATGCCCGGAAGGGGAGTTCTCAGCCGTAGATTCGATACCAGCCGGCCATAAGGTTGCTGTAGTCCCTATTGTGAAGGGAGCCTCGGTCTTTAAATACGGTCAGATCATCGGTCAGGCGACGGCCGATATCGCTCCAGGGGAACAGGTCCACTCGCACAATCTGGCGATGGTCGATGTCCATGCCGACTACGCCCCGTGTTCTCAAATCCCAGAGCCCCCTACGCCCATCCAGGGGAAGATGTTCGAGGGATACGTTCGCGATAGCGGCAAAGTCGGTACGCGAAATTACCTGGCCGTGATCAGCACGGTGAACTGTTCGGCGAGTGTCGCCAAGTTCATTGCCCAGCGGTTTCCTGCGGAAGAACTGGCCAAGTACCCCAATGTCGACGGCGTGATCGCCATGAAGCATGACGCAGGCTGCGGCATGCAGTTCGGCAGCGATATGCACCACACCCTCAATCGTTTGATGGCCGGCATCGCCAATCACCCGAATGTTGGTGGCTTTCTGTTGGTGGGACTCGGCTGCGAGACCGGCGCGATGGGCTACCTGCTTCAGCAGCAGAATCTCATTCAGATCGAAGGTGTGAGCGGCCCCAATGGGCCTGGCCCTCTTGTTCTTTCGATGCAAGACGAAGGAGGCACGCTGAAGACCGTGGAAGCAGGGATCGCTCAGGTTGCCAAGATGTTACCCCAAGTGAACGCGATCCAGCGGCAAACGGTTTCGGCCAGTCATCTTTCGGTGGGGCTCGAGTGCGGCGGTAGCGACGGGAACTCCGGCGTGACGGCGAATCCAGCCTTGGGCATCGCCAGCGACCGCATCGTGGCATGCGGCGGAACGGCCATCCTTAGTGAAACTTCAGAAGTCTATGGTGCCGAGCATCTGCTCACGCGGCGGGCTATTTCGCCGGAAGTCGCCGCCAAGCTGATCGAGCGAATCGATTGGTGGAAGAGCTACGTCGCCATGTTTGGTGCTGAACTCGACAACAATCCTTCCCCGGGCAATAAGGCGGGTGGGCTGACCACCATCGCCGAGAAGTCGCTCGGTGCGGTCGCCAAAGCCGGCAGTACGGCCCTGGTTGATGTGTATCGCTATGCCGAGCCGGTGACGGCCAAAGGTTTGGTTTTTATGGACACGCCTGGCTACGATCCGGCCAGCGTGACCGGCATGGTCGCTGGTGGGGCCAACATTGTTTGCTTCACTACCGGCCGCGGCAGTTGCTTTGGGTGCAAGCCAACTCCTTCGATCAAGATCGCCACCAACACCCCGATGTACGAGCGGATGAGCGCCGATATGGACGTGAACGCTGGGACCGTCCTGGAAGGGGAATCGATCGTTTCCGCTGGCGAGCGAATCTTCGACGAGATCCTGGAAGTTGCCAGTGGCAAGAAGACCAAGAGCGAGCAGCAGGGGATCGGGGACGAAGAGTTCGTGCCATGGCTGGTCGGTCCGACCCTTTAATCCCCTCCACCGGCAATCTTTGCATTCGCTGCCCGCCTCATTTACTATCGAGGGAGACTCCGCTCACTTTATCCTCTTGCTTTACCCTCATTGATCTTCGGAGAGCCGGTCCGTGCGTAGCATTGCATTTTTGTTTGTCGCATGTGTCTTATCGTTTGGCCTGCTCGATTCGTCGGAAGGGGCCGAGTTTCTTTCTGGCGAATCGGTGACCATCGCCGCCGATGAAACCTGGGAAGGAGACGTCTACATCTTTGCCCAGTCGGCGAAGGTCGAAGGGACGATTCAAGGCGACCTGGTCGTCTATGCCCAGCGGCTTCATGTTTCGGGAACGGTCGAAGGGGGCGTGATCGCCGCCGGGCAAGAGATCTTGCTCGAAGGGAGCTATGGCCGTACGTGCCGTATTGCCTGTCAGGCCGCCCAGGTTGGTGCCGGCACGCAGATGAAGCAAGACCTGGTGGCCGCGTGTTATTCGCTGGAAATCGACAAGGGGGCCGCGGTCGATGGCGATCTGATCTACGCCGGCTATCAAGCGATGCTCGGCGGTACCATTAAGGAAGACGTGTGGGCTGCCGTGAATCGTGCCGAAGTATTCGGCAAGATAGGTCGCGAACTGAGCATCACCACCGATTCCAATCATCAGCAGGGACCACCACCGAATCAGTATTGGCAAGACCTTAAGCTGGTTGATATTCCGGTGGTGTCGCCGGGGCTGACGATTCACGAAGATGCAAACATCGGTGGCAAGCTCACCTATCATTCCCCCACCGAGGTGACGATCGATGACGGGGCCAGTGTGACGGGGCCGATTGAATGGATCGAACCCAAGAGGCCTGAAAAGCGAGATCCGAAAGGGAAGACCGATTACTTCTGGGGGCAACTCAAACGTTATGCCACGCTGCTGGTGATGGGGATCTTGATGGTGGTTTGTTGTCCGGCCACAAGCGGTGGAGCGGTCGATCAGATCGTGCAGCGCCCCGTCATGAGCTTCCTGGCCGGAATCCTGGCGGTCCCTCTTGCAATTATTTCTTTAGGAGCGATCACCAGCCTCATCGTGCTCTTGCCAATGGCATTGGGGGGGCTCACGCTCGACGGCCTGGCGGTTGCAGGGGCGTTTGTCGCGACGTTTGCCATGGTGCTATATGTGGGTAGCCTGGGGTACTTCTTTATCTTCGGGGCCGCTACCATCACGAGCATCACGCTGGGGCGCATCGTTTTTTCCGACCATCCGATCACCTCGCGTGGCCGGTTGATCCTGTCGCTGGCGTTCGGGCTGGTCTTTTATGTCGTACTGACATGCGTGCCTTACTTGAGTGTCGGCGTGTATGTCGCAGCGATGCTGTTTTCATTCGGCGGAATGTTTTTGTGGATGATGCGGGGGATGATCGGATCCTCTTCCGAGAAAGCTACCCCCACGCCTAAGGCTGGTTAGCTACGGCGTTGCTCACCCAGGAACGTCCAGTGATCGAACGTCGCGGCCTGACCGACGTAGGTGCCGGCAGCATTGTGCAGATTCCAGACGATGGCTTGCTCGATCCGAAATCTTCGTCCGGTCGTTGCGATACGAATGCCTTGGTAGTCGTCGACATACCCATCGCGCGTGGTACGTTCGAGCAATAGGGCACGTTCATCGCGATGCATCGGCTCGGCGGTCATCCGCGACGGGGTTTGCAGCAAAGTTGCGATGTCGATTTCCCACAGCCCAAGCGCTGTTTGGTTGCCGAAGTTCAGAATCGGATCGCTGGCCGCCGTATGCGATACGACGACAAACGGCGCTTCGAAGACCCGCTTCGCGTCTTCTTTCGCCGATCCGCTACGGGGAACCAGTTGTTTGCCGAGAAGTTGGTGATACGAATCGAGTAGAATCTGAAGATGGTTGGGCCAGCCATGTTCTAGCCATGGCTCCGCGGCAGAGTGGTCCTGAGGCAACTTGCTTCTCTCACTTCGTAATTGGGGCAATTATGTGCGTCGTGGGGCGTTCTTTTTGCAAAGCCTTTACGCCTTCCTCCGTGACTTCGGTCGCACTCAGTTGAAGTGTCCTCAGGACAGGGGCTTTGTGCAAGTGCTTCAGCCCTTCGTCGGTAATGGGAGAACTGCGAATGTACAGATAGTGCAGTCTCGGCAGCTTGCCCAGCCACTGCATGATGTCGTTGTTCATCTCGTTGTTGGAAAGCTGCACACGCTGGAGCGAGGTCATTTCCGAGATCGCGTCTACGGGAAGTTTCTTGAAATGGCAACGGTACAAATGCAAGTACGAAACCTGGTTCAGCCCGCGAAACAGTTCCATCTCCTCTTTGCTGAACACGGTTCGCATGATGCTGAGTGATTGTAGCTCGGTCAGCTTGCCGATGGCCTGAATGTTACTTCGTTGAATTTCCTGGCAATCGATGCTCAGCGTACGCAGGCCGGTAAGCTGCTCGATCCCATCCATGGTAAACGGCTGGTCCGTATCGATGCGAATCGTCAGGCTGTCGAGCTTCGGCAGTCGCGTGAGATAGTCGAAGTAAGGTTGGCAATTGCCGCAGATCAACAACGTCAGGTGTTTCAGTTCTGTCAGTTCTTCCAGGTACCACAGGTCTTCTGGTTTCAGATTGCCCGACTGAAGTGTCAGGTTCTTCAAGTTCGTGAACTGGGCAAGATTTTCGAGGTCGTACTGTTGCAGATCGCCGGTGATCGTGAGTGCTTCCAGTTCACTCATCTGAATCAGCGTATTCCACGCCGCCTGATCACGTTGGAAGGTGGGGCTGAGAGTCAGGCGATCGACCCGCGGAATAACCAGCAGCGGAGCCAGGTTCTCGGGGGTGGGCTTGAGGGTATGGATGTTGATGTTGTACGTGATTGGTCCACGCTCGGCCTGAGGATTGGCCAGTTGAAAGAACTGCGACGAATAGAACCGTACCGAGGCACCGTTTTGCCGCAGGTATTCAATCGCCTCGCCAATCTCGCGCGATTCGTACTTGGAATCATCGGCTTCAGCGGTGCAGGGCAGAAACACCCATAGTCCCACCGTAAGAAGGCCAAGCAGTAGAGCAGATATTCGATTTTCCAATTTCATCGCCGGATCCTCGTGCCAGTTCCCGTTCAGCCCGAGAGCAGAAGAGCAGCATTAATCGTACGTGATCCTGTCGTGTAGGGCGAGAAATCTATCCTGATTTACATCTTTTTGATTGGTGCCGAAACCCGCATATCCGGACGTTCCTTCGTCAGCCAGGCAACGCCATCGGCCGTGAGATCGGTGGTGTAGAGATAGACTCGCTGAAGCTTGGGAATCTTGGCCAAGTGCTTCAAACACTCGTCGGTGATACCGGCACCGCGAATATAGAGGTAGTTCAGTTCCGGCAGGTCCACCAGCGGGGCCAATGACTTGTCGGTGATTTCCGTGTTGTAAATCTGCAGTCGCTCAAGACTCTTCAGGTCGGCCATGGGGGAGAGGTCGTCGGTCCCCAGCTTGCTGTTGGTCAGGTTCAAGGACTTCAGGCTTTTCATCTGGCGAAACATTTCCAGTTCGCCTGGCTCGAACGTCGCGTTCGAGATCGTCAGCATCTCCAGGTGAGGAAGTCGGGCAATCCCTTGCAGTTCTTTCCCTTTGATCTCGCGGGCATTGATGTTCAGTGTTTTCAACTCGGTCAGGTTCTCGATCCCCTCGAGGTCGACCTCCTTTTCACCCCGCAAGTTGAGTACCAACTGCGAAAGATGGGGCATGTTCGGCAATGCTTTGAACGAGGCCTCGTCGTCGCCATCGACATGAATCGAAAGCCGCTGCAGATTGACCAACGCCTCCAGGTACCACAAGTAGTCGGGATCGACTTGCCCCAGGCGAACTTCCAGCGACTGAAGATTCGAGAACTCGGCGATGTACTGCATGTCCTCGGTCTTGAGGTTGTCCATGATGTACAAGTGTTCGAGTTCACCGAATTGGGAAAGTGTCTTCCACGACTTCTCGCTACGCTCGAATTCAGTAGCCCGGTACAAGCGTTCGACCTGTGGTAGCACCAGCAATGCGGCCAGATTCTCGTCGGTCGCTTTCATCGCGAAAAGATTCACCGTGTACGGAATCGGCATCGGCGTTTCCACAGCCGCGCCGCGCACACCGGTACGCGGGATGCTGAAGTGGATCCGGGCACCATTCTCTTGCAAATGGAGAACCGCTTCTCGGATCTCCGGCGATTCGTAACGGCGGTCGTCGGCACCGACAGATTGCGAGGCGAGCAGCATAGCAGCAAGACTCAAGCTGAAAGTCCAGCGGCGAAGCACGGAGTTGGGCAAGTTCATCGCAAGGCCTTGCAGGCAGCTAGGAATTGGACAATGAGAAGCTGGTTTAATCCTACGTTATTCCGCCCCAAGATGCGATGTTTCCCCCCAGCTTAATACAGACCAGGGAAAGCATCGGAATCTCGCCGGGAACCTGCCTGTTACACGAAAATCAGCAGCTGCGCAGGGCAAAGATAAGGACGATGAACAAGATAAATCCTCCCACATACATCCACAGCGGAGGCGGATCTCCGGAGTTGTAGTTCGCGTCGGGCATCCCCCCAGTGTGGACCAAGCAGCGATTCCACTCAAGATGCGGGGTCAACCAGGGAAGGGGGATCGATGGTGGTTATCCCCCTTCCAGGTAGTTGCAGGGCAATTTAGTCGCGGCGAGCCGAGGCCAGCATCAGGTAGTACATCAGAGTCATCACCGATTGCAGCGTCCCGGCCACGTAGGTCAAAGCAGCCGCATTGAGCACG
Organism: Blastopirellula marina; assembly: GCF_002967715.1. NCBI lineage: Bacteria > Pseudomonadati > Planctomycetota > Planctomycetia > Pirellulales > Pirellulaceae > Blastopirellula > Blastopirellula marina. The sequence continues at coordinate 125,115 of NZ_PUIA01000042.1, forward strand.
CCACGCACGGCCGGCATTTCATCGCGGGGAACGATGTTCATGTCGATCAGAATCCCGCGAGCACGGCTACTGGCGTCGAATTCCACCGGCAGGTTGATCAGTTGAAAAAACACCACGCAGCTAAACAGCGCGATCCCACCCCAGATCAGACCTTGTCCGAGGGCCGGAATTGAACTGGCGATCAGCAAGCCGATAAACAGCAGGATGAAGCTGAAATTCCCGCCGAACTGTGCCGCCGGAACGGCCATATTGCGGATGATCAGCGGGGCGTAGTTACGGGCATCTTGAATGGCATGCCCTGCTTCGTGAGCAGCAATACCAACCGAAGCCGCAGTACGTTCGCTGTAAACTTCAGGACTCAAACGCAGCACCTTAGCGCGCGGATCGTAGTGGTCGGACAAGTGTCCAGCGACGCGTTCGATCGCGACATTCTGCAGCCCGGCGGCGTCCAGGATATGACGTGCCGCGGCTGCTCCGGAAAGGGGCGCAGCCTGTTTCATGGCCTTGGCATAAGCAGACCGCAACCACAACTGGGCGATCATGCCTAAAATGATCGCCGGGGCAATAAACAGCAGGTAACGGAAGTCGAAGAACACGGTGTATCACTCCATAATTGGACTGTTATCAAGCGAAACGAGGCAAAATGCCTGCAATTCTGGCAGTTGGAAACTGCAAACTCTTAAATGAGCAAACTTCGGACCATCGCGTAATTATAGGGCTTCGCTCGCGGGGGGCTATTTCTTTTAAAATCCTATCTCAGAAGTTACCCAAATCGCGTGAATCCCCGTTGGTCAGGGCAGGTTCTGAGTTAAAGTAGATAGTCTGGCCCGTATTTGATTGTTATTCGATATTTCCTGCCTAGCATTTCCCCTGTCGATTCTATGCCACCGATTTGTCAGCGTTTTTTGGGACTTCTTTTCATTCTGTCGCTCGCCAGCTGCCGGCCGATGCCCCCCGAGATCTCGCAAAATGCTTTGCCGATTTCCGCTGCCGAGAAGATTGAACCGGAAAAGCTGCGCGACCGAATCGATGAAGTTCTCGACTTCACGCTGAAGCATCGCCATCTGAACACCCAGGATCACGCCGCCTGGCAGATCTTGCATGGTAGCCTCGCCTTCGGTCGCGCGTTTCCCGTTATGCACGAAGGAATGCCCATCCCTGTGGTTGATTACCTGGCCGAAGGGGGAAAGATGAACGGCTGGACGATCGAACGTGGCAACCGGCTCGAATCGAAAGAAGAGGGAACGGACAACTTCGGCATGCGAGCCGTTACCGAGCCCGGCACCAGGGCAGGGCAGGGGCACTTCGATCAGTGGCTGGCCATTCTCTCTCAGTGCGACGTCCCGCCGGAAGCGACGTTTGTCGTCGGACCAGATACGTTCACGATGACCAATTTCGTGCAGCAAGTTCAGCTCGACACGTCCCGGAATCACCTGCGCGAATTCAGTTGGACCTTGATCGGACTTACCAAGTACTTCCCCACCGATCACAGTTGGACCGACAGTACCGGCAAACAGTGGAGCATCGCCGATCTCGCGGCGATCGAAATCGAGCAAGGTCTGGCCAATGGTGCCTGCGGGGGAACGCATCGCTTGATCGGCCTGACGATGGCCCTCAATCGCCGCAAGAAAGCAGGCCTGCCGATCGAAGGTGTCTGGGCCGATGCCGATAAGCTGATCCAAGAGAGCGTCGCTGCCGCACGCGAGTATCAAAACCCCAACGGCGCGCTGAGCGTCAACTACTTCCAACGCCCCGGCAGTTCGCCTGACTTGGCCGAGAACCTCGGTACTACCGGGCACACGCTTGAGTTCCTCTCGCTGGCCCTCGACGACGAGCAGCTGAAAGAAGAATGGGTCCGCCGCGCCGCTTCGTACCAGTGTGAAGTGTTCGAACGCACCCAGCAGGTTTCGCTCGAGTGTGGTGCGCTCTACCACGCCGCCCACGGGCTGGTGCTCTATCGCGAGCGTGTTTATGGACCGCGTGAGTATTCGGCCGAGTAACTTACGTTACGGTTGATGGACACGGGTCATCTTCACCGGCAGCAGTCGCACGTCGGTGCCCACTTCACTTACGGTCATCGACGTTCGGTCCGCGAACCGCAGTTGAAGGTAACGCTCGCGCTGATCGTCTTGAAGTTTCAAGAGAATCTGATCGGGTAGTTCTTCGGCGATTTCATACGTCAACTGTTTCTCGGCTGGTGCCAGAATCGTTTGGGCGTCGATCGGCTCGGTTTGAATTCGCAACTCGTTGGTTCCCACAAACTCAATCGTTAGTTGGGCGACATTTGTGTGCGGAGGCTCCTGCGAAGCATCCCGATCGCTGGCGACCTTGGGGGCCACGGAAGCATGGTTGACCGGGCCAGAAATCTGCATTGTTCCCTGCCAGGTCCCTTCCAGTGGGCTGTCTGCCGAGAAGCAGCCCGTTATGGCAATCATACAGGTAGTTAAAGTGCCTATGGAAAATATTTTGTCCATGGCTATTGCCTATTGGTTGTAAGTGTGAATAATGATTTGCAAGTCACCGGAAGTCGCTGCGGAAAGTTAATCAGCAGTCGCCTTTATCTCCCACACCGTGACAGATAAGAACCGCTAACCTACCGCCCCTTGCGAGGTGGTACGGAAATTGGCACCATGGACGATGGTCCCGATCAAATCCGGTTCTCCAGCTACCATAATTTCTGCAGTACCCCAACACCAGGGAGAGTTAGATGAGTGTATTAGTTCAACAGCCAGCTCCGGATTTTACCGCCGAAGCAGTGATGGAAGATGGCTCGTTCAAGAAGATCAGCCTGTCGGACTACCGCGGTAAGTACGTCCTGCTTTTCTTCTACCCGCTCGACTTCACCTTCGTTTGCCCAACCGAAATCATCGCGTTCTCGGAAGCTGTCGAAAGCTTCAAGCAGTTGAACGTGCAGGTTCTGGGATGCTCGATCGACAGCCACTTCTCGCACCTGGCATGGCGCAACACGCCGCGCAGTCAAGGCGGTATCGGCGAGATCAAGTACCCGCTGGTTGCTGACCTCGACAAGACCATCGCCAAGAACTACGACGTCTTGCTTCCAGGCGGGATCGCTCTGCGTGGCTTGTTCCTGATCGACAAAGACGGTCTCGTCCGTCATCAGGTGGTCAACGATCTGCCGCTGGGCCGTAGCGTTGAGGAAGCCCTCCGCATGGTTCAGGCTCTGCAGTTCTTCGAAGCCAACGGCGAAGTTTGCCCAGCCAACTGGAAAGAAGGTTCCCGCAGCATCAAAGCCACGCCAGATGCTTCCAAGGAATTCTTCGAAGCCGAATACTCCAGCTAACCAGCTGCAGTGCGATTCACTCGCCAAAAGGCCCCGAGTAACCACTCAGGGCCTTTTTTCATGCGCCTACTTATTTCAATGGGTGTGCACAAGTCTTGTCCCCTCTCCCCGGCGGGGAGAGGGTTAGGGTGAGGGGGCGAACGGGTTGCCAGCTTTCCAGCCCTTTTCCATGGGAAGGGGCGAGGGGGACTAAGTAATTGTGGCTGCCCGCATGAAATTCGGGCGAAATTCCTAAACCGATTTCACGAATGGGAATTGTTCTGACATAATAAACATAGGCATTTCCGGCCTCCCACACGCCGGATACCCATAACAACCCACCCACCTAAAACCCCGCCCGGAATCTCAGCGGGGCGTGCCAGGCCCAGCCAGGGAAATTACCCGAGCAAAGTCACCTTGCCTCTTGGCGACGGCCCCAACACCTATGGAGACAACACACCATGAAATCGACGCGCTTTGTCGCGGCGATCGTCGCCGCTTCGCTTACCCTGGTTGGCAGTTTGCTGGCCGCTGAAAAGTCAGAGACGGTCACCCTGGGGGATCCCTCGCTGACCTCCGGTATCCCCGGCGAAGGCCCCCTCAAGTTGGAAGAGATCAACACCTGGCTGGCCAACCCCAAAAACCATCAGCCGCTGAGTGTCGAACTTCCATTCGGCTTGAACGCCGCATCGGGTCAAATCACCGGGCTCGACGCCAACCCAATGACCCGAGCCAAGATCGAACTCGGTCGCCAACTCTACTTCGACCCGCGTCTTTCGTCCGACAGTACCATCAGCTGCGCCAGTTGCCACCATCCTGATTTCGGTTGGGCATTCAATTCGCAGTTCGGTATCGGTGTCGATGGTCAGGAAGGAGGACGCAACTCCCCAGTTTCGTTCAACCGTATCCTGAGCGGCCCGCAGTTCTGGGATGGCCGCGCGGCAACGCTGGAAGAACAAGCCGTCGGCCCGATCGCCAACCCGATCGAAATGGCCAACACGCACGACGTCGCCGTGAAGACGCTCAAAGAGATCCCCGGCTACAAAGTTCAGTTTGAAAAGATCTTCGACGACGGTGTGAACATCGACAACGTCGGCAAGGCGATCGCCACCTTCGAACGAACCATCGTCACCGGCCCTGCTCCGTACGACTTCTACGAAGTCGTTCGCAGCTTTGAAAAACAACTGCCGCCGGATGAACTCGAGTTTCTCGAAGAAGACGATCCGGCACTGTACGCCAAATATTCCGAGGCAAAGAAGAACGCCGCCGGCATGTCGGAAAGTGCCCGTCGCGGCCGCGAGATCTTCTTCAGCGAGAAGGGGAACTGCACCGCCTGTCACGCTGGAGCCAACTTTACCGACGAACTGTACCACAACCTGGGCGTCGGCATGGCCGCGGAAACTCCAGACCTGGGCCGCTACGAAGTGACCAAGCAGGACAAGGACAAAGGTGCCTTCAAAACGCCCACCATCCGCAACATCACCCAATCCGCCCCGTACATGCACGACGGCAGCCAGAAGACCCTGGAAGAAGTGGTCGAATGGTACACCAAGGGAGGTCACCCCAATGCCCACCTATCCGACAAAATGAAGAAGCTGAACCTCACCGAGCAGGACAAGAAGGATTTGGTAAACTTCATGAAAGCCTGCACCGGCGAGTTCCCGAAAATCGAGCCAGGGCGTTTGCCTGAGTAAGGTTTTTGGAATTCAGTTGGATGATATGGAAAAGCCTCGAGCGTTTGCTCGAGGCTTTTTTAGTTGCATAACACGTGGGATTCATTTTGATGACCCTAATACGGTCTCCACTCTTTGTTACGCGTCTCACGAATTCCTTATCAACATCCCATCAAACCAATCACAAGGCCCTCTCATCGTGCGCATGGTCTGCGCGTGAACAACCGAATTCTAATGCCCCTCCCAAAACCTGGTTCTTATGGGCTGTCGGGTCTACCTCTGTGAATCATTTGTCTATGAAATATCCCCAAAACAGGGTCACAAATTACCATAGATTAATTGACGAAAATTCTATAACAGTGTAATCTGGCGAGAAGTTGATATAACGTGCTCGCACGCTGACTTTGAACCCTGCACCATGGCATTTTGATCGAAAGCACGTTCCTGCCTGAACAGGTCCAAAGGGGCATTTTTGCCCGTCTTCGATTTGTTTTCTATTCCCCCTTCCTCCCCTCGCACATTCCTTTCTTCGTCTACTAACCCCCGTCCCTTTTTTGTTGGAAACGACACGAGAGTGGCGCTATCGGTGCGTCTTTACTGGCGCTCATAACTCGTTTTTTCCCTACTCTCCATCTCATTTACGAAAGCGGTAACTTCGTATGCATGTCTCTTCCCGCGCTCGCGGCTTCACGCTCGTGGAACTTTTGGTCGTGATTGCGATCATTGGCGTTCTGATTGCCCTGCTTTTGCCTGCCGTACAACAAGCTCGCGAAGCGGCTCGTCGTATGCAGTGCACCAACCAGTTGAAGCAGTTGGGTATCGCCACGCACAACTTCCACGACACCTACCGTAAGTTTCCTTACGCTTACCAAGAGCAAAACCTGAACGGCGTTATGAATCGCGGCACGCTGTTCTACTACATCCTGCCGTACATCGAACAAACGGCGCTGTACGATCAATCGCAGCTCGACTCGTACGCCAACAATCGCATCACCAACGGCCTGGGTAACAAGGCTGCCCGTGGTCAGATCGTCGAAGCGTACATCTGTCCTTCCGACTCGACCAGTTCCAACCACACGCACAGCGCCGACTGGACATACGGTTCGTTTGAAATGAACTATAACGTGTTCGTCGGTAAGGCCTCCACCTCGGACGCGACCCAGAATGCCACCCAGCAGAACCTGGCCAACGTGACCGATGGTACCTCCAACACGTTGATGTTCGCCGAATCGCTGCAGAAGTGCGGTAGTGAAGGGACCATCTGGTCGCATGGTGTGTGGAACGTGAAGTGGATGCCGATGTTCGGCGGTGGCAAGGACCGCCCCAGCGGTACCGGCCAACTGGAATACGGGATCACTTCGGTACCTCAGACCGTGAAGCGACAAACGGGCTGCAACTCGCTACGAACGACCGCCTCGGGGCACCCCGGCGGTGTGAACGTGGCCTTGGTGGATGCCAGCGTCCACTTCATTCCGGCCACTATCGACGGCACCGTCTGGTGGAACCTGGCCCTGCACAACGATGGCAACGTCGTGGGTGATTACTAATCCAGAATTCCCATAAGCTCGCCGTTCACTTGCGAGACCCTCGGAAACGAAACTCTGAGGGTCTCGTTGCTTACATGCTTCTTAACCTTCCAGGAATCTTAATCAGATGACCTTTTACCGTATTGCTGCAATCTGCTGTTGCCTGCTCCCCCTTTTGATCGGATGCGCCGATTCCAAAAGCGAATTGAAGGGGACGGTGACCTACAAGGGAACTCCATTGAACTCCGGTTCCATCTTGTTCCAATGCGATGCAGGTCCCGTCGAAAGTGTCGATATCCAAGGAGATGGAACCTACGTTATTTCCGGGTTGCCCAAAGGGTCGGCGAAGATCTCAGTGCAAGTTTCCAAGCCACCCCAACCAGGTCCCGATGGCGTCATCACCAACGAGCCTGGCACCTACGAACCCAACCCGGTTCTGATTCCCCAGAAATACGCCAGTGTCGATACGTCGGGATTGACCGTCGATATCCAAGAGTCACAGCAAACGTTCGATATCGCTTTGCCCGAGTAAAACATCGATAGTAACTAGCGGAATGTTCACGAAACGCGGCACCTAATGGTGCCGCGTTTTTTTTTGTTAGAGAACAAACCGGAGTATGCATTTTTAGCCCGCAAACTGAACTTAGTCTTCCTACGCTTCCCATCAGAAAAAGTCGATAAACTCAAGCAGAGACATGATGTTTCTGGTGCTAGCACATGATTTGCCGACTTGGGTTGTAGGAACGCCGCATGCCAATGCTCCCCGTGAGTTGTCGTCCCGCTGACGAATGGGCTTTACATGGACATTGCCTGCGATGTCACCGCTAACGTGAACTTCTATGGCAACACCTTCTTAGGGACTCCTAATGACGATCAGTTGAACGTCAACCTCGATACCGACGCAATCCTCAACCTGCGGATGCGAAACAACACGATCACCGACAGCACCAAGTTTAATCTCGCGTCCGGCTCGGCCTTGAACTTCGAGATCATCAACGGCCAGACGCCAGGTACCGCGTTGATCGGAACTGACTTCACCAGTCAGAACTCGATGCTGGCTCCGACGCTGAATCTCACTTCGACCACCGCTACCAGGGCCGCCCCCGATAGCTTGCCGATTCCAACGGAGTAAGTTCCAACGCATCCAACTGCGAACTACCGCCCAACGATGCAGACCGGACAGAGGGCCTTTCCCCCGCAGGGGCGATGCGACCGGATCGTGGCGCAATTCAATCTTCCGGTAGGTATCAACCCGGGCTTCTGTATGCGCTTATGTCTTTCATGTGCAGAGAAGAGGCGAGAAGTTATAATCAGTCGACCGGCCATCGAACGCCTGCCCCTGATTATTGAAGTCCCACCCATAGGCATCTGTCACTCATGCATCGACGTACGTTTCTTTCCGCTTCTGGTATCACGACTCTTGGTCTGGCGATTCGCTCAAGTTTCGCTGCAGATGCGAAACGACCGCCGCGGATTTTGCTGCGATCTTCGTGGCAGACTGTCAACATCGGCGACATCGCCCACACGCCTGGCGTGCTGAGGATTTTGAAGCAGCATATTCCCGAAGCGGAAGTCACACTGTGGCCATCCAGCGTCGATAACGGCGTTGACGAACTTCTGCTGCGTGAGTTCCCCGGCCTGAAGATCGCCACCAAGGGAAGCAAAGAACTCGATCAGGCCTTCCTGGAGTGTGACTTCCTGCTGCATGGTTCCGGGGCTTCTATCGTGGCCCAGAACGACCTCATTCAGTGGCACCAGAAGACCGGCAAGCCTTACGGTATTTATGGCATCACTTTCCCGCTGAAGAAGTCCTCTTCGACATCGGCTGAGAGCGAAGATGCATTGAAGCGGGCTGTCGAGGTGCTCAACGGCGCGAGCTTTGTTTACTTCCGCGACGGCAAAAGTTGGGAACTGGCCAAGAGCCTGGGAGCGAAGTCGCCTGTTATGGAGTTCGGTCCTGACGGCGCGTTTGCCTGTGATCTGCGTGTTGCCGATCTGGCCGATGCGTTCCTCAAGAAGCATGGCTTGGAAACGGGCAAGTTCCTCTGCTGCATTCCACGCTTGCGATACACGCCCTATTGGACGATCAAAGAAGGGCGTGCGTTCGACGAGAAGAAGCATGCCCGCAACGAAGAAATGAAAGATCACGATCATGCTCCGCTGCGTCAGGCGATCATCGAGGTTGTGAACAACACCGACCTGAAAGTGCTCGTCTGCCCCGAAGACCGCACACAGATGGCGGTCGGCAAAGAGATGATCATCGACAAGCTGCCAGAGCACATCCTGAAGCGAGTTGTGTGGCGGCCAAACTATTGGCTCACCGGCGAAGCCGTCAGCGTTTATGTTCGCAGTGCCGGCCTGTTTGGCAACGAAATGCATTCCCCCATCATGTGCATCGGCCATGGCGTGCCGGCGGTCGTTTGCCGATTCGACGAGCAGACCACCAAGGGCTTCATGTGGGAAGACATCGGCCTGGGCGAGTGGCTGTTCGATCTCGACTCGCTGGAAGACTACGAGCGAGTCCCATCGACGGTACTCGCCATCGCGCAAAACCCAGCAGCGGCCAAAGCCAAGGCCGCCAAAGCGAAAGCATTCGTCGAGCAGCGCCAATTAGAAACAATGAAGACGCTACGTCACGCATTGGCGTGAAAAGTTTGGCCATAAGTTGGCATCTCACGCTTGTTAAAAATGTCGTGAAATGGCCCCTCAGGATTGATCGTGCTTTCGCAGGAAAGTACGATCTTTTCGTACTTATCTATAAAACCTGAGGGGTAAGCTCGATGAAGCATCCCATAATTGCCGCGCTGGCCGTCTTGGCTTGTCTGACGGTCAGTGTTGCCGCCGCTCGCGAATGGACCGATATCACCGGTAAGTTCAAGATCGACGCAGAGTTTGTATCGTTCCAGGATGGAATGGTAGAGCTGCGCAAGTCTGACGGAAATCCGATCAAGGTTCCGCTTGAGAAGTTGTCGGACGACGACCTGAAGAGCCTACGTGATCGTCCAGAGATCGCTGTGTTTCTGGAAGGCAATCCCGACCTGAAACAGCGGGCATCCGGCTTCGCGAAGATTCTGGCACCAGCGGGCTTGGAGTCTGGAATTGTGTGTCGATTCAAACGAATTGATCATGGTCCGAAGTCGATGGATTTCTCCAAGACTGGCCGTTTCCTGGCGGTAGGTCGCGGCAATGACGGCATCGATATGTTCGATCTCACGTTAGGCAACCGGGTTAGCAGAGTCACCGACGTTCCTGATCTTCGAGAGGTGAATAGGTGTCGATTCACGCCTGATGGGAAGAAACTGCTTGCGACCGGCACGGAAGGAGTGATCCACGTTTGGGATGTTGCTCCTGATGGCGAACTCAAGTCGCGTAAGACGCTTGTCGGACACAGACGCGAGGTGACAGCGATTGCTTTTTCGTCCAACTCCGTTCGAGCGATTTCCGGCTGCAAAGACGGCAAGGTCATCTACTGGGAGATTGACTCCGGAAGAAAGCTTGCGACGTTTAGCAGTTTCAAGAATGAAATCTCGGCCTGCTATATCACCCCCAACGGCCAGCAAGCGATGGTGACCGATGGAGCGGAGTTGAAGTTATTCGACTTGTCGAAATCGAGCGAGATTGAGTCGGTCAAGTTGGGTTGGTTCAGTTCGAGAGGGGCCGTGTTTTCTCCGAATGGCCGCCAACTCGTTATTTTCGGCGATATGGGCGTAAACATCCGAGATGTCGCGACGGGCGAAGGATTTCATATCAAAGTATTCGGCTTGAAATATGACTTCAGGTTTACCAGCGATGGCACCAGGATGATCTCGTTTGAATCGAACGATATTCGTATCTGGGATGCTGCCACCGGAGATGTGCTGAGCCGATTGGACCCAACGGTTTCCAGTGGGCCCGACATCTCTGCGCTTTCGCCAGACGACCGACACATCGCGATTGCTCGCACCGGAAATTATCAGGACGTGGTCGTGATGCGTCTTGCTGAAGATTAATCAGGCGAGTTTCTCTTTCGATATCTCTTCGCATTTTGAGTGATCTGTTATGAACATTTGCCTGCTTGGGCGTTATCGCGTTTCAATGCTACTCGCCCTGGTGTGGATCGCCGCAGCTGGCTGCAGTGAGGACCTTTCCAGCCCGAATGCTTCGGGAGGAGCAGGGCAGGGGGCCAGGTGGACTCCTCCAACACAAGGAGAAGCTCCTCAATCGCCGGTTTCGGTCGACTACAGCACCGGCAAGGTCGTTTCGTTTGCCGACCAAAGAACTTACGAGGTCAAACCGACCGAGCTTCAGTACCGCTTAAAACCTGGCAGTAAATTTTCGTACCGGGTCGAGTCGTCGATCAAATTGCCGGGCAAAGAAAAGATGATGAATGGCTTTCTCAACTACGAAGTCTTGACGCCATCGCCTGACCGGATCGAGAAGCATGTCGGTGCCATCGAGCAAACCAAGTCGACGGGTACAGCCTTCGCTGTGCATGCCGATGGCTTTCTCGTCACGTGCGCACACGTTGTGGAAGGCGCGATTGAGATTAAAGCAAAGCTGGATGGCCGTCACTACGCCGCCAAAGTGGTTGATATCGACCGGAAGCACGATCTGGCACTCATTCGAATTGATGCGCCTCCACTCACGCCTATTCCACTGATAGATTCCAATGAAGTGCAGTTGGCCGAGGAAGTTCGCGTCGTGGGGTTTCCTCTGACCGACGTATTGGGCGACAGTTTGAAAATCTCTCGCGGTACGGTTTCCGGCATTGATAAGGAACAAGCCGATCGTGTGTTTCAATTGGACGCCGGGGTTAATCCTGGCAACAGCGGCGGGCCGGTAGTGACCGAGAAGGGGCATCTCGCAGGCGTGGCAAGCTCTCTGCTCTCAGGCGATGGCCTTTCCAATGTCGGTTTTGCGGTGCCTGCCAATCGTGTCGCGAACATGCTCGACAAGCAGAAACTTCCCTATCAGAAAGCCGATACGACAGAGCCCTATTTGCGTGGTCCCGACCTCGCCAAGCGTATTACGCCGTCGGTTGCCTTGCTGAATGTCACCGTGGGTGCCAACGGAGTCGGGATCGCAGATGATGGTCTGCTTTCCTTCTACGGCAAGTTGGAATTATTTGAAAAGAGGGAAGGCTGGAGCGGTATCTTCAAGATCAGCGACGCGGAGCCCGTTGTTGATAGGGGGCACCTGCTGATCAAGCCTTTTGGTGAAGTTTCGTTCAACAACGGTGAACACTTCGTGCCGCCTTTCGTCGCGATATTAAGCACCGCAGGCCTTGAGCGACTGCCCGACAGCGACGTCGAGGAATGGGACTTTACCGACGTGAGGATCGTTCCGCAGAAGAAAGACTCGAAGTTTGTGATCGAAGAAGATGAATTCGCCGGCTTTATGAAGAACGATCCCTACCTGGGAAAACACTTTCGTTTTGGACTGAGGCCCAAGTTGAAGGAGGTTGCCTCGTACGTGTATCATCCCGCGATTGAGCACGCCAGTTACAGAATTTCCAGCCGCAGTGGTGACGAGGTGGAAATTAAAAAGACGTGCGAACTGACCACGGTACACGAAGACCAACGCACTCCGTTTTATCACCTGAAAGGTGAATCGACGATTGTGTTCGATAAGAAAGCCGGACGCGTCAAATCAATCCAGTTCGACGGCACGGTCGATATCGCCGCCGATGGCGAGATCGCCAGTTTGCCGGTTAGCTATAAGTGTACCCTTGGCAGCGACTACGTTCCGCCAGATAGAACTGGCCAGCCAAAATTCGACATGAATGCACCTCCATCTACCGAGCCCCTGCCCAAAATCGATGGCCTGACAAAGCTAGACCTGAGCAGCTAGGCGTGTGACCTGATAGCCAAGAGTTGCTAGTGGCATGACGGAAAATCAGTAAGAAGTCATCATGGCGAAATCAAAGAAGATTGTGACGACATTCAAGGACCTGCCGGTCGGTAAACCGGTGGAAATCTCAGCGCTGATCGATAGCGAGTCGTGGGGCTCAAGACGGCTTACGAACGAGCGGAAGAATACTTGGGATGTGACCGTTTTGCTCGTCGCATGGCAGGTCGGTGACGGCCCGATCATTCGCGAAGGGCTTAGTTTGCGGGCCATCGATTGGGATAAGGAAAGTTCTGCGACACTCGTTCGTCAGTGTCCCAGGGGGCGGGCGATCCAGTTTACCGGTATACGCCCCAAAAATCTGGGAATATTCCGGCCGTTCGTGAAGCTGGTGGGTTCCGTCGAAAAGGCGAAGCAGCCGCTAGTTAAACCGCCGACAAAGAAGAATGCGACTCCGCAAGAGATCACCGACAAGGTCTTCGGGCAGCTGAAATACGATCGCAAGTCTCGCGTCTACACGTGCGAGAAGACGTTTCGCAATCAGCCCCTGTCGATCGAGTTTGAAGCCGCCGATGCCGAGCAGTTAGACACCATGTTGGCTGCCGCCAAGGGGCTCTGGAAGCAGCGTAACGCTTGGTTTGGCAAGTGGAGAGACAGCGCGTTCGAAGATTACATGGATGGGATGGTCGACGAGTGGTGGCAAGGGGATCGACCGTTGACGCGGGCTCTTTTCAATAAGCACCTCGGCTGGCCATGCGGTTTAAGCTTTCGTATGGAAGAGGGGGTCGTTCACTTCTGCCTGACCGGTCTGAGCGAAGCGTTATATGGCGATCATGGCATCGACGGATGGGGGACGGAAGTCGATGACATGGAGATCAGCTTTGCATAGATCAACACGGGATTGGCCGGTTGACCTGGCCTCGTCGTCGCTACTGCGACGCTTCAGGTTCGGCGACTTCCTCAACCTCGACGGCCGCGGCTTCCACGTCCGTTGCTTCCGGCGTTGGAGGCGTGTTGTCGGTCAGAAAGAGATGGTTGAATTCTTTCTCGTAGTGACCTTCGCCATAGACGAGTTCACCACCTTGAAAGCCGACGATCGATACACACATGGCGACGACCAAGGCTCCCAGGAACCAGCCTGTTTTCATCTTGGCATTGCCTGTTCCCCCCTTCACGGCCTGGTAGGCGATTGGGATTAACGCCAGCGATCCGGCAGCCAGGATAACCCCCAGCCAGCGATGGCGATCGATATCGCTACTGAACGAGAAACTCATGCCGTATCCTTCGTGAATGGCATACGACCAGCCAGACACACAGGCCATCACGGCACCCAATGCTCCGACCCACAGGCAATGAAACGCAGCCGACTCGAACGACTTGCCTGCGAATACAGAGAGGACGAGGAAGACCAGCGAGATCGAAAGCAAGCCGACCGGCAAGTGCGTCATCGCCGGGTGGAACAGTCCCTGGAACAGCCACACTTTGTAGGGCGTGCTGAGCTCGGAAACCGGGGTCGTGGCTTCGGCTGCGACGTCAGTGGTTTCAGATTCGCCGGCCGGATCGGGGGTGAACCAGTCGTGATCGGCCCCTTCTTCGATCCACAGCTTGATGGTGGCCAACTCGGCGGCGGTCATCCCTTCGTGATGGGTGTCGCTGGCCGGAGGCATCTTCAACGAAGGATCGTCGGTGATCAGGTAGTCTGTCCAGAGCGAGCTCGATTCCAAGTCGCCTGGCTCGATATAGTCTCCCATCATGTCGGGATCATCGACGCGGAAGTCGTTCTTCGCTTTGTCAGGGCCATGGCAAGACAGGCAGCGTACTTCCAGGACCGGCTGCACGTCGCGGCGAAAGTCAACGAGTTTCTCAGCACAGACAATGCTCGAGATGGTCAGACTAAGCGTGATTCCAAGTAATATGCGAACGTACATCGAAGCTTCCTGATTGATGGTTGGCTGCCATGACTGGGAAGGTGGGACGACTGGCAACACGGCTGACGTTAAGCGATTTTACGCAAGCTGAATAACTTACCAAGTAGGCATCACTTTGGGAGACTACTGCAGCAATCATCCGTTTGAATCGCTTCTCATAGCTTACTCTCTTCGCCACCGTTGGTGGCGAATGTGAGAAACGATGTTTTAAGTTGTAGGCGGGGAAGGTCCAAGGCGGGAATGGCTCATTAGGGGAGGCCTGAAGCCATGATTCTATTTTTTCATCGATGCGAGCGTATGGCAAGCGCGATTTGGCAAGGATCCTCGAAAGTTAGGCTTGAACGCTAAAACGACTCAATTGATTTGCTAACCTTAACTTACGTCTCGCGAAATCACGCTTGAGGTATGCTTTTTGCCTTTCGAGATTAAACACCTGCATCTGAGAAGGTTGATCGCGGGATAGAGATTCAGGGAAGAGATGCCCCCGTATGGTCGTTTCATTTGGGCCAGCAGTACGAAAGCATTCCCTGGGATGTCACTAAGAAATACCACTAGCTCTTTTTTTCGAGTCGGAAGATCACGGAGTTCTTCTTGGTTTTCTCGTCCATGGTCTGAAAGAAGTTGTAGGCTTCGCGATTGAACATGAAGAGTTGCATCTTCTGTTTTTCAGGATCGAGGATCGCGACCCAGGCCGTCTTGCTGGGCTCTGCCTGCCCTTCGGGAAGGGGTGGAGTCTGTGTCAGATCCATTTCCACCATCGTGTTCTCGGCGTCGAAGGTCCAAGTTCCCTCAAGCACAAGATTCTGGAAAGCAGCCAACACGGCACCATCTTCGCGGAATTCAAGTGCCATGTTCCCCATCGCGCGGCCGGCGGCCGTTGCTTCGCTGGGTGAGGCACCGGGATTCTGACTGCTGATCTTCATGGCCCGTGCGGCGTTGGCGATGGCCGACGAATTGGCGGCCCACTGGCCGATAACCATCTGCTTCATCTGCTCGGGTGTGGGAGGGCCGAAGGAGCAACCGCCAATGGAGAGAAACAACACCGACACGATAGCGACAATCGCACGAGCCATGGCGAAACCCTTTTGGTCGAGAAGGGCAGGGGAGAGGAGATCGTTTACAGGAAACGTGCCCTCAATTTTTATCTTGCGCAATACGACATGCCAGGAAAAAACGGTGAGTAATTGCGAAGAATTCGCGAGCCCCGTTTTATCGCGTTTTCCGCTCCCGTAATGAAGCCGTGGGTATGGCTGAAATCGACCTTGGGGCTGGCTGTTACGCGTGCTGCATGATGTTCACGAGATTTCGAAAGGGATCGAAAACGAAGAATCGACGTACTCCCCATGGTTCGGTGATTGGTCCGTACTCGAAGGGGATTTGCGCTTCCTCGAACTTCGCGACGGCCGCCTCGAAGTCATCCACTTCAATCGAAAGGTGCGGCACGGGGGTGCCGCCGCCACCTTCCTGTGCGAAGCTGATCTGCACGGTCATTTGCTGCGTCGAGCCGTACGTCTGGATAAATCCCATGTCCATCAACAATTCGAGCCCCAGGAGGTCGCCGTAAAAGGCCTGTGCTTTGGCCGGATCAGGCGTGTGGGTATTAGCGACGATTCGTTTGACTTGCATGGTTTGCCTTTCGATGAGATGAGGAGCGATGCTTTCAGCTTACAGCGGAGAGCCGGCACTGCTAGCAGGAAGTACGGGTTCTCGGCGGTATAAAATCTCCAAAATCTCTGATCCGATGCACACGCAAAATCGTCAATCTTTCACCAAATAGCCGATAAGGAGGGTAGGACAATAGATTTCTCGCCAAGCCGGGCGAGCAGGCAGCAGGGCAGGGGGCCTTGTTGGGTATTTAAGGAATAGGGGTAGGCAGGATGTCGCCGGAGCGAAACGATTCTTTGCGCCAGCAACTGGCTGACTTTTTTAATGTCACGAGCGGTTGTCGCTTTTCGATCGGGGCACTGGTCGTCTTACTAACGATCGTCCCGCTGTCGCGATTTGCGCTGCCCCTGTTGATGGAGAACGGCCTGCTGATCGACAGCTTCTCGCAAGCGATCTTGGCTTCGTTTGCCTGGTACGTGACGGCGGCGCTATTGATCCTGCAAATTCGCATCGGCCTGGCTCATGGGCCTGAGCGTTTTACCTGGTGGAACCAGATCTCCGGCGAACCTTCCGATCGTGAGAAACGTGATCTGAAGGACTTAATGGAAACCTCGCGCAAACGCGGGGCAGGGTGGCCCGGTTGGTTGTGGCTGTTGTGGGTGTTGCTGCCGATGCCGGCGCTCACGATGGTGGCCGACTTGAACCTGAGGGTCAACACGGCGTTGATCACTGCTGAAGAGTTGTACGGTGGGTTCATTGCCGGCGGGCTCGTTGCGACGATCTTGCTATTGCTTTTGAGCTTTCTGCGGAAGTACGTTCTGCCTGGCGTCGTCCCTCTGCGAGGGATCTTCCCTTTCGAATGTTTGCATCACGTTCACGACGACTTGCTGAACGATCCCAACGAGGTTGCCAAGCTGCCTAAGGGGATCGCCGTGATGCTGGCCCGCATTGGGATGGTGCGTGGGCCTGGTTACTCGATCAAAGATCCTAACGGCGTCGAACGTCCGCTGGCCGGCCACTTGGAATTGGCACTGCTTTTGTTTCTGCTGTTGGTGATGACCTTCGGCCTGGGGATCTTCGATCACGTCGTGTTTCCCGGCAGTAACATTTCCAAGGTGATTCCTACGCTGGGGCACTTTGCTTTGGTCGTGGCGATCCTTTCGACGTTTGCTTCGGGTATGGCGTTCTGGTTAGATCGTTTTCGTGTTTCGACATTGCTGGCAGCGTCGGCGTTTGCACTGGCGCTGTTCCTCTCACGCGACTACGAGTTTCAAGTTGAAATGGCTCGTTGGCAGAGCCCAACATTAGTGGAAGCCATCGAAGCGAAGAAGATTCCCGCCAGTCGCTCGCATGATCCGCGGCAACACGACCAGCGAACGTTGATTGTCGTGACCGCACCTGGGGGTGGTATCCACGCAGCGGCCTGGTCGGCGGAAGTTTTGACACGCCTGGACGAACGCTGGCCTGATACGTTTCGTCAATCGTTGGGGATGATCAGTTCGGTCTCCGGCGGAAGTGTCGGCTCGATGTATTACATGGATGCGATCAGCTCGCCGCAGAGCAAGGTCTCGATGGAAGAAGTGCGCGAGCGGGCCAAGCTTTCGTGCCTGGAACCGATCTTCTTTGCAGCCACGTTTCATGACCTGTTGCCACTGACTCCGTACGATCGTGGAACGGCCATCGAACGCTTCTGGGATTTCACCCTGCGTACCGGCGAGCAAGGTTCGCCCAGCCTGAGCGACTGGGGGATTCAGGCTCGCAGTGGTCATATGCCGGTGATGGTGTTCAACGCGACCGACGTGAAGTCTGGGCGACGCGTGCTATTGGGATCAACGGCGATTCGAGATGATTCGAGCGATACCCACGCGCACGGTTTGGTCTGCAACGAGCACACGTGCGCGTTCGACCTGCGTCAGAACGATTTGGATATGAACGTCGCCACGGCCGTTCGTCTGTCGGCTTCTTTTCCTTATGTCACGCCGATCAGTCGTCCGGTTCGCGGTGAAGAGGGGCAAGAGGTGATGCCGTCGGTACGCATTGGCGACGGCGCGTACGCCGACAACGATGGCATTATGACCGCGCTGGAATCGGTCAGCCAGCTGATCGATCGGTTCAGCAAGCTGCCACCCAGCGAACGCCCGTTCGACCGGATCTTGTTGATCAATATCGATAACTACGGTACCAGCACCGGTCACCCTGAGATCAAAGAATCGGGCGGGCAGATCGAAGCGTTAAGCTATGCCACGATCGGTCCGTTGTTGGGCTTGAGCAACGTTCGAGGTGCCTCTCAGGCCGAGCGTGGTCGTTTAGAAGTCGGATTGCTGCAAGATCGAACGTTGAGCGAACAAGAGGTGATGTGGGTCATTCGCCAGATGACTCGACGAGGGGAACGCCGCGGTCCACGCGAGCAGGATCCACCAGCGTTTGCCAGCGACTCGCCGATTAGTATGCAGGCCCAACGCAACGCTTGGCATCGAATGTCGCAGTACTCTGACACACCACTCACCACGCCCACCAGCACGCAGCACACTGGGACATCGTCGGGGGGGCATGCGCCTCACGATGATTCGTTCGATCGACAACACCGAACCGGCCCGGGGCTTTATCCGATTCAGTTCAAGGTGGTATCCATTCCCTACAAAGGAGACAACGATCCGCCTCTTTCGTGGAAGCTGAGCAGCGACCAGATGCGAACGTACAGTGAAGCCTGGCTGCAACTCGACAAGGAAGCCAACCAGTGGATCGCGGGTAGTGATCAGGATTGGGACGAACTGGAAGACGCGCCGCCCCTGAAAGTGATTGAGCAGTGGTTAGGCCCACCAGGGAAAGAGTCAGCCAACTGGACGGTTGCTGGTCGCCAGTCGGCTTCGCAGAGAAGGTAGTCGTATTCGTAGTGAACGAATTTCGACAAATTTGGTCGACAAAAGACCAATCGTCCCGTGTTGATGAAACACGAAAAAAGGCCTGCCTGAGGTTTTCTCAGGCAGGCCTTCTCGTTTATGTGAATTCGTCCGAGGCTTGTCGCTCCAGCCGAATCCTCTTATCGCCATCGCACACCGGGAAGGGAGCGAGCGGTTATTTTTCTGCTTAGTTGTCGACCGTGATGGTGGGAAGATCGACGGTGAAACCTTCAAAGCCACTGGTCATACCTAGAATCAAGAGCACGATTAGACCAATCAGCAGCAAGCTTGCCAGGCCGCCAAGTGGTGCCGTGTAGACAGGGTAGGGGCCATCTGCGGGACGCGACGCATAGCCATAACTTGCCCCGCTCAAGGCGACCAACATAACGACAACCAGAAGGATGATCCACAAAGTCATTTTCCGTACCTCATATTCTGTTCCAACTTCTCAGGGCGTGGATCAAGATGTTCCTCAATCCACGGCACGGGAAGCATTACCACAATTTGCCGAATCAGGCAGTTGCAAGTGGCGTGCCATTTCGGCGTGGACTTATTTCTGAGAAACTACGGCAAATCATCCCCCTGGGGTGAAGCTAATGTGAATTTGAATTGGTATACCCCTGGTAAGCGGTTACCATCGATGTCTTTCGTTCCCATCTGACAGGTTGTCTACCGGCCTGTACTGCGCCTCATGTCAGACTCCATTATCGAAGTCCACGATCTTCATAAGACGTATCGTGAAGGTCTTTTCGTTCGCAAACAGGTCAATGCGCTACGCGGTGTGACCTTGGAAGTCCCCCGGGGCTGTATCTTTGGGCTGCTTGGCCCCAACGGTGCCGGCAAGACGACGTTGATCAAAGTGCTGCTCGGCCTGGTGAAGCGATCCTCTGGGGGGGGCAGTCTGCTGGGACGTCCGCTGGGTGATCGTGTCGGACGCATGAAGATCGGTTACCTGCCAGAGCATCACCGCTTTCCACGACATTTGACGGGCAACGCCGCGATGATCTACTACGGCGGTCTGAGCGGCTTGAGCCGGCGCGAAGTGTTGCATAAGCGACCGGCCCTGCTCGAGCGTGTCGGTTTATCGAAGTGGGGACAGACGCCGGTTCATAAGTACTCGAAAGGGATGCAGCAGCGACTGGGGATCGCTCAGGCCCTGCTGCACAATCCGGAACTGTTGGTCTTGGACGAACCGACCGACGGGGTCGACCCGGTCGGCCGCGCGGACGTGCGACGGTTGCTAAAAGAGTTGCAGCAGGAAGGAACGACCATCTTCCTCAACAGCCATCAACTGCAAGAGATAGAACTGGTATGCGATCAAGCCGCGATCCTGGCGGCGGGGCGCGTGCAGAAACTGGGGACGATCGAAGAGATCACCAAGCAGCCCAGTGCACGGATGGAGTTCGTACTGCAAGGATCGCTCGACGATATGCAGTACGCGTTGACCTTCGCCGAGACCGAGCCGTGGCAGAGCGATGGCGATCACCTGGCCCGGGTGATTGTTTCGGCTGAAGATCAGGCCGCGCTCAATCGCTGTGTCGATGCCTTGCGACAAAAGAACATCGACATTCTAGAAATGCGGCGACTTCGCACGTCCCTGGAAGACGCCTTCTTGAATATCGTCTCTGCCGAAACGGTCGAGTAATTAAGCCTGCTACGAATCTCGAACATTGAGCTGACATCCCTGATGCGACCTTATTTGACCGTTATCTACGACTCGTTTCACGAGGCATTCGTTTCCCGCGTGCTGTACATTCTGCTGCTCGCGCTAACACTGGTTCTTCTGGCGATCGCTCCGCTGGGTTACGAAACCAAGCGAATGGTAACGCTGCACCGCATGAGCATTCGCGACGTTCCTTCCTTCGTGAATGAACTGCGGCAACAGAATAGTGCCGAAGGAGAAAGCCCCGGCAAGCGTATCGTCACGCTGGCCGGCGGGCCACTGAAAGAACTGGTGAGTGCGCAGGAGTCCGCGAAGTTCAGTGGCCAGCAGGTGAACGACGTGGTCGATGGCTTGAACGAAGTGCTCACCAGGAAGGAGTTCTTCAGCGAAGCGGCCTGGAAGGACGTCAAGCTGGGCGAAGAGACCAAGGTGCTGCTGAAGCAGGGACCTGAGAAACTGAAGGGGGACGACCTCACGTACTTCAATCGCCTGCTGATGCGCGATGCGTACCCGGTGTATCTGGGGAACGTGCCGGCCGAACAATTGTATTTGACCTACCCGCTGATGTGGCAACCGCTGCCGCTGCCCATCACGCAAGACATGTTCTCGATGACGGTGAAGTATGTGCTGACCGCGTTCATCGACGTATTTGTGGGGATGTTCGCGATCTTTGTGGCGATCCTGGTTACCGCGCCGATCATGCCGCGGACGTTCGAGCCAGGGGCGATCGATCTTCTGCTAAGCAAGCCGATCTCGCGTTCGCTGTTGATTCTGGCCAAGTACCTGGGCGGGTGCGCGTTCGTCCTATTGAGCGTGACCTACTTCCTAGTCGGGCTGTGGCTGATCGTGGGGTGGCGATTCGATGTGTGGAGCAACGCGCTGCTTCTCTGTATTCCCGTGTTCCTGTTTCAGTTTGCCATCTACTACTGCGTATCGGTATTGGCTGGAGTGATGTGGCGGAACTCAATCGTCTCGATCGTGGTGACAGTGCTCTTCTTTTATGCCTGCTTTGGGATTGGCTTCTTGAAGACCTCGATCTTCGAGCCATTTATCGTCAATCCAACGCGGCTGGTGCGATTGGTCGAAACGGAAGAAGGGCTGGTAGGGGTGACCCAGGTAGGGCAATTCGTGCAGTGGAACGAAACACTGCGAACGTGGGAAGTTGTGCTGCAAAGCGAACGCCGCGGGCCTGAGCAGTTTGCGATGCAGTCGATCTTGATCGGTCCGATTTACAACGAGCCGACCCAAAGCATGATGTACCTGCAGCAGCCGACCAGCGGAGGAGGACGTCGCCGTGGTGGCAGCAGTACTTCATTCCTGACGGCCAAGTGGTCCGGCAATTGGGTCGCAGAAGCTGGGCCGAATCCGCCAACGGGGGCTTCGTGGATCTTGCAAGATGCCAACGATAATGTCCTGGTGGTAAGCTCGGCTGGCGTCTTTCTGTACGAAGGGGACGGAACGCAGAAGAAGACCAAGTTCCTTGGTTTTGATATTCCGCTGGGGGGCAACAACGCGTTTAAGCGAATCGGTCCCGACAAAGGGGTGCCGTACTTCCCGCCGTTTGCCGCCGCGATCGACCCTGCGTCGGATCGATTGCTGGTGGAGAATCAAGGAACGCTCTATCTGCTAGAGCGTGATGCGAAGAAAGGTTACATCGTCGCCACCGAGGCGAAGCGCGAAAGCGAAGGAGAAACCGCGGTCGGACTAACCGGGAAAGTCGCCGTTGTGGCGGATGCACATGGTCACATCGAACTTCGCGATGCGAAGACATTGCAAGTGCAAAAGAGCTTTCGGCCGGCCGGCGATACGCCCCCTAGTAGCCTGGAAACAAGCCGCGATGGAAAGTACATCGCCGTACTGTTTCACGACGGAGCACTCTGGCTGTACGACGTCGAGGCAGGGGAGGGTAGTCGGATCGATAGCGACGCCTCGGCGATTGCGTTCGACGAAGACAATTTGATCTTCGCTGACAATAAGACTCGCGTTCAAGTTCGCTCGCTGGCCAGTGGCGAATCGATTCAGACCTATTGGCCCGATTCGGACTGGTGGCGATTCACGTATGACTGGATCATTGAACCGATCTACTACGTATTTCCCAAGCCCGGTGAGCTGAACAACCTGCTGAAATACCTGGTGACCGACGAATCGACCAGTTCCTTCCAAGGCCCTCAATCAACCGGCGACCTTCGCGAGGTACGCATGGCCGACAACATCGTCATGCCGGTGGTACACAATTTGATCTTCATCTGCGTGATGCTGGGGGTTACCTGTTTTTATGTGAGCCGGTTGGATTTGTAGTTGGGAACGCCTCCGGGAGTAATTGTCACTGTGAAGTTGGTTCAGGCAACGTGTGCATGTGGGTTTCAAACCCACAAGGCTCGCTCCGGATATCACTATCACCAGTGGTGGTTTCCTGTTTTCTCGTCTACCAAGTCGCAGTTGTCGGACATCGAGCTTTCTCTGCCGGAAGAAGATCGAGATCGCCTCAGTCAGTTCGATCATCAAGCCTATTTGGACTTGCCTGATCGGTCGATAGAGTCGAAGCAGAAAATGCGTGAGGACTGCGAAGAGCATCGTCGCTCGGTTCACGAGGCGTTTGTCAACTCGCAATTGGAAGAGTTTCGAGAGGCGTACGCGAACTCGGATGAGTCGACGTTCAATCCCTTGTGCGGCGATGCACTGATGTGTCCCGTTTGTCGAAAGAGGTCGTTGATCCTGCGCCAGGTCGAAGTTTTGGCTTTCTGCCATCCCGATTGCGGGCATGAGTACCGCTGGGAGGACTCGGAAGAGAAGGGGTGTCCGCGTTGTGACTATCGACCGCACCGGTTCAAGATCGTTACTTCCGGTAAAAAGTCAAAGACGGCGTCTACCAAAGGGTATTGCGACTGCGCGTCGACATGCGAATTGGATTCCCATGTGGATGGCTTCTGTCCCAAGTGTGGTAAGTTGCCGGTTTCATATGAAGTCGACGGAGTGAGTCGCTGCGGAATGCATCACGAAACGATGCTGCCGTATCGCATGCCCACCAACATCTTCTTTGTCGAGCCCCTTGCTCGATGGGTGCAGGGGCAGTTTCCTAATGCGAAGATTTATGGCGACGCTGCCGCGCAAGAAGAGTCCATTCAAGGCCGGTTCTGCCCATCCTGCGAAGCCGATCATCAGCGATGGCTTCGCGCGAATGTTGAGGACTACCCCTGAATGATCGTCGCGTCAAACTACCGCACGCGGCACTTGAAGCGAATAATGCCGCCTGCTTGAACGGCCAGCGGATCTTTGATTTCCCAGCGTAGGACTTCGCTGCCGGCTTCGTTGGCCTGCTTGAGGAACTGGGCGTCGATGTTGCACTGGGCCGAGCCTTCGACGTATTCCAGACGCGGGGTCAGGTTGTCGATGATGGTGACGTTCCCCATGATCTGCGTGCCGACGTTATCGAATCGCAAGGTGAACTCGACGATCTCGCCGATTTCGGCGGCACCCTTGTCGGCGACCTTGATCACCCGCAGGCGAGGTTCGCCAGGGACTTCCGACCAAACGAATTCGTGCGGTGTGTCGCCGTCGACCACTTCGGAAGCCTTGCGACCTTCGAGCACGACTTGAACTTGTTGGTTGCGTGTCCAGGTAACGGCGTTCTGCAGGCTTTGCGACAGACGCGGCTTTTCGCCTTGTTCGAGGATGCCGTAACGAATCAGACTGAGGTTTTCGTAGGCTTTGAATTCTTCGATGAATTGGTGCGGCTTCTGCCAGTTGTGAGCCATCAGCGGCGGCAGGTCTTCGGTCAGAGCATTGGCGTTCTTGCCGCCGATGTTGCCGCGAAGGGCTAGTGGTTGAACCATGCCCACCGGCGTGCCGTTTTGCTGCTGGTTGATCAACTGTAAGTCGGCATCGATGCCAGCGATCTGGCGGCCGAGGACTTCCTGGTTCAGGCCAGCAACTTTGCGAACGGCGGCGAAACGAGGTGCGTAAATGCAGACGCGGTTACTTGGTGTGACAACGCGTTGGCCGTCGAGCGTATCGTAGTGGCCGATCGTGTCTTCAATGTCCAGGCCGTGCACACCGAACTCACCATCGATCTCGGCGCGGATGTTGCGATCGCCACCATCATATAGGTATTCGTCTTCCGGCCAGCAAGGTCCTGCTTGAAACGGAAGGCCACACGCGCGGCACGTTTGGCAGGAGCCGAAAGTCGCACCATGTTGGCAGATCGAATTGGGATGCTGACAGCCAGGCCCGCACGGAGGCATTACCTGGCCGCGTGGAAAGGCGTAGCTGACTTGTTGCGTAGCAGTTGGGGCAGCGGCCGGTTGCTGTTCGATCGGCATTTCAGCGGAAGTACGCTGGATAGCGCCGGGGTAGTTGTACTGAGGTGTGGTCGCCGTATTGGCGGGTGCCTGGTACGGCTGGCCCTGGTAGCGTGATTGGAACTCAGGCACACCGTTCAGGCCGGTGTTTTCCGCCGACTGAACCGGGGCAGGGGAGGGGGCCGAAGCGTAGTTGTACTCTGGCACGTGTGGCTGATTGAATGTCACGCCGGCATCGGGCTTGACAGGGGCTTCTTCCTGCTGCTTGGCTTGTCGATTAAGCGAGCAGGCAGGAAAGACTGAACCACAAGCGACCAGCAAGGTCAGCGTAACAAGTTGTCGAAAGGCGAAGTTGTTTTTCATCGATCGTGGTTCCGTCGGTCTATCGCTGCGATGGATATCCGGGCTGCGCCATGTACTGCGGTTGCGTGTAATGCTGTTGCATGGACCAGGGAGCCGTGTTGCGGCGAACGTTTTCTTCCCGCTGCTGAAATGCCGTGCGTGGAGGAGCTTTGGGAGCTAACGCCTGCATCGGAACGCCTGTCATGGGGCCCGGTCCCATGGGAACTTCGACGCCACCAGCTGGGGCAGGGGGGGGATTGCCGAACAGTTGGATCGGCGGTGACTGGTATGTGAACTCACCAGGCATGTCCTCGAGGGTGGGCCGACGCGAGCCGAGCCGCAAGATAGCGACCGGGCGGCCAAGCGAATCGGCCGTGACAACTGGGTCGGTGCCAGGCTCGACTTCAAACCACGGCTGGAAGCCAGGTTCGTAGGCATTGGGGATCGCCGTGCGCGGGTTTTCCAGGTAGATGACACGCGTGACGAACTTGCCGTCGAGTGCGTATTGCAGTTCTTCCTGGGTGATATGAATCGGAATCGGGAATTGTAGTTCCATGCCGGCCGGTGGGTAGGTGCGGTCGATCACTTCGACCGACGGAAACAACTCAGCACCGGGGCGGAAGGGGATTTGCGTGATGCGGAAGCGATACACGGCCCCGATCAGGCATCCGTACGTTTGCGGAGCCGGCTGATCGTCGGCAAACGCACCGCCAATGGCCGGAGCGATCTGAGCACCTTGGGGAAGCACCATCTGGATGGGTTGCGTGTAACCGGGGATGCCGCGACCCTTCATGTTCTGAAACTGGCCGATCGTGCCAGGGTTCAGACGCTCGGTATACAGAGGCACCAAGCCCGATTGAGCCTTGGCGATGTTTGCGGCGGCCAGCACCACGAAGGTGGCCACAAGCAAGAGTTTGTGCAGTTGTGTTCGTTTCACGGCGATCTTCTTCCCTGAAGGTCTGCGTGAGGTCGGGGGGACTTCAATGATTGGGCCTTGGAATAAAGCTCGCTGGGTGCCGCTTCCGGGCCTGGTTGATCTTGTTCTCCGGCATGGAAGTAGGGTCGCGGAATCTTGTCCGCGACCCTGTTCCATTGCCATGGAGATTTGGTCGGTAGGGCAGCTTACTGAGCTGGGCACCACTGACCGTTAGCGTCGTAGTAACCACCACCTGCCGGCGGAACAAACTGATGCATGTCGCCGTGTGGCTGGTTCAAGTTTGGCGAAGGATGAATGTTCTCTTCGGTGATCCAAGCTCGGTTTGGTGGTTGTGGGTAGCTGATGCCTGGACGCTGCTTGACGTGAACAGCAACCTTAGGCGTTGGACCAGGGATGTGCATGTGCGTGTGATTCTTGATCACGTGCTTCTGCAATCCAGCAGGGCCACCCAGCGGAATGTGTGGTGGGCCAGGCAGACCGATTGGCGTACCGGTGGTTGGCATGCCCCATTGTGGAGCCGTCATGCCGGCAACGTATGGGCCAGGACCAGCACCAGGACCGGCGGCGGCTGCCATACCAGGACCCATGCCAGGAGCAGGGCCACAGTAAGCACCAGCAGCAGGAACACCCATAGGCATTCCGCCAGCCATCAGGCCTTCCATGTCTTCGCCGGGAACTTCTAGGTCTTTGTTACCAAGGCGAACGATAGCCATGATCGAACCGCGACGGTCTGCTTCGACGATCGGGTCGACGCCTGGATCCAGGCGAGTCGAGACCAAGGTTTCGACGTTGGCCAGAGCCAGCTCTTGGTAGTTCGGATCGGGCAGGTAGATGACCTTGGTCACGTAAGTGCCGCTACGAACTTGAGCGAAGTCGTCTTCGGTGAACTGAACAGGAATGGCGTTGTGAGCCAGGAAGGCTTCGGTTCGCGGAGTCGCGAAACCAATTTCCAAGGTCGGGTAAAGCTCGACGCCTGGTTGACCTTCGATGTTGGTGATCTTCAGGCGATAGATACCGCCCTGTGGGAAGTTCTTGGAGAACGGCACGATCCGTGGTTCGGAATCGTACAAGCCAATTCCACCAAGGTCCCAGCTAACTTGCATGCCGTCTGGCGAGACGAACAGAACCTGGCTGGTCCAACTTGGAGCTGGCATCGGAGGAATCCCACCGGGGCCGCCGATTGGCATCATGGCGGAAACCGGGGCGATTGCCGGAGGTGCCAGAACACCTGGGCCAGGGCCATCAACGCCTGGGCCAGGGTGACGCAGTTGCTGAGCTGGAGGCAGGTTGTAGCCACCAGTTGCCTGGTGCCCAACGTGCTGACAGCCGGTACCGGCGACAGCCGTCAAAAGCATCAAGGTCCACATCCACAAAGTTTGTTTCATGATTTCCCCCTCACTAAACCCTTGCTGCCGCGCCATCGCGGCATTCTCCATGGCAAGAGCGGAGATCCTCTCAGGTATTCGTAAGTGACCAATGGTTGCGAGCGGTTAAGGGCAACGCCGCCAACGGTTCCAAAGAACCTCACCGACTGACGTGGACCCGGCCTCAAGGAAATCCTTACAATCGCAGCCGTCGATTTGGCATCCATGCCAACAAACGTCCCGAGCGCAAGACTATCCCTGTTGCCATTAATGTTCGGCGTGGCAGGACAGGATTCTTTGGGAAAACCGGCAAATCCCTGTCATGAAAGATAATCGTTTCAAATTAACAGGCCTGATCGCGGTAGCACTGCTAGCCGTTGGTGTCGGTTTGGGCTACGCCGCGCAGCACTTTCACGACAGCAATGCCAGCGGACTTGGGGCAGGGGGGAGTGCCGCCTCGGAAAACCGATTGGGGCTCGATATCGATCTGTTATTAAGCAATGTTGTTGCCCGCTGGAAGCAAGTTGACGGTTTAACCGCCGACATCAACTGGCAGGTTCACTTGTTCGACCATACTCTGCAAGGAGTCGGAGAATATACGCAGTCAGGCCGCGGCTCTTCGCAGCGTCATGGAATCATCTTAAAGGGGGCGGACCCGGCGGCACCGATGTTCTTTCAACAAGCAGTGCTGGCAAGCGAATCGGTCGTATGGACGCAGTGGAAAACAAGCGTCGATGAATCGGCTTCAATGGTACGGCTAAACGACCTGGCCCAAGCAAATCAAGAGATGCCCAGGGCCGGTATCGCGCACTTGATCTGGCGGCTGCAGCAAAGTTATGCGTTCACTTCGATTGAACACGTCGTGCAAGGAGAACGCCAACTGCTGCTGGTAAGAGGAACCAAGAAGGTCGACGCGCAGAATAACGCAGAACTGCTTCCGTTTATCTACGAACAAGCCAATGGTGCCAGTTTGCTGTTGGACGCGGCATCGGGGTTCCCGCATCGCATTCAATGGGAATCGGTCGGGCACAAGCAGCGAAAGCCACTGGTGACGATCGATCTGATCCACGTGCGAAATGGTGTTTCACCCAATAGCGATCTGCTATCACCCACCACGATTGTTCCCGATGCCATCGATCAGACCGAAGCGTACCAGATGGCCGTAATGTCTGGGGCAGGGGGGCACTACTGATGCGCGGAGTCGTGCAACGAGTTCTCGAAGCTCACGTGAAAGTCGACGGGCAGATCGTCGGGCAGATCGAGCAAGGCCTGGTGGTGCTGCTGGGGGTCGCTCAGGGAGATACAGAAGCGGATCTGAAGTACCTCGTCGAGAAAACAATCAACCTGCGGATCTTTGAAGATGATGACGGCAAGATGAACCGCAGCGTGCTTGACGTTGGCGGAAGCATCCTGGCGATCAGCCAGTTCACGCTGCTGGGTGATGCCCGCAAAGGACGGCGTCCCAGTTTTATCACCGCCGCCAGGCCGGAAGAGGCCAACGCGATGTACGAGGATTACGTGCGCCAAATTCGAGAACAGGGCGTGACCGTCGAAACGGGCATCTTTCAAGCCGACATGAAGGTCCACCTGGTGAACGATGGACCGGTAACGCTGATGCTGGATAGCAGCAAGATTCTTTAGAGCAGATGTCACCCAGAATTCATGTCCCCTCTCCATCGTTCTCGGGGGAGAGGGGCAGGAGCTGACAAAACTTAGCGCTGAATAACCGGTGGTTGTTCCGTCGCGATCTGCTGCGTGGGGATGGCTTCTTGTTGTTGTGGTGGATGGAATTTGTAATGTTCCATCATGAGTGGATCACCCACGGCAGCGACTACTAATACGATAAGCTTGCCATAGGTGGATATATTCGACCACAGGTTCTTGGCATACCAGAACTTGATCGCGGTACCAAACGAGCTTTTGAATCGTATGCGAGCCCCCTTCCACTCGACCGACCAGATTTCGTCGAGGATCAAGTGGACCATAAAGCCGATGAACACGGCAGCGCTCTTGAAGACGCGGACTTCGAAGTTCTCTCCGGAAACCACCAGGAACGCCAGTAAGCCGCACGAAATGGCAGCTGGGATGCTGTGCCACATGCCGCGATGCACAGTGTAACGTTTGAAGATCTCGGCCACGCCGAAGCGGATAGTGATATAGACCAAGGCCCCTGCCAGGGCGATCGCTTCGGCCGAGAGCCCCATGTGTTGCCAGCGATCGACCATCAACATGGGGACGACAGCGGCTAGCACGTTGCTTGTTTCGCGAAGTGGGCGACCGGAACCGGAATCCAAGTCAGGCAGGATACCGGCCAAGCTGCACAGGCCAGCACCCAGCATGCACGAGATGATCCGATTGGCCTCAGGCGTATCGAGTAGAAAGTAGCCTGCGATGCCAACGCCAACGCCGACTGCCGTGCTGGTCGAGATGTGCGTATTGAAATCGGCCATGGATCCCCTGCCTCAAAAATAATTTGGTGCGCCCCCCTGCCAGAGCACCGGCGCGCGGTGGGACGAAAGTTCGGCACTTGTACCTGAAGCGTGGGTTTGGTTTCCAGATCATCTTTCCCGCGTCCGCTAGCAATGCCAGAAACTGACCTTCGGGTTTCAGCCCCTCGTACGTATACTCGTGCGACTTCTGGGGCGAAGTTTTTCTTGAGCGATGGATAGCGAATCATGGTTGCATACGATTTCCTCATGCTGGCAATACTCGCAGGCGCGATCCTGTGGGGTTTGTACAAAGGCATGGCCTGGCAAGTCGCTTCGTTCGCATCACTCGTGGCAAGTTACTTTGTCTCGATGCAACTTCGCGAGCCTGTGGCTAACGCGTTAGGTCTTCAACCTCCTTGGGGTACGACCGCCGCGATGCTGGGTCTGTACATGGCGACGTCGCTGGTCATCTGGGTTGTCTTCTCGATGATCAATAAGACGCTGAACAACTTCGAGCTCAAAGGATGGGATCGTCAGATCGGTGCCGGACTCGGTTTCGTCAAAGGGGTGCTTCTGTGCATCATCGTGACGATGTTCGCCGTGGCCTTGACCAAAGACGATAGTCGCCAGCAAATCGTGCAGTCGAAATCAGGGTTCTACATCACCAAAGTGATCCACAATCTGCATGGCGTCATGCCAGCCGAAGTGAACCAGGTCGTGGGGCCATTTATCGACCGCTACAACCAGCGGATAAACGGTCAGAATCCAGAGTGGTTTGCCGAGACCGGCAGCGGTACTACCGGGGGCGGTTTTGGGGGGAATGACGCGGCGATTGATCCGGCCAATTTCAACCTCCAGACCGAGTTCCAGAACTTCCAGAACAACGTGCAGAATCAGATTCAAAATAAGATCCAGAACGAAGTTCAGAACCAGGCAGGGCAGTTCCAGAATTTCGTGAATCAGTCGATCGAAAATCCACAGAATGTGCAGTCGAATTGGCAGCAGTATTCGGGCCAGTATCAGCCTCCGCAGCAGCCAGGATATTACCCGCCACAAATGAACATCCCGTCGCCGCAGCAGCAGGGCGGAAGCTACTATCCGCAGTACACGCAGCCGCAACAGCAGACGCCGTATCCGATGCAAAACGGCCAGCCATATTATCCAAGCCAGCCAAGGTATTAATCACCCAAGTGCCAACGTCAGGGAAGAAATGGCCCAAAACCGGGAATTGCTTGAAACCCGGTAAAAATAGGCCTCAAACCGCACATAACAAACATTATCGGACGTTGTAGTGGGGGTTCTATGGAGACTGGGTTATTCCTCGGTCTCGTCTGTTTGAGCCCTACTCTCTCATGAACTTCATTGCCATTGCGATGATGATCGCCAGCGAGGATCGCTTCTCGTCGGAGCGAAGTTCCAAAGTCGACTCCCAGGTCCAATCGCACTGGGAACGCGCCAGCGAGCAGGCTCGATTTCGAAACGAAAAAGCCATCAAGAGATTACTTCGCGGCGGCTCGATCTGGCGATGAATTTCGCCAGCCAGAGATCGCATTCATCTGGTCGTCCCGGATCACGGTTTTGGCCAATCTGGAACCTGCCTGCTCTGTCATGAACTTCGTTGCCAATCGGCGGAAAGTCGACTCCCAGAATGGCTTCTGGTCGCACCCACAATCGATGGCCAGATCCTGGTGCCCAATGCCTTCAGGATTGGTTTCTTGGTGCCCCCATTTCGAAACGAAAAAGCCACCGCGGAATGATCCTCGCGGCGGCTTGATTAGGT
This sequence comes from Blastopirellula marina, assembly GCF_002967715.1. Classification (NCBI taxonomy): domain Bacteria; kingdom Pseudomonadati; phylum Planctomycetota; class Planctomycetia; order Pirellulales; family Pirellulaceae; genus Blastopirellula; species Blastopirellula marina. The sequence goes on from NZ_PUIA01000042.1 coordinate 156,666, forward strand.
GATGAATTCCACCAGCTAGAGTTGGCTTCGTGTTAGCTGGCTGGTTCGCCTTCGGCGGTCTCCAGTTCGCGTTCCAGGAACATGCCCATCTGGCGGAACTTGTCGTAGCGGTTTTCGACCAGTTCGTCGGTTGGCTTGGCGATCAGTTCGTTGACCGTTTTAACCAAGTACATCTTCAGGCGAGCTGCCATCTGGTGATGATCTCGGTGAGCACCACCCAGCGGCTCTTCGATCACATCGTCGACGATGCCGAACTTGGGAAGATACTTCGAGGTAAACTTCAACGCCTCGGCGGCCTTGGCTTTGAACTCGTGGCTCTTCCACAGAATGCCGGCACAGCCTTCGGGGCTGATCACCGAGTAGTAAGCATGCTGCAGCATGGCCGTGCGGTCCGCGACACCAATGCCCAGTGCGCCGCCAGAGCCACCTTCGCCGATGACGACCGAGATGATCGGAGTCTTCAAGCGAGACATGGCGAACATGGCGTCGGCGATGGCCATGGCCTGGCCGCGTTCCTCGGCACCGATGCCTGGATACGCCCCGGGCGTGTCGATGAAGGCGATCACCGGCAGGTTGTACTTCTCGGCGAGTTCCATCTTCTCGATCGCTTTGCGGTAGCCTTCCGGGTTGGCACAACCGAAGTAGCACTCGCTGCGTTCCTTCAGGTCGCGACCTTTGAAGTGACCGATGAACATCACTTTGTGCTTGTCGAGTTTGGCGAAGCCGGTTCGCAGCGCGCGGTCGTCACCGAACTTGCGATCACCATGCAGCTCGACGAACTCGTCGAACACCAGGTTCAAGTAGTCGGCCGACTGAGGTCGCTTCTGATGACGCGCTACTTCCACCGTTTGCCAAGGCGAGAGATCGCTGTAGATCTCACGCATCGTGTCGGTGAGCTGCTTGCGGACGCTGCGGATCTCGTCGTGATGTTCCGGCGTGTCTTTTTTCTCGGCCTCTAACTGTTTCAGTTTGTTCTCGAGGGTTTCAATCGGCTGTTCGAAGTCGAGATAGATCGAGGTGCTCATGAAAGCTATCGGTGCTCCAGGCAATTAATGGGGATGGACGCTCGGTGAAATTAGGCTTCTTCCTGCGTCGACGTGGTATCGTCACCGCTGGTAGCCGTGGCCTTGTCTGGTTCGACGGAGCCGGATGGCTTGCGGGGTGGAATTTTGTAAATCTTGATATTCTTCAGCAGGCGCACGACGTCGCTCATCGTGTCGGGACGCTGCTTGGGATCTTTCGCCATTAGGCGTTCGACCAGCGAGGAAAACTCGGGCGTGATGTTGTCGGTGGCGGCTTGCAGCGACGGAATGCCGCCTCGCAAATGTTTATCGAGTAAGTGATCGGGGCTGGTCGCCGTGTAGGGTAACTTGCCACTGATCAATTCAAATATGGTACAGCCGAAACTATAGATATCAGCGCGGTCATCTAATGCCGCACCGCGTATCTGTTCGGGTGACATATAGCTGCGGGTACCTTGGACGTTGCCTTTGACTTTCGAACCGCCGCCGAAGAGCTTGCCCAGGCCGCTCTTCTTTTTCTGGGCGATCGAAAAGTCGATCAGCTTGAGGTTGCCTTCCGTATCGAGCAGGAAGTTGTCCGGCTTCACGTCGCAGTGAACCCAGCCTTGCTCATGCATGTAGCCGAGGCTCTTGGCACCCTCTTCGATAATCTTGGGGGTCCAGTACGCGAGTTCCTCGACCCCTTCGCGAATGGCCATCTTCATGTTTCGCGAGAAAGCAAATTCCAGTACGAGATAGGCGACACCGCGGAAGGTATCGAACTCGTAGACGTGAATGACAAATGGATGGTCGAACTTGCCGGCGACAGTGAACTCGTGCTTCAGCGAGTTAATCTCTTCTTTGTCGCGAATGTAGTTCTCGCGAAGTGTTTTGATGACAACCTTACGGTTGTCCAAGTCGTGAATCGCTTCCCATACCTGACACGTCTTGCTTGCGCGCAGCATGCGTATCAAGCGGTACGGACCGATATAGTTTCTTCCTGCGGTAGACACCGATGAGATTATCCGTGAGGAGAATTTGCCCCTATTTGTTCCGTTAGCCTATCGGATCGACAGGCCTCTTAATCTTACCCTAATCATTGCGGTTTCAAAAGAGCGAACTACCGGCAGATCTACCGTAACTGTAATGGTTACCCAGGGTTAGACCACTTCGCGGCCATTTCTGCGAAGCACTTCCTGGTAGATTTCGCGCAGGCGGCGGGTCATTACTTGATGCGGAAAGACCTGGCTGCAGCGTCTGCGCCCCTCTTCCCCCAGCTTCTCTCGCAGTGTCGGATCGTCGCACAGTTGGATCAGCGCGGACGTAAATTGGGCTGTATCGCCAGGCGGAAGCAGGAATCCGGTCTCCATGGTGGACACCACCTCACGGGCCCCGTCGATATCGAAACTGACGGCCGGCTTGCCGCTCAGTAGTGCCTGGGGAAGCGCGCGGGCCAGTCCTTCTCGCAGGCTGGTATGCACAAGAACATCCATGGCCGAGATGTACTTCGGAATCTCTTTCGGCGGTACCAGTCCGACGAGAATGAAGTGATCGGCCAACCCTGCCTCGGCGATCATGCCCTCGAACTTCTCACGCAGGATGCCGTCTCCTACGAACAGGAACTTGGCCTGCGGGCACTTGGCGACGACATCCTTGGCGGCCTCGATCACATACTCGTGTCCTTTCAAATGAAACAAGCGGGCGATCTTGCCGATCACTACGTCATCTGGCTGAATGCCCAACTGTTGGCGAGTTTCGTCACGAAGTCCCCTGCTCTCTAAAAACGGTTCGACTTCCATGCCGCTGTAAACGGTGACAAACTTTTCACGCGGCGCGACTTTGGCTTCGACAAGCAGGTCCGTCATCGCATCGGCCACGCTGACCATTTTGTGGCACTGGGTGGCCGCGTAGCGTTCGCAGGCAATGAAGAACTTCCGCGCGAGGGCAGATTGATAGGGATGAAAAGGCGCGCCATGCACGGTATGAATGACGGCCGGAACTTTCAGCGCGGTGGCTGCCCTTCTCCCCAGCATGCCCCCTTTCGCGCTGTGCGTGTGCACAACATCAGGCTGAAACTTTTTGATCGCCGCTTTGACTTCCTGGTAGCCGCGGTAGTCGGTGACCGGATGAATGTTTCGCACCAGGTTCGGCAGTGTTTCGACCGGAACGCCCTGCGCGTGAGCTTGTTCGAGCAGATTGCCTTCCGGGCCTTCGCTGGGCCCGGTGATCAATAGAACGTCATCACCAAATTCGTGAATGAGATCCAGGCAGTTGTAAAGCGTGTTCTCTTGCGCGCCGCCGATGATCATTCGGGTAATCACATGAGCAACACGCATTGGATCATGGGCCTTCTAAAAACTTCAGTGATGCGGAGGATAATGGACCTGAAGCAAGTATAGTCCATGGGCCGGAGCCGTCATGCCGGCTTGGATACGATCGGCCGAGGCGATGATCTCGGCCATCGACTCCGCGGTGCGTTTCCCCTGCCCTATGTCGACCAAGGTGCCGGCGATAATGCGAACCATGTTATACAGGAAACCATTCGCTTCGACCTCGATGAAGATCTTCATGCGATCGTCGGCGTCGTGAACTTTGACGGTGGCATCCAGCATGGTGCGGATCGTCGATTGACGCGGTGAGCCGGTGGCCTGGAACGCGGCGAAATCGTGCTTGCCAATCAGCGCTGCCGCAGCCGTTTGCATTGCTTCGACATCGAGGACGCGTTTCACGAACCAGGCATGCTTGAGCGAGAAGGGATCGTTAATGCGACCTGGCTGAACCACGTAGCGATAGCGTTTGGAGATCGCATCGTTGATCGGCCGAAAGGTGGTGGGTACATCGCAGGCGTGCCGCACTACGATATCGTGAGGAAGCGTGGCGTTGAGGGCCTTGCGAAAGACGTCGGCTGGCATCTTCGACTTGGTATGAAAGCTGGCAACTTGCCCCCACGCATGAACGCCGGCATCGGTTCGTCCACTGCCCGAGATATAAACTTCTTCCTGGGCGATGCTGTTGATGGCGGCCTCAAGCGCTGCCTGGATGGTTGGACCGGTGGGCTGTCGCTGCCATCCTTGATAGTTGGTGCCGTCGTAGGCAACCGTCAGCTTGATGCAGCGGCCAGGTGAACGGGCCGCTGCATGCTCGGTAGATTCCATGGCACCCGCCTGATGTTAGACGGCTGCCTGAGTGCGAACCAGAAGTTCGGCAATCTGAACAGCGTTCGTGGCGGCACCCTTTCGCAGGTTGTCGCTCACACACCAGAACGTCAGACCGTTTTCGCAAGAGAGGTCCTTGCGGATACGACCAATGAAGACGTCGTTCTTGTTCGAGCAGTCCTTCGGCATGGGGTACTCCCCTGCCCCAAGATTGTCGACGACGGTAATGCCTTCGGCCTTCTCGAACAATTCGCGAGCTTCGGCCGGTGAGATGGGACGCTCGGTTTCGACCATGATCGTTTCGCTGTGGCAGTTGGTCACGGGGACGCGAACGCAGGTCGGGCAGACCTTGATCGAATCGTCGCCGAAGATCTTCTGCGTTTCGTACACCATCTTCATTTCTTCGGACGTGTATCCTTCGTACTTCTCGCTACCAATTTGCGGAATCAAATTGAAAGCGATCTGGTGGGCGAAAGCTTTGTTTTGGTAGGTGTCGCCGTTGAGAACTGCCTTGGCACCGTTGATCAGGTCTTCTTCACCGACCACACCAGCCCCACTGGTAGCCTGGTAGGTGGAAACGACAACACGCTTGATCTTGCCAGCCTCGTGCAATGGCTTCATCGCGACAACCATCTGCGTGGTCGAGCAGTTCGGGCTGCTGATGATGCCCTTGTGATTGTGGACTGCCTCGGGATTGACTTCCGGCACGACCAGCGGCACGTCTTCCTTCATACGCCAGTAACCACTTTCGTCGATCACGACGCAGCCAGCTTTGACTGCCCACGGAGCGAACTCGGCAGCGGCTTCGTCGGGCGTGCTGCCGATCGCGATGTCGACCCCTTCGAACGATTCAGGCGTCAGTTCTTCCACCGTGTGCGTGGTACCGTTGAATGTGATCTCTGTGCCAGCGGAACGTTTCGAAGCAAGGAATTTGATTGTTTTGTAGGGAAACTTGCGCTCCTCTAGTAACTGACGGATCAGTCGTCCTACGGCTCCAGTGGCTCCGACAATGGCCAGATTCTCGTACACGGGGATTTCCTGTGGGTTAAAACAAACTACCTGTATGGATCCTAGCGGATATCCAAAACCTGCATTATAGGTTCTCGCCCCGGGACACTTCAACGCGTAATGAGGTTCATTCAGGCAGTAAGCTCTGTCGAACCGGGAGTAGAAGCGTCTCGAATTCCCTGGTAACCCCAGGCTTGATGGTGCGTTACCGAGATTCCATTGAGGGGCACAAATTCTTTCAGAATTCGTGTCGATTTCGCGAGTAAATCGACGATTTGCCCCCCTGCTCTCCCCCTTTAGGTCGCTTCGGCAATGGGCTCTTTGGCAAGCTTATGCCGGATGCCGGATTCAAGTTCTCTTATGATCCAGGGGCTGATAAATGCCATGTTGGCGATCAGCATCGCCAGGCCGAAGGTAACCATGCCCATGCAAAGGGCAATTCCCAGGTGCAATGGGATGGCCATGAAGATCACCAGGGGCCGGGTCAGGCGTGGCCAAACCAGCGCGCTGTAGCTAAGTTCCCACGCCAACGAAACCTGGGTCAGCAACGCGATCAGCAGCGGATAGCTGGCCAGCCAGGTCATGTCCATCGATTGGTATTCGCTGTTGGCGACTGCGCCCCACATGGCGGTCCCTTCCCACCAGGTATCCCCCAGCAGCTTTCCGGTGCCGGCGAACAGATAGATGACGCACATGTGTAGCTGAATCAAACGTATCGAAACATTCGCCGCGGTGCTGGTCTTGGGAAGCTGGCGGTTGGGGTAACGCCACTTTTCGATCAACCGGTCGAGACTGTAGGCCTCCCCTGCCCCGCCCAGCATCATGTACATGGCCAGCATGACATTAACTTGGTCGAGACCAAACAAAGCCCCCGGTGCCCGGTGTGCATAGCTGACGGCGATGATAAATGCCAGAACGCTGGTAATGCGTGAATAAAAGCCCAGCGTAAACATCAGCAGAATCACGAGCGCCGCGATATGCACCATCCACAGCATGGCCGGGTTGCCGTCGAACAGCCACAGGTAGCTGAACGCGAACTCACTGCCCTGGTGCATGCGATCGACGAGATCGGCCGAGAACCTCCCCTGCTCTCCCATGAACCCTGTCAGGTCGATCGACCAAACCAGGTGCGTGTAGAACAGCATGCTTCCGCCCAGGATACGCATCAGCCCGAGCGTGGCGGGATCGGTCGGTGTGAACCAGAACCGATTCCAGCCGTTTACGATGCCGGCATACAGCTCATGCAAGTAGGTCTTGATCATTGTGATCACAGGCGATCCTCCGGCTGAACGACGTACACTCCGAGGACGACTTCTTCGTACAGGCCTGGGTCATTTAATGGCCGACCGCGCGCGACGTCTGCCGGCAGGGGAATCGCGTGCTGCATCATCACAATACGGATCTTGGCCGCCTCGGGATGTTGGCGTGCCAGGTAGCGCGAGATGGAATCGAGATAGGCATCCCGCAAGCCGGTGATCGAACGGTACTCGGCATGGGCGCTGGGTGGTGCTTCCGGCGGCGGAGGCTCGCCAGGCACATTGGCCGTGTTGAACATCGATTCGCTGATCATGAAATGGCGGTGGTAAAACAACCGCGGCCAATGCTCGTCGAGGTTGGGAAAGGTCCCCTCGCTGATTTCGTTGTCGGCTTCGTCCAGCAGTTCGTACCGGACCAGGTGGCTCGGCCCTGGATTGGGGGCGAAGAATCGATACCCATGACCACGCAGGAAGGTGGCATGTAAATAAGGTGCCATAAACTGCTCGGTGCCTTGGGCCCAGTAGCTTGATGGCGGAGGGGACGCGCAAGGGCCGACAAAGATTGCCACCAAATGGATCAGCAGCAGCACGCTCACGAAGCCGCGGAAGGCTGGGCTCCAGGTGAATTTCGGCGACGCAGCCGTTTGTTCCGAAGGTGATTGAGGTCGATCGTTCATGGTAATAAACGTATCGACCAAAACGGCAAGAAAGGCTGCCTGAAATCGTGGGTGGTCAGGTCAGTCGATTTACAAAGAAAAAACCCTCGCCTGGAGTTTACCCATGGCGAGGGCTTTGTTGTTTAGTCAAACTATTCCGGCTTTTTCGCTACTAGAGCGAAGCAACCGAATCGGCATTGAAATCGAAGGAGATTTCACGCTGATCACCACCGGTCAGGTCGATGGTCTTACGCTGGGTGATAGGCGTGCCATTGCGAAGGACGGTCACGATGATGTCGTAATCCTTCCAAGTTTCGCCTGGAGCCAGGGCAACGGTGCTGAACACACGCTGGGCACCCAGAGTACGCATTTCGTTACCAGCCAGGGTAACCGAGGCGTTCGCAGGAACGTTCAGGGTAACCTTGGTTTCAACCGGAGCACCCACAACTTGGGTTTCTGGCTTGGCTTCTGGATCGAGTTGGAACTCGATTTCCTGAGCATCGCCAGCGGTCATCTGGATCTTCTTCGATTCGCGAACGAGGCGACCGTCGATACGCATTTCAGCGCGGACTTCGTACTCGAACTTGTAACCTGGTTCCAGGTCACGCGAAACGAAGCGTCGGACGGTACCGGTGCTCGAAGTGACTTTGTCGTTGACGTAGATCTTGGCACCTGCGGGAACGGTGACGTTGATGACAGCGTCGTTACCACGGTACGAAGCCGATTCAGCTGGAATGGCTGGTGGCATGTCTGCAGGAGCTTCGACTGCTGGAGCCGATTCCGATGGGGTGTAGTACTGGTAGGTACCACTCGAGCCACCGCTGCTACCGCCGCTGGAACCACCGCTCGATGCGCCGCTGCTGCCATAGCTGGAGCTGCTGCTGCCACCGCTGGATCCCCAGCTCTTCTTTGCACGATGGTGACCAAACAAGCCGCCGCCGCTCGAACCACCGCTGGAACCCCAGCTGCTGCTGCTCGAACCGCCGCTGCTACCGTAGCTGGAGCTGCTGCTTCCGCCACTGCTGCTGTGATGTTTGTCCCACCAACGTTGGAACAGACCGCCGCTCCAGTAACCGCTGCTGGAACCACTCGATCCCCAGCTGCTGCTGCTCGAACCGCCACTGCTGCCGTAGCTGGAGCTGCTGCTTCCGCCGCTGCTACCGCCACTCGAACCACCGCTCGATCCCCAAGAACCCCAGCCGGCCTCGGCCTGGCTCGTGCCCATAACCATGGCGGCACATGCCAGAGCGCCGGCCCACGCGAATTTTCGGCCAATGCTGCTTTTCATACCCGGATTCACTCCAACTACCGTTTTTCCAAACACGTGATCTGCATTCGTTGCTAGGCTAGCACCAATGCTGCCTTCCTAGAACTTAGCAAGTGTAGGTTTCAATTCAAGCAGAATGGGCAAAATTTGCTGAATAGATAGAATTCATTGCCCAGAGCGTTTTCGCAAAGAAAACCCCTGTCAGATAAGGGGTTGCGCGCTTAAACGAGGTCGTATTTGGGGGTGCGCGAGCACACCCCCTTTTTTAACGAGCCGCTTCGACGGAGAGGTTGTCGACGTACATTGAGCCCACAGCCCCGAAGTTGGTCACACGAAACAACGCTTCACGCGTCGCCGGCGGGACGTTGACAACTTTGCTCGCTTCGTGCCAGTCGAGCGATCCGATAAAAGGCCCCAATGCAGCTTTTCCCAGGTCGCGGCGTTGTTCGTCGTAAAAAGTGATCACAATCATGGGTGCGAGCGTTCGTTCGGGCCCCAGTCCCATCCCCTCGGTTTTCACCCACCCGCTAAGCTTCAGACGCTGGACTTGCCGCCCATCAAGGGCGAGCCCCTGCAGCACCAAGGAAATGCGACCTGGATCTTCGTTGTGAAGCTTCAGGCACTGGTTGCCACTGGGGGAACTCGAGTCTTCCACAAGTTCCAGCTGACGCTGGTAGTACCACCCAGGGACCGAGCCGTTTTCAGCCAGCTTTTGTTCAAAGTCCCCATTTTCCAGGTGTGGGTTCGCCGGGTCGGGCTTCACCTGACGCCGTGCTTCCGCTTCGCCTGTCATCGGGACGAACAGCGTGGGACGCAATGGTTGTGCTTCGAGTTTGCCATCTTTCTTAGTGAACAGAACGAGCGTTTGCTGGTAACGTTCTCCCACGGGAATCACCATCAGGCCCCCTTCTTTAAGCTGATCGACCAGTGGCTTGGGAACGTTCTCCGGCGAACAGGTCACGATGATTTTGTCGAACGGTGCGTACTGCGGCCAGCCGAGGTAACCGTCGCCAACTTTCGTATGGATGTTGGCGTAGTTGAGTCGCTTGAGCGTGCGTGCCGCCTTACGCCCGAGGGGTTCTTTGATTTCGATGCTGAAGACTTCCTTCACCAGCGGACTAAGCACCGCGGCCTGATAGCCGCTGCCGGTGCCGATCTCGAGCACCTTATCGGAAGGCTTAGGATTCAGCGATTCGGTCATGTAAGCGACAATAAATGGGGACGAGATCGTCTGGTCTTCGCCGATCGGCAATGCCATATCGAAGTAGGCTTGTTGTCGCTGGTTGGCGGCGACGAACTCGTGGCGTGGCGTGTTGCGAATCGAAGCGATAACGCGGGGGTCTTTCACACCGTTAGCAACGATCGCTGTTTCTACCAGCTCGTTGCGAGCCGCTTCGTAGGGATCTCGGGCTTCGGTCGCCGAAATAAACGTGAGCGATACGAGGGTAGCAGCAGACCAGATGGTCCATCGATTCATTCGAGTCATGAGCTTGGCAGGGGTAAAAGAGGGAAGCTCTAGTAGGCCTAAGACCTCCCATTATAGGTTGTTTATGCTCGAAACACGCCTAATTGCCCACTTTTTTGCAGCGGCATACCCTCGGGGATAGTGCCCTGCTGACTTGCAACTTGCCGGTAGGGAACTGAGAATGTGACTTTTCCCCGCCCCAGTCCCGATGGAAAGACCGTCACATGCGTCACAACCCTGTCAAAGCGAAATTGAAAGCAGGCGAGCCCACCTTCGGTACATGGTTGTCGCTGGGTGACCTTTACGCCTCGCGGGTATTGGCCCGTATGAGTTGGGATTGGCTGACGCTTGATATCGAACACTCGGCGATTGACTGGTCGCAAGCGGCCATGATCTTTGGTGCCGTGGCCGATGCCGGCAGCGTTCCCCTGGCCCGAATTCCCGATCACGATCATACGACGATCAAACGCACGCTGGATGCTGGTGCCTGGGGCATTGTTGCCCCCATGGTCGATACGGTCGAGCAGGCCCAGGCGGTGATCGCCGCGGCCAAGTATCCACCCCAGGGAAATCGTAGTGTCGGTGGTGGGATGCACGCGATGAACTTCGACGCCACGGCCGGCGACTACTACCGCCGTGCGAACGACGAGATTCTGGTGATCTTGCAAACGGAAAGCCCTTTAGGCGTAGAGAATGCCGAGGCCATCTACGCCCTGCCCGGCTGCGATGGCATCTTTATCGGACCGAACGACCTGCGGGCTCAAATGCGTACGCCGGACGGGACCGATCCGACGCCTGAAGCCCACGAAGAGATGATCCAACGCGTGATTGCCGCTGGTAAGAAGGTCGGCACACCGACTGGCATGCATACGATGGAGCCTGAGGAAGCCCTGGTGCGAGCCGGCGAAGGGATGCAGTTTCTGGCCGTGGGAAGCGATCTGCGATTGATGACCGTCAAAGCCCAAGAGTCACTCAAGACACTGCGTCCTGATGGCGATCAGCGCGACCTTGCTCGGTATTAATGGGACACGATTGATTCGAGTAACGATGGCGGGGTCAAGCCGTGACGGAAGCGGACGTCGACAAAATCGAAAGCGAGTTGGGGATCACGCTTCCCATGGACTATCGAGAGATAGTGCTGCACTTTCCCGTTCGCTTTGAAGCGGGAACGACTGATGGCTTTCTCTGGGACGACGCAGCGGCGCTGATCGAGAGAAATCGGGAACTGACATCGGCGCGTAAACCTTGGGGCGTTGAACTCCAGCCGCTGCCAGAGCAGTATTTCTTCATTGGCGACGACAAAGCGGGCTGGCAGTATTTGATCGATACGACGAGCGAGCCCTCGTTGGTTTACATCATGGAGTACGAGAGTATCGAGCGAATCCAGCCAATCTCGACCTATCTGAACGCGGATAAAGAGCACGTTTTGCTTTCAGAGTGGTTTCACGACTACCTGAAAACTTATCGCGACGACGGGGTCGATATCACCGCGAAAAAATTTCCGGCCAGTGAACCGACCTTGGGCGGACTGTTTGTGTTGTTCGCTTTCTGCTGCTTGATTGCTTTAGTCTTCGTGTTGCTGACGATAGGCATCGAGATGATTCAAGGCAAATGAGCTTCAAGCGTTACTTGGCAGGCTCGGTCGCCACTTGTTGCCCCATCCCTTTGGTAAGGGCCATGAACGCCGATTCGAGGTTGATTTCCTCTTCGCGGAACATCGTGAGCTTGTGCCCTGCTTGGATCAGCAGGGTGGGCAGGTCACTGTAGTCTTCGGCATCTTTCTTCAGCGTGACCAACAAGTGATCGACGCGCGACTCAATGCTTTCGACGATATCGGCTTGTTCCAGCACTTTGCCGGCGGCATCGTTATCGCCAGCCACGGCAACCAGCAGCGTAGTCTTCTGCTTAACCTGCTTCATGACCTCGGCGACCGAAGCGTTCACTTCCAGCACGCCGCGATCGATGATGCCAATCTTGTTACACACGTCGGCCAGTTCCGGGAGAATGTGGCTGGAAACGATGATCGTTTTGCCCATGTCCCGCAGACGCTTGAGCAGATTTCGCATCTGAATACGAGCACGCGGGTCCAAGCCGCTGGCCGGTTCGTCCAGCAGCAGAACCTGAGGGTTGTGCAGCATCACGCGGGCCAGGCCCAGACGCTGCGTTTGCCCGCGCGAAAGCGTGTTAGCGAACGCGTTGCGTTTGAATTCGAGGTCGACCAGTTCGAGCATCTCGTTGCATACCTTGGCCCTCTCTTTGCCATTGATGCGGTAGGCGGCGGCAAAGAATTCGAGGTACTCGATCACTTTCATGTCGTCGTACACACCAAAGAAGTCAGGCATGTAACCAACCAACCGGCGAATTTCTTTGGGCTTGGTGTAGATCGAATTACCGCAGACGTAGGCTTCGCCCCAGGTAGGATTAAGCAGCGTCGCGATAATTCGCATGGTGGTCGTTTTGCCGGCACCGTTGGGGCCGATGAAACCGAACACGTCCCCCTGATCGAGATCGAGTTCAATACCTTTGATCGCGAAGAAATCGCCGTACTTTTTGGTCAGGTCGACAGTCTTGATCATTTCTGGGCTATCTCACTCGGGCTGCGCTTCTGAACGGGATAAATAATTCGCACGTACGACCACGATTGGGTCTGGGTGTCGTCGACCGGCTGGCCGTCGACCTGGATCTTGCTGGGTGGGTTGGCGACTTTGCCGACCAGGACGGCTCGATCACCTGTGATGTGCGAAGAAAGATCCACGTAGCTTTGGAATCGATTGGAAAGACTGGAATAGCTGCGGCCACCAGCAGCACTATGGAACATGGTGATCTCCATGATCCGCTGAACATCGGTACTTTGACGGTCCCACAGTTCGCCCCCGTCGGTCGACTCTTGGACGCGTCGCCGTTTGAGGACTTTCTCGGTGTTCTGGGCCGATTGGCCAGGCACGATTCGAGCGGACCCATTCGCCGGCAGCTTGGCCACAAAATATGCCCAGCGGCCATGGAAGACGTAACAGTCGGTCAGTTCCATGTCGGTCGGATTGGTCAGCACCCCTTCGATGAGTTGGCTTTCGCGTTCGTTGAGAGGTTCGTACTCGGTTTTGCTGAGCGGCCCCCAGCCACGCCCCATCAGTGTTTTGGAAGACCAGATTTGAATGGGCAACTCTTGCAGCGATGCCTGGGTCGTGTCGTCTTTCAGGGCGAAGTTGATCGCGTAAGGTGTTGGCACCGTCGAGATCGACTGACGAGCACTCATGCCCCCCAAGCCTGAGCCGGCGAGACCTTGCCAGCTGACCAGTTGGTTCCAGTTATTCGACGGGACGGTGACTGGCTGCAGGTTGACTTCATACCGCTGCGATTCTGGGCTGAACAAATGGAACCAGGTAGTCGAACGCACCAGCTGGCTTTCCAGGTCGATGTCGACGACTTCGACGTGATTCATCTTGAGTGAAGTCCCCTTCCACCATGTCGCCAGCGACCAGATACCGACACTGGCCAGCAGAATCATGGCGGGAAAGGTGACCCAGGTCCATTCCATCCGCAGGCCCACCTTGCGGAGGAAGAAATAGTCGCCGGGGCCGATCAGCGCCAGGTAGGCGATGATGATAAACCCGATCAAGAAGAACGATACGCTGCGCACGCCAGGGAACTGATCGAGTGCTAATCGTAGCTGACCGGCAATGTCGGTATAGCCGAAGTGAGCAACGCTGCTACCGGACTGCATTGAGACCTTCGATTCGTCCAGCCGGTCGCTGATGCCATCCAGCAGAAGCTTGAGCAGCGGTTCGCGACCGGGCCAGTTGGCGATTGGGTTGGCGGACAGATCGAAGGCAAAGAACTCGACGACGCCAAATCCATTCGCACTTCGTATCCATAACGGCGTGGAAGCCTGACGCGATCCTTCCTGCACCACGATGATTCCGGATGGGCTTTGCATGACGGCGATCGGCAATGGCTTTTCAACTGGACGGTCGACATGGGCGACCGTGTTGATCAGCGCTTCTAGTTCGGTGGTATTGCGAAGCTGCTGGACTTCGCGGAAGGTGCCTGGACAGAAGGAAGCCAGCGGCTTCCCCAGGCCGATCAAGTCGGCAGCCTTGTCGCCGACCGATAGAGTCATCTTGCCCCCCAGCTTCAGCCACTTCTCAATAGCAGCCAACTGCTCTGGCTGCATGGCACTGATCTGAGCCGGATCGTTGGCCGACCAGACAATGTGGTCGATCCCTTCCAGCATGTACCATTGGCTGGGGATTTGATAGGGGCTGGGAAGCGTCACGAACGTGGTCGAATCGCTGAGATCGGACGCGTAACGATTGAGGGCTTCGCCGAGACCGATATCGGGACCGATCTGGAGGAACAAACGATTGGAAGCGGCGACTGGCTTGGCTAACTGCGAAACGGGGATCTCGCGAATGGAAGTCTTCACGCTCCCCCCTTCCTCGGTGATGAACTTGATCTTCAAGTTAGAATCACGCCGGCCGATTTTGGCGGGGACACGATAAAAGAAGAGATCGCCTGCTTGATTGGACTTGGGTGCCATGATCTCGGTTGGCACGCCGTCGCTATCCAAGGCGATGATCGATACCTTGGGCACCGAATTGATAAACTCTTCCGACCGCACCGAGAATCGAACTTCGGTCCAACTGCCAAGCTTAAAATGGCCGGCGATGCCAAGTTCAGGCGTCAGAACCTGAAGGTCATGTTCTTTGGCCACCCAGTAGCCGGCGGCCTCTGGTTCGGGTGGTAGCGATGTGTCGGACTGTGCGCGGGCCGGTTGCGATGCAACCAGCAGGCAGCCGAGTACCGCGATCAAGCAGAAGGAAAAGTAGTTGGGAGTGGGACTCCGCATCGTGTTACCAAAACAAGCGTAGGCCTGTTCTCTTAGCGGTGGAATCATTGGGACAGTCTGGCGTGTCAGGCCACGATCAAGCTGCTTCGGGTGATTTGCATTGGTTGGATCATGCCAAGGCTAAGCAAGGCCCTTGTAGCAAACTATTTAGGATAATCGGCACCGGCGATTGGGGCGAGCCAAAGCACGCGGCGGGTGCCCGAAATTTGCCGGAAGTTAACACCGTATTTTACGGTTTTTCCGCATCATCACACGTGCAGACGAATTTCCCACAGCCGGGGCAGCCGCTGCCATATTTTTCGTTCAATGCTTCGGCCAGGTCGATTCCGGCGACATTGGCGATGGTGGCCAGCCAGGCAATCACGTCGGCGAACTCCTCCTTCCGCTCCTGGTGCGTGCCCCCACGAAGTGCGGATGAGAGCTCCCCCACTTCTTCCATGAGCCACATGAATGTTCCTTCAATGCCGCGAGACTCGTCTTTTTCGTAGTACATCTCGCGAATCAGCTTTTGGAGCTGGCGGAACCCGACATCGTCGGCGTTGGTCTGTTGGTGGGAACTATCAGACGAGGTCATAGGGTTTCTCGGTTAATCTTTGAGGATGGCTTTCGCGGCAGCGTTTTCGGGATCGATTTCGAGAACCCGCTGGGCCAACTTGAGAGCTTTTTCGTTGTTCTCAATTTGCTTGTAAAGCTCTGCCGCTTCGACCGACCACGATACCGTTTTTGGTCGCAACTGACCAGCAACCTCAAACTCGCGTGCCGCCAGATCCCGCTTATTTTGACCGCGATAGGCCTGAGCCAACAACGCGTGCGCGTCGGCATCGGTTACCTGAATGCCGATCACTTCGTAAGCCCAGCGTGCCGCTTCCTCCCACGACTCTTGCTGTAGGAGGATTTCAGCCATCTTTTTCCGCAGAAGCACGTCGTGGTGCTTCTGAGCGGCTATCTGGGGAATCAACTCGAGCAGCGCCACATTGTCTTTTTTCAGCAGATGAATGCGGAGGATCGATTCCTGCCAATCGAGCTGTCCAGGTTCCTCGTCGGCCCCACGCTGATACAGCTTGAGTGCGTCGTCGAAGCGTTTCTGTTTCACCCGCAAGCCGGCCAGAAGAGCAACCGCATTGCGTTCGAATCGATCGCTGCCGGCGGCGGTCTCGAATTCCGCGATCGCCTCATCGTTGTCGCCAATAGTAAGGTAGAGTCGCCCTTGTACGTAATGGGCCAGTGGCTGGTCCTTATCGGCGGCTAAGGCCTTCTTGGCATGATCACGGGCATCGGGAAGCGCCTTGCGTTTGAGGTAAATGAAGGCCAACTGTGCTTGGGCGTCGGCATCCTGCGGGTTCTCTTCAACCGTTTGATAAAGCTCAGCGAAGGACTGCTCGGCGTCGGTGCTGAGCTTGATGCCTGTGACTTCTTGCTTCAGAAACGCGACATACTCTTTCTCGAATTCCGCTTTGTCGATTTGAAACACATCCTGCAAGATTTCATCGGTCGTCTGGTAGTTGTGGTAGGCGGCCAGCATCCTGGCGAGGGCATCATCGCCGAACTTCTGCTGGATGAACTGCGAATAGTAATAGGCCTGGCAGTAGGCCATGGTCCAGTCGTCCTGATCGCTGGGACGAATGAAACCATAGTTGATCGTATCGAGATTGAAGACGCGATCCTCAGCCAGGCGGCGCGCGAGCAGGGTCTGCCATTCGGGTGGACGTTGTTCGCTTTCGTACGAGACCGCCAAGGCCTCGGTGAACCAGTGCGGGATGTTGAAGTCGGTTTGCTGCAGGTTCACCACATGCACAAACTCATGACGAATGACGTGGGCCCAGTTGTAAGGGTTGGGTACTGCGTCTGGCGAGGCCATGGCAATCATCTTACCGGCACACGCGCCGACCGTTCCGATGTAGGGTAGCCCGACCATGCGAGCACTGAACCAGCCGTGCCCGCTGGTATTCTTGGCCTGGTTGAAGATCTCGATCAGCGACTTCTCCTTCGGCGTGTAGCCGAGGCCTTGGCATACTTTGGGGTAGACGTTTTCTTCGAGGAACCGCGACATGTAGACGGCCAGCAAGCGATCCTTCGAAGGATCGAAGCGGATGACGAAGTGATCGGTTTCGATCGTTTCGTAGGTGGCCAACACGTCGAGGACTTCCAGCGTGTTCTTCACGCGGACGTTGAACGGATCGGCCGCGAAGGCTTCGTCGAGAACTTCTTTTGCGGTTTCTTCCTCGCCCATCCGCATTAAGACCATGCCCAGATCGCCATGCACGCGGATCAACTGCGGCATCTGTTTCCGAGCTTGCGCGAGGTACTTCGCCGCATCGGGGTACTTACGCACGATGTCGCTGCCGCTACCCAACGCCGCATAGAACTCGCCCTGGTTTTTATGGGCTTGTCCAACCTGGGTAAGAAGCTCACCCAAGCGGGTTGGCTCGTCGGAGTCGGTTTGTGTCAGTTCGCCTCCATCCGCAGCCAGCATTGCCGAGGCAAGGTATCCTTTTGATGTCTGATTGTTGGGGTTGAGCTTAACCACCTCGTGGAAGATCTCGATCGCCTGTTCCGGCCGGAAATCGGTCAGCTTGGCTTTGCCTTGAACCTGCTTGGCCTTGATATGCTGCGGGTTAATGCCCAGGGCAAGTTCGGCCGTGCGCAGCGCGGCATCGACGTCGTAGCCGTTCAGCTCGATCTCTCCCTTCAGGGCATAGATGTCGGCGCTGTTGGCATTGATAGCCAGGGCCTTGTTCAGATGCTTGGCGGCCTCGGCCATGTTGTACTTCTCGGCGAAGAGTTGCGCCATGGCAAGCTCCGCTTGCCAGTAGTTGGGATCACGCTTGAGAACATCGGGATAAAGGTCGTTGACCAGGAACTGAAACTGGCCGCTGTTGCGTGTCCAGCGGGCGTACTGTGATGCGGCCTGGCCGATGTAATAGAGATCTTCGGCCGAGTCGAAGTTGTCCTGCTCGTTGTAGTAGTCGACGAACCACTCGTAACCGGCCTGGGCCGATTCAAGATCGCCTTGCACGCGAGCAAGCTCGGCGCGAAGCCAACGGGCCAGTGTTTGCGAATCATCCAGGGCGAGTGAACGTTTCACGGCCTCGTCAGCTTCTTTCCATTGGCCCCGCTCGAACTGCAGTCGGGCGACTTCGGCCAGAAGTGCGGCAGTGGGCTGGTTGTCTTTCGCGAAGGAGGTAATCGCAGCGAGGGCTTCGTCTCGTTTCCCTTGCGAGTCGAGACTACGGGAAAGCAGAATGACCGATTTGACATCGGTGGGCGATTCGCCGATCTGCGCGACAACCTCCGCATAGCGTCCTTGCTGAAGGTTGGTACGAAGTGTCTGCACGTCGGCAGCGATCGCGAAGCCAAAAGTCGAGAGTGCAAACGTGAAAGCCAGTAGTGCGATGGCGGCGTGGCGGGTCGTCAAGCGAATGGGCTCCTCCCCTCCCCTGCCCTGTCCGGCGAAGAGGGAAAATTTTAGAATGCAGTGTCGACTTTATTCTAGCTGTACGCGTCTTCCAGGGCGAAAGTTTTCGCCCAGATCACGAGTTTGACCCCATGTCTGAGTTTCATACCGTCGCAAAAGTTGGTGATATCCCCGAAGGCCAAGGTCAGGCTTTTAACGTCGGGGGGCGTACCGTCGCCGTGTTTAACACCAAAGAAGGTTACCAGGCGATCGATGACTTCTGCCCACACATGGGGGCATCGCTCGCTTCGGGGCCACTGGAAGACGGTGTGGTTGTCTGTCCGTGGCATGCGTGGGGTTTTCAACTGTGCGATGGTGCCTGGCTCGATAATCCGAAGATCAAGGTCGACTGCTTCGAGGTCCGCGTGGTCGACGACGAGATCCAGGTCCGCGTTAATGAAAAGACCAACTAGCCGTCAATCTCGGCCATAACTTCCTCGGAAATGTTGAAGTTCGCCGAGACACCTTGGACGTCGTCGTGGTCGTCGAGGGCGGACATCAACTGCATCAGCTTCCGGGCATCGTTTCCATCGACATCAACGTAATCTTTCGGGAGCCTTGTGACGCCGGAGCTGTCGATTTCAATGCCCGCTTTCTCTAGGGCTTCCTGCACGTCCGAGTAAACTTCCGGTGGGCAGGTAATCGTGAATTGCTCTGCTTCTCGCTGGATGTCATCGGCCCCAGCTTCGAGCGTGATCTCCATCAACTGTTCTTCGCTCAATTGATCGAGTGGAAGGTGGAAGACTCCTTTGCGATCGAAGTTCCACGCGACACAGCCGCTCGCTCCCAGGTTGCCGCCGTTGGTATCGAACAGCTTCCGCAATTCCGGTGCGGTTCGGTTGCGATTGTCGGTTAGCGTGTCGACCAGTACGGCGACACCACATGGGCCGTAGCCTTCGTAGAGGATCTCTTCGTAGGCATCTCCCTTCGATTCGCCAGTTCCTTTTTTGATGGCGCGATCGATGGTGTCATTCGGCATGCGGGCACTCTTGGCATCGGAAATCGCCAGGCGTAATCGCGGGTTAGATCCGGGATCGCCGCCACCCATCTGAGCTGCGACCGTAATCGCCTTCGAGCACTTGTTCCAGATCTTGCCCCGTTTGTTATCGACTGCGGCCTTCTTGCGTTTGATGTTGGCCCAGTGGGAATGTCCTGCCATCGTCTACAATCTCATCGAAATTTGCATGCCGCCTTGGGGCAACGGGGTGAAAAAGGAAGGGGAACTTAATAGACCGTTAGGTGTTTGTTTTCAGCTTCGACTCAACCTGCGAGAGAATCTTGGCGTCGTCTTCGTCTTGCAGGACATGGGTTGCCTGCTTCCAGCTGGCCAGTGCTTTTTCCTTCTGACCCAAAGCAAGATAAGCGTCGCCCAGGTGATCGAGCACGGTACCGTCTTTGCCGTCGGCGAGCTTCGCGGCATGCTCAAGGGTAGCGACCGCTTCTTCGTACTGCCCCAGGCGGAAATGGGCCCAACCGAGACTATCGAGATAGGCGTAATTGTCTGGCTCGTTGGTGACCGCTTTCTGGATCATGGAGAAGCCTCGTCCCAAGTTCTCTTCATGGTCGATCCATAAATAGCCCAGGTCGTTCATCGCGCCGGTGTCGTCCGGGAATTCGTCGAGTACCTGTTCCAGCCATTCGGTTGCCTGGGGCAAGTCGTCTTTCTGTCCGGCAATCGCGGAAAGCAAACGCTTCGCATCGCGAATTACCTGGCGAGTCTGCTGGTTTTCATAGTCATCGGCAAACTTGTCGAGCAGGGTCTGGTATTCCTTCACTGCTTCTTCCGTCCGGCCAGCATGATACAGGGTCCATGGGATGCGGCTGCGCAGCAGAGCCGATTCCTCGTCCAACAACGCGGCCCGCTTGGCGGTTCTTAGTGCGTCGGACGTTTTATCCTGCATCTCAAGCGTGGTGGCCAGGTAGAAATAGAACAGCGACGTTTGAGACTTGGGCAGCCCCAATTTGATGGCCGAGCGAAAGGCCTGTTCGGCAACCGCTTCCTGCTCGTCCCGGAATGCTTGGAGTCCGAATTGCATGAGAAAACGAGCTTCCTCCTGATTGTCGAGATCAGGGAAAGCGGATTCCGCCCAGGTCCAGGCCGTGTCCCCTTGGGAGGCCAATTGATAGAGGCGGCTAACCCCAATTCGCTCGTTCAACGGGCGATGGGCAGGTGTCAGCGACTTCAAGTGGGCCGTGAGTGAATCCCACTGTTTATCGTCAGCAATTAGTTTTTCCAGCGGCTGACTGATTGTATCGAGGTTGTAGTTTCCATCGAGCGATGTTGCCAGAAGGGATACCAGTGCCGGCCAATCGGACTTCGCGATGTAGGCCTGGCAGAGGAGGTTCAGTGCATCGGCGTCGGTCTCATCTTCGATCAAAGGTGCCGACATGGCGATCACATTGTCCCAATCGTTCTGCTCGGCGTAGAGCTGGGCCAGGAAGTAGGCCAAGGGTGCGTAGTCAGACGAACTGTCGTGCAGCTTTCGTAGACGCTCGAGGACTTCTTGCTGGGCGGCCTCGGGACTATCGGCCAGATGCTTTCGAACTTGTAGAAGTAGCAGGTACGGTTCTTGGCCGGCAACGCGATGATCGGCGGCTAGGTACTTATCTAGTTTAACCTGTGCAGCATTCCAGTCTTTACGTGCCGCGAGAACTTTGGCCTCGTGAATCAGGTGCATTTCCGGGCTGGGAGAGATCTCTTCGGCTTTGGCGAACATCTTGACTGCGTTGTCGGGCTGATCGGCCTCCAGGTAAACGTCTCCCAGCTTTTCAAACGTCGAGCGAAGCCCTCCGCTGGTGAACTGCTCGACGACTCCGTCGAGTTCAAACTTGTCAGGCTCGCTGATCATCTTGGCGACTTCGCTGGCATGTCTAGCCGCCATCTTAGGTTCGTCGTGCGACTGATAAATGCTAAGCAAACGGAAATGGATACCCAGTGCCTGGGTATGGGCTCCTTCCTTCTTCAGCAGAGCGAGTGCCCGTTCGTACAGTTGAATGGCTCGCTCGGTCTGGCCATCTTCCAGGCAGTATTGGGCCACACGCTGCAGCGCGTCGGTCGTCATCGTCATTTGATTTTCTGCCAGTAGAATGGCATACCGCGAAGCGATCTCGTTACGCTGCAGAAGAAATCCGAGCCGCACGATCTCTTGCAGGATCGTCGCCGAGCCTGGGCTCAGGCGGTACGCACGCTGATAGGTTTCCAATGCGCCGGCCACGTCGCCGCGATGATCTTGCAAGCGAGCCTTGGTGAGCAGCGTCGTCAAACGGAGGCGATTCTCGGCCGATTCGTTGCGAGGTGTTTTCTCGACAAACGGATCGGGGATCTGATCAAACGGAAGTTCGTCTTTGCCTTGGTTGGTAGCGACCGATTCTGTCGCCGAGGAATTCTCTGCCGCAAGTAGCGAAGTATGGAAGACACTGCTTAGAACCAGAGCCGCTAGGAGCGAGAACATCCATGAAGATGGACGAAGTATCATAAGACCCTCAACCGGGCGAGGAGTGGATGAATCGATTTTCCCGCAGACAAAATCTGCTGGGGATCGGTTTGCCTTGAATTCTATCCTGGACGGGGGAATTGGTCCAAGATGAAACCCACCACTCTGCTGAGCCGAGTCGTAGGTTCTACTTAGGCTTCTTTTTGGTGATTCGCGTCGACGTTTTCTTAGGGGCGGCCTTCTTGGTCGTCGACTTGGTGGCCTTCTTCTTGGTGGGCTCGGCTTTGGCCGTCTTCTTCTTAGGGGCCGTGCTCTTGGTCGATTTGGCAGCCTTGGTTGGTGCTGCTTTCTTGGTAGTCTCTTTGGCGGATGTTGACTTCTTCTTGGTAGTTGCTTCCGGAGCCGGGGCTTGCTTGGCGGGTTCTTCCTTAGCAGGTGCCGGTTCTTCGCTTACGCGTTTGGGGAAACGCGATTTGGCATCAGGCGAAATTTCCAACAGCAGGTCGCGAATCTTCTTCGAGAATGGTGCATTTTGGAAATCAACGGCCAGTTCATGGACCATGTCCGAGAACTCGACCCCCTTGGTCTTGGGGACGGCCCGTTCCATGCCTGGGATGGTTTGCTTTTCCAATTCCTTGTCGGTGATCGCACCCAGGACAAACATCAGGTTCAACAGAGCACGGTCGACCGGGATTGAGTGCCCACCGAGCCCATGCTGAGTGACATATCCAACGACAAACGGCGTCGCGCCATATTTTTCAATGCTGGCGACAGCTTTGCCCTGGTTGCCCTTCTTCAGGCCTTCGAGGTCGTAGGTGTAAATGGCCTCGAAAATGTTCTGTAGCAGAGTTTTCACGCGAGACGCGGCAACATCCGAAATGGGATGCTTGGCGAACATCTCGGATAGCTCCGGTACGCTGGTCACGCGAACTTCGTTCCAGTCGAAGTATTCGCTTTGAAGCATGCCGTAACATTCTTCGGCGACTTTGTGTGGTGCGTTTTCCAGGATGGCGGCAAACACGAGCTGTTCGAGGATCGACCGTTTGTCGGGACCAGCGGTCGTGTAGTGCTTCTTGATGACTTTGTGGCAAGCGGTGAAGACGTTTGCTCGGTTTGCTGCGGCCATGGCGTTGTGTGAAGTTTCTAAGTTGTGTTGGGCGGGATGATAGGCAAACGGATTCGCGGGATGACTACGAAGACTCCTCCGAGTCCTCGTCTTCTGGTTCCCAGTCTTCGTCTGCCATTACCTCTTCCGAGTCATCCTCGTCTTCCGACGGCGGCAGAACTTCTTTCAGAATGCGGCTGACTTCCAGTGCCTGTTTCACTCCCTTATCGATTTCGAACTCGAGCTTGGGAATGTAACGCGTGTCGATACGGTCATTAATGCACGACTGCAGGAAGCCGGCCGAGCGGCGGAGACCATTGAGGCAGAGCTGCTGCTTCTTTTCGTCTCCCATAATGGAAACATAGACCTTGGCGTTGCGCATGTCGCCCGCCACTTCCACTTTGGTTACCGTCACGTCTTTGACGCGCGGGTCGCGCAGCTGCGTCAGGATTGCCATGCTGACAACTTCCCGAATCGCAGATGCGGCTTTCAATGTTCGACGAGACGCCATAGGTCCTTTCCCCGTAGTTAGGGGCATCAAGAGGGGTGATTAGCTTTCCAGGGTACGAGCGAATTCCTCGACCTTGAAAGCTTCGAGAATGTCCCCTTCCTTGATGTCGTTGAAGCCGGCGAGCTTGATACCACACTCGTAGCCTTCGCGCACTTCCTTGGCATCGTCCTTTTCTCGCTTGAGCGAATCCAACGGATAGTCGCCGATACCACGTCCGTCGCGGTTAACCCGAATACGGCAACCACGTTCGATGGTGCCACCCAAAACGCGGCAACCGGCGATGGTACCGATACGGCTGACGGTGAAGGTCCGCTGAACCAAGGCACGTCCCAGTTCGGTCACACGGGATTCAGGCCGCAATTGGCCTTCGAGCAGCAGTTTGATGTCCTCGGTCACCTTGTAGATGATGTCGTAACGGCGAATTTCGACGCCGCGATCATCTGCCAGGCTGCGAGCGGCTTCATCCGGAATGACATTGAACGCCACGATAACCGCATTCGAAGCGGAAGCGAGCGTCACGTCGGCGACGGTCACGCCACCGACGGTGGCCTGCATCACGCGAACCTTGACTTCGGGGTGATCGAGTTTGTCGAGTTCTTTCTGAATCGCTTCGATCGAACCACGCGTATCCGATCGCAAGATGATGTTCAGGTAGACGATACCAGCATCGTCGCCGGCCAGGTTGCCCGACTGCAGACGTTCCTGGAAGTCCTCGAACGAAACCTTGACAGTGTGGCCGCCAAGCTTATCGGCGCGGGACCGGTCTGATCGCATTTCGGCGATCTCGCGGGCATCGGCGATATCGCGTAGCACGTAGAACTTTTCACCGGCAGCCGGAGCTTCATCGAAACCAGTGACGTTCACCGGGGTAGAAGGAGGTGCTTCATCCAAACGCTTGCGTGCATCCAGCGTGTCGTACATCGCTTTAATACGACCGAAGGTGCTACCGCACACGACCACGTCGCCCACTTTCAGCGTACCGTTGTTCACGATCACCTTGGCGAGCACACCACGGTCCGACTCTTGTTCGGCTTCCAAACAAACGCCGACGGCATCGCGGTTAGGGTTGGCTTTGTATTCGTGGATTTCCGAGGTCAGCAAGATGGTTTCCAGCAGCGTGTCGACCCCTTCGCCGGTGATGGCACTGGTCTTCACGACTTCCACGTCACCACCCCATTCCGCCGGCAACAAGCCATGCTGCGACAACTGTTGCAGGGCTTTTTCGGGGTTGGCACCGGGGACGTCCATCTTGTTCAAGGCCACGATGATGGGCACTTCAGCCGCTTTCGCGTGACTGATGGCTTCTTCCGTTTGTGGCATCACACCATCGTCGGCGGCCACAATCAGCACGGCAATGTCGGTAACATTCGCACCACGGGCACGCATTTCAGTAAACGCTTCGTGACCCGGCGTATCGACGAAGGCAATCTTCTTCTCGCCCTTGTCGACGATGTAGGCCCGAATGTGCTGGGTGATACCGCCTGCTTCGCCGCTAACGACGTTGAGGCCGATGATCTTATCCAGCAGAGACGTTTTACCGTGGTCAACGTGACCCAGGAACGTGACAACCGGAGGACGTTCGACCAGATCGCCTTCGTCGTCGACTTGGTCCTCGATCTGCGAGATGAGGGTGTCTTCGATCGACTCCGGTTCTTTGATCTTAAGATCGACGCCGTGTTCGGCTGCAATCAGTTCAGCCGTTTCGGCATCGAGCATGGCGTTGATGGTAACCATTTGGCCAAATGACATGAGCGTCCGCTGGACAACCTGGGCCGGCAGACCGGTCGCTTCAGAGAACTCACGCAGCGTGCATGGCAGTTCCAGCGCGACGTCTGTCTTGCGCGGTGCGGCGGTCGAAACCTTGGGGCCAGCCTTTTCGCGGCGTGGTCGATGACGGCGTCCTCGCACTTCATCACCATCTCCCCCGTCGGCGGAAATGGATTTGGAGCGTTTGCGGCCTTGGGTTCGGGCATCGCGGCTGCCGGCCATGCCAGCCATACCGGTTGACTTGCCTTTACCTTTGCCTTTGCCCTTGGCTGTCGATTCGCCATCGTCGCGCACATCTGTTACTTCTTCTATGTCCGCTGAAGACTTGCGGTCTTTGGACTTTCGCTTCTTTTCGTGCAGCTTGGTGAATTCTTCGAGAGGCGCTTTCTGCCCCTTCTTGGCACCTTTGATGGCTTCCTTGGGAAGCTGCATGATCGGCTTCTGAGCGGCCGGCTCTTTCGTTTCGGTCGGCTGCTTGGGGGCCGGTGCGGTCGGCATCTTGGCGATCTTAACGACCGGCGTAACCTTCTTCGGCTTTGGTTTGGGCTTGTCGCGGTCGTCTTCTTTCTTCGGACCGCCGCCACCACCCAGGGTGCGAACCTTACGCTGCGAGCCAATAGCGATGTAATCGCCACGGCGAATGCTGCGAACAGGGGCGTCTGGGTCTACTTCCTCGCGAGGCGCGGAAGCTTCTTGGTCGTCAGACGTGCCAGGCTCAGCACCGGCGGCGGATGGCTTTTCAGCGACGACTTCGTCAAGCTCAGGGGCAGCTTCGCGCTGCGGAGTTGGTGACTCTTCCCGGGCCGTTATTTCTGCCGGCTGGGTGGTCTCCTCATGAGCGACGGCTCCGCTCTCTTCCACAAATTCTTCTTCGTGAGGCGATTGCGATTCGTCCTCTTTCGGACGCATCTTGTTGCCCAGAGGACCGCCGAGGGTGCGGATTCGAGAGGGCTTGGCTGGCTGGACCGGGCGTTCAGGACGCATCGGTTCGTCGGCTTCCGGTCGGCTTTGCGAGCCACGGCTACTGCCGCCGCCACCGGAATCCTTGTTCATGAATGCCTTGACTTTGACCAGTTCGTCATCGTCCAGGCTGGCAAGTGCAGACCCTTTCCCGGTAACGCCTGCACGATTGCAGATGTCGACGAGTTGCTTGCTATCTACCTGAAGCTCTTTAGCTAACGCGTAAATTCGTATGGGCACTTTGGCCTTCCTGCTGAGTTTTTTGGGGTGCTGTAAGGCGGATTACCTCACATGACACCTGTTACCGGGACCCATCATCCTACGTCCCGCCAATTATTTTGCCAACCACGAGCCAATTTGCTAATCGTTACAATCGCAATTTGGCGAATCCGGCAGCTCGCACACGAGTGCGGCGTTTTGCCCGATTCGTTTCGTTAGTTGGAACTCATCGGGAAAGGCCTCGCTGCCGAGGGGATACGATTTGGGGGCTCCGCTCGATCATTGCGCGGAGCCGTCTTTTAGCTTTTCATCGCGAATACGGCGACGTTCGGCTTCCATGGCTTTTTCAGCCTCTTCTGCCTTTTGCTCCGCCATTTCGCGAATCTGTTCAACTTGTTCTTCTGTGTATTCGCCCATTTCCATCATAGCGTCGGTCTCGATGACCGAGAGGTCGTCATAGGAAAGGAACCCTTCCCCCACGAGCTGCTCGGCTACTTCGTCTGTGATGCCTTCAATGGAACTGAAGCCGGTCACGGCGCGTTCAATCTGCTCTTCGAGTTCTTCGCGGAGCATGATCTCGATGTCCCATCCGCACAGCTTGCTGGCCAAGCGGACGTTTTGCCCTCGGCGACCGATTGCCAGGGAAAGTTGATCCTCACGAACCAGAACGATGGCGCGACCCATCATTTGGCACAGAATCACTTCCTCGACCTCGGCAGGCTGAAGAGCATTAGTGATCAGTTCTTGCGGGTTTTCGCTCCAGCGAACGATATCGATACGTTCGCCGGCGAGTTCATCCACGATGTTCTTAATACGGTTACCGCGGACACCCACGCAGGCACCGACACAGTCGACGCGCTGGTCAGAGCTATCGACGGCTACCTTGCTGCGGTAGCCGGGCTCGCGACTGATGTTGCGGATTTCGATGACGTTTTCGGTGATTTCCGGGATTTCCTGTTCGAACAGGCGTTCCACGAACTTCTTGTTGGTGCGGCTGAGGACCACTTTCACGCGGCTACCCTGCTTGCGCACTTCGAACACAACCGCGCGCACGCGGTCGTTCGCATGGAACGATTCGCCGGGGATCTGTTCGCTGCGAGGCAAAATCGACTCGACGTTATCCAGGGTGACGATCGTCGCGCCCCCTTCACTGCGGTGCACGACACCGTTGACCATCTGGCCAATCAGTTCGTCGTATTCTTCGTGCAGTGCGTCGCGTTCGGCTTCGCGGATCTTTTGAATGATGACTTGCTTGGCGGTTTGTGCGCCAATACGACCCACGGTTTCTTCCGGGTCCATCGGTACACCATCGATGGTCCCGCTGATTGACCCATCTTTCCGATCGATATTGATCACGACCTCGGCGTCTTCGGAGTGGTACTTGCGCGAAGCCGATACCAATGCCGATTCGATCGCCTGGAAGACGATTTCCTTGTCGATCTTTTTGTCCCGGTGAATCGCATCAACGATTCGCAAGACTTCAGACGGATTCATGAGTCCTTCACTTTCAACGATGGGTGCTGCCTGGGGTGCACCTGGTTAAATTAACCATGGGTAAGCAGCCTGGGCAGGCTTACTTGCGGCAATTCACCGCGGATATCCAAATTGTAAGTCGATCTCAGTCTCGCCCGGCAGGCGAAAGACGAAGACCTGTTGCTACGTCAAACCAATGCAGCGACTGGGCTCTGAATCCCATCGGTACGGGGCCGGCTTCCAGGTTGCTGTTTAACACAGCGCCATTGGCCTTAGCCGTAATCCGAGGCAGTTCTGCACTACCAGGTGCCTCGCCGGAAAGACGAATATGGACATAGCCCGTATCTCCCAGCGATTCGACCAGTTCGACCTGACCGCGACCTGCGTGGGGGCAGTCGGCAGAAGACTCTTCGGTAAGAAGAATGTCTTCCGGGCGAACTCCGAGGACTATTTTCCTCGAACTGCTTGGCTTGAGCTCGGGACGCTGGTTGGCGACAACTTCCAATCGCACTCCAAAGGCACGGAATTGGAATTGGCCATTCTCTTCGACCAGCTCACCTTCGAGCAAGTTCATGCCAGGCGTTCCCAGAAAGCTGGCGACGAACCGATTGGCGGGTTTGTGATAAACCTCGCTCGGCGAACCGACTTGCTGGAGAACTCCTTGGTCCATCACCGCGATCCGATCACCGAGCGTCATCGCTTCGACCTGATCATGGGTGACGTATATCATCGTCGCACCAAGGCGACGGTGAAGTTCTTTTAATTCTCGTCGCATCTCGACACGAAGTTTCGCATCGAGATTTGACAAAGGTTCGTCAAACAAAAAGGCAGCCGGCTGTCGCACAATTGCGCGTCCTAGGGCTACCCGTTGACGCTCCCCGCCCGAAAGCTCTCGCGGGTAACGATCCAGCAGCTTGCTAATTCCCAGCGTGGCGGCGACCTGGTCGACCTTCGTCGGGATTTGCTGATACTGCTTTTCACGCTCTGCGGCGCTCTGGGCATCTCGCAGCCGTCGCCACAAACGGGAAACGAAGTTTCCTCCGTAACGAAGCTGCAGACCAAACGACATATTCCGCCGCACCGTCATGTGGGGATACAACGCATAGTTTTGAAAAACCATGGCGATGTCCCGATCTTTCGGCGAGACGTGGGTGACGTTTCGGTCCCCGATTGTGATTTCACCGCCGGAAACGTCCTCGAGACCGGCGATCATCCGCAGTGAGGTTGTCTTTCCACAACCACTGGGACCCACCAGTACCAGGAATTCCTGGTCGGCAACCTCTAAATTCAGCTCACTAACAGCAGCGACCGAGCCCGAAAATCGTTTACTAACTTGATTTAGAACGACTTTCGCCATGATTGCCTGCTGCCGCTATGTGTTTCGCTCGCTTACCAAACGGAAAACGGCTCTCGAAATGAAAGCCGTCCTACATGCTGAACTTAGTGGCAGTCACAATCCCGTTAAGATATCGGCTACCCCCGCAAGTGTCAACCAACACAAGCACCGAGCAAGCGTTTCGCCCGATCGGCTGAAATTGGTTAAACTCCGCGAATCGCGATCGCCGAGGCCTGTCCTTGCGGGCTGAAATTCAGGCTCACAAACACCCCGTCCGAGGTGATCTCTTGTGGCTCGGCCGATAACTTGAGTTTGCATTTGGGGTCTGGGGTGGAGTATCCCAGGGTGCCCGGCAGCGATTTTTTCTGCTGGGCAAGCAGACTACCAATCACTTCAATGATGCCTGAACCGGCCCCAAGGTTACCGAAATAGCTCTTCATAGCCACCACCGGAACCTCGAGCGATTTGTCTCCCAGGAACCGCGTTAGCCCTGCGGCCTCGTCCCAGTCAGACTGCTGGCTACCCAGGCCGTGGGCGTTGATGTGCTGAATATCGCTCGGCTTGATGCCAGCATCGCGGCAAGTGACCGTCAGGGCATTGTTGATGGCGGTCGCCCGATCGGGCGTGCGATTAGCGTTCCAGCCAGTACAGATCGACTGTCCAATGACTTCGCCCAGGATTTTGGCCCCGCGAGCCTCGGCGTGTTCTAGCGATTCCAGGACCAGCGAGCCGGCCCCTTCACCGATGATCATCCCTTTGCGGTTCAGGTCGAACGGCAGGCACTTGCCGGCCATTTCGTCCGTTCCTGTCGCGATTGGGTCCTGAAGGTACGAGTGGCACGTGCGGGTTTCATGCACGCGAGTACCGGTCGAGCCGGCAACAATCACATCGGCGTGTCCGCGGGCAATGGTCATCATCGCTTCGCCCAAGGCGGCCCCAGCCGAAGCCTCTCGGAGCGTGATCGAGTTATTCGGGCCACGCATGTCGTTGAAAATGGCGACGTGGCTGGCCGGCATGTTCGGCAGGTATTTGAGCAGCCAGAGCGGTGTGATCTCTGGCAGGCCCTTTTCGGCCCAGACGTCGAAGTCGAACTCATTCGAGCCATTAACGCACGCGGCGGTGGCTTTGTCGAACTCTTCGGGGATGGTCATCATGTAGTCGGAGCCGAAGATGACGCCTGACCTTTCGGGATCGAAGGCCCCCATTTCCAGTCCACTGTGTTGAAGAGCACGCTGAGCGGCGGCGACCCCCATTTGGATCTCGCGGCACATGACCTTCAAGTTTTTACGGATCGACCGTGTCTGGTTCTTGTCGACATCGCCAAAGTCGGTGATGTTGCCCGTGAACTCAAGGGCTTCGCCAGCATAGGGGGACGGTAACGCATCGGCCGGCAGACTCTCGATTTGGCGGATCCCAGAGGTGCCTGATTCCAGAGCTGCGGAGAAGCTGGCCAGATCCATCCCTAGGGGGCTGATCTGACCCATACCAGTAATGACGACTCGTCTCGATTGCATTCGTACGCCTATCGACACCGGGCAAACTAGGTTGTGCCTAGGGTGTTGGGGATTCTTAATGATGACCCAGAATTTTAGGCCACCGAGGCGGCACTGTCGATGGGAGCCAGCTGCTGCCGCCAGGCCGATGAAGGGAGTCCAAGTGCCGTAACGGCAATTGGATCGCTCGAATCAGAACCGCAAGCATCTCCCGGCTGAGACGTGCGGAAAGGCTTCGTTTGGGCCAGTCCTGTTATGAAATCGGAATCTGGCAGCGGACTCTTCAAACCGTTTGCTGAAACCCGCTACCCGAGGGGGTGTTAGTAGCGGCCGCGGCTATCCACAGCATTCGGCTGAGCGGTGGGCACTGGGGTGCCTGCCCCTGTTTTGGCGTCTCCCTTGAATTCCACGAACATCAGGCCGTCGGCACGCGGCGGGCCGGTGGGAATCAGGCTGGGGAGACTAGGAACCTGGGCGGCGGATGCCATGCCGGCTGGCGGTCGGGCTACGACACCGCAGCTGATCAGCAAGACCTGATCGGAGGGCCAGCGAAAACGTTCGTGCAGCCGCCAGCTAACCATCTGGGGAATCTGGATATCGACGGCCTGGCGCTGGGCTCCAGCGGTGGGGACATCGACGTCAACGGTAACGAACTTTTCGACCTGATCGACACTGCATTTGAGGACGGCGTCGATCATACGATCGTCTGGCGTCAGCAGAGGACTGACTTCCATTGAGAAGCCTTCTTCGATTTGATCGGTTTGCAATTCGTAGCCAGGGAACGTCTGCGTTGCACGAACACCGCGAACGAACGAACGTGGCTGTAGCATCGAGATCGTGCTCGACTGGCCATTATGGACCAGCAGATCGGCCGCGTGGTGTTCCCGGAAGTCGCTTCGTTGACGCAGTTCATTCAGCAGAACGGCCGCGTTTTCCTTGCTCATCAGCCAGGCTTCGATGCCCGGTGTTTTGACGGAAACCGGCTGCATCATGCGATAGGCCAGGCGACGCCAGTTGGGGCTCTTAACCGTAACCAGACGAACACCCAGCTTCTTTACCTCGGCCTGACTGTCAACAAACTTGGTGACCACTTCGGTGACGACTTCCTGCATCTCAGGCGTGTGATAAACGCGAAGTGTGCTCTTGTTGGCTGAAAGCACTCCCAGGGGATCGCCAAACCAGACATCGGTGCCCGTTTCGCGAAGGATCCAGTCGATAATCGCTTGTTCGGGCTTGGCCGTGGTGGTGACGCGACTGGTATACGGTGTGAGGTCGTAGTCGCGCCAGACCTGACCAGCTCCGTTAGGAAGCTCTTTCAGACCAGAGGTCACCTTCAACAGGCTGCCTGACTTCGTGACGTTCTCGGACTGTTGGGTTGGTGGATCACTGGCATAGGCAGCCGGCTGTACGGCGCTGGGGGTGCTGCTAGGGACAGTAGCACCAGGATTACGCCACTGCAGTGAGGAATCGGAGTTCGTTGTCGTGGAACCACTAATCGGCATCGGCCGAGGTTCCGACTGAGCGGTTGCCACGTGGGTGGTCAATGCAACCAATAGAATACTAAAAAGAGTGCCACGTGCCATGATTCGATCCTCCATGATCCGACGCGAATTGGGTCTCGCCGATTCACTACGTGGCTGAGACACTTCGTGGAAAGTTGCCGGAGTATAGGAACCGTGTCAGGCTGCGGCAAGGTGAATCGCTACAGCAGGTCGTTTAGCCAGTCATCGTCGCCAGTTTTCGACGGTTTTTGAGATCCGGACGGACTGCTAGCGTGTTGGGGTGAACTCGTCGTTGCATCGGATGAACTCGATTTGCGTGGCTTGACGGGGCCGTCGGAGAACAGGTCGATATCGTCGACATTGTATTCTTCGTCAGGAAGGGAAATACGCGGAGATGGTTCCGCGCTCGAACTCGACACACGGATGGGCCGAGTGATCGCTCCCCTGCCCCGCCCCGGATCTCGTGCGACCTTAGCACGCTGGTCCATGCGTTCTCGGTGAAGGCGCTCGTCTCGCTTGGGGTCTTTCAGGGCTCCAAATCGTCGCATGAGGACCAGCCAGCCAAACGCCATGCCTGCGGCAAGGATCAGCCCAACAATCGTTCCCAGCAGTGGACCAAAAAATATTCTCCCAACGACAATCGCCACAAAACCTAAGAAGGCCGTAAATAAACCCGCTGCAATTAAGAATTCTGTGTGAGTGACCAGTTCATGAAGCTGCTCGTTGAACCAGCGTTCCATCTTGGTCTTGGGCTCAGTGTCTTTTGCGAGTGCTTCTTCGGTCAGGTCCTCGAAATAGGCTTCCAGCTTGGTATGCCAGCCGCAGCCCTTGCAAAGATACTGCTGGGCAGGGATCACTTTGCTGCATTTAGGGCAATCGGTAGGCTGTGGGCGATCGTCGTCGTAGACCTTGGTTTCGTAGCTGGGTTCGATCACTGGTGCCAGGTCATCGTCGTCCCTCTTGGGGCGAACAACTTTGGTGATGCTCAAGCATTTCGGGCAGCGAACCGTCTGGCCGATCAGACGCTCTTCGGCATTGATGCCGACACCGCAGCAAGGACATGTTATGCGAATCATGCTCGCGTGTTTCTCTGGTAGGGAAACCGAATGGGGCCTGCAGTTGGCCTGAAGCAGGTTTTTCTATTCTCGATCATTCCCCAAAGACGCAAAAAACTCAAGCTTTTATTGCCGGTATTCTTCAGGCTTTAAGAGTCGGATTGCAGGTCTCGAATACGATCGGTAAACATCTTTTGATGTCGAATTTGAGCGTCGAGCCAAGATGTAGGGAACGTGTGTTGCCCTAGTACGACCTCGTTGATTGCCTGACGTACCTGGCGGGCACAAATTTCGGGAGCGACTCTTCCCACGCCTGTGCCTAGGCCGGGAAATGCAATCGATTTCACGCCATCACGAATTCTCTCGCCAATGAGCATGCCGGACGGGAAAAACCCCTCACGCACCAATAATAGTGCGGCCCTTGCTGCCAGGTAGGGGTTGATCGAATCTTTAAGAATCGTCGGCACCCGCATCGTGGGAGCGGCGATTAAGAACGGAATACGTTGGTCGTCCGTATCGACGATTTCTGCGGCACCGACTAGGAGTTCGCCGTGGTGCCGTTGGCAAATGAGCTCTTGCAGGCGCTGTTGGAGTGGAAAGCCAAAATGCGAGGTGTAGAGAGCATCGATGCCGCCATCCATAAAACCAAAGCTGTTGGCAGGGCTTACAACGGCATCACATCGTAAGTCGAGAATGGACCCACGATAGACCTCAACAAAATCGAGATCGCCACAAGCTTCCTGCCAGGCTTCGGTCAGCCTGGCATCAATGGCACAGAGGGTAATCTTCACAGGCGAGCCTCCCAGATTGCCGTAGCAACGAAGCTCGGTAAAGCGTTCAACTACTCGGCGTATTCTTTGACGATAACGCAGGCGTTATGGCCACCGAAGCCGAAGCTGTTGCTCATGGCGTAGCTGACCTTGCGGTTCTTGGCTTCGTTTGGCGTGTAGTCGAGATCGCAAGCCGGATCTGGCTTTTCCAGGTTGATGGTCGGTGGAATGACCCCTTCCTGGATGGCTTTGATGCAGGCGATCAGTTCGATGCCGCCACTGGCACCCAGCGAATGGCCGAGCGAGCTCTTGGTGCTGGAGACGGCCAGCTTGTAGGCGTGGTCGCCGTAGACTGTCTTGATGGCGGTTGTTTCGGCTTTGTCGCCTGGAGGCGTGCTCGTTCCGTGAGCGTTGATGTAGTCGATCACTTCGGGGGGCAGCCCTGCATCGTTCAGTGCGTTCTGCATTGCCCGGGCAGCACCGCGACCTTCTGGGTCCGGCGAAGTGATGTGACCACCGTCACCACTGCAGCCAAAGCCGACCAGTTCGGCCAGGATGTTGGCCCCGCGGGCCTTGGCGTGTTCCAGTTCTTCCAAGACGACAACGCCGGCCCCTTCGGCCATGACGAAACCGTCGCGATCGAGGTCGAATGGGCGGCTGGCCTTTTGAGGGTCGTCGTTACGAAATGAGAGGGCCTTCATGTTCGAGAAGGCACTGATTCCCATCGGCGTGATACCAGCTTCGGTACCGCCGGAAATCATGACGTCCGCTTCATCGTATTGAATTGCTTTGAGGGCATCGCCCAGAGCGTTGGTCGCACTGGCACATGCAGTGGCTACGGTGTAGTTCGGACCACGCATGCCGTAGCGGATGGAGATGTTACCACCTGCAGCGTTGAGCATCAGCCGGGGAATGGTCATTGGCGAGACACGATCGGCACCCTTGGTGAGGAGCTTTTCGGTTTGCTCTTCGATGGTGGCAATGCCACCCACGCCAGATCCCAGGATTACGCCGCAGCGGTAAGAATCTTCTTGCGAGAAATCGAGGCCGGACTGATTGACGGCGTCGATTCCCGCGACCATTCCAAACTGAGAGAAACGGTCAAGACGTTTTTGTTCCTTCGAGTCGATGTACTCGTCCGGTGCCCAATCATGAACGTCAGCGGCGAACTTCACCTTGAACCGGGACGTATCCAGGATTTTGATTTCATGGATACCACTCTCCCCTGCAATCAACTTGGACCAGAACTGATCTAGTTGGCAGCTAAGCGAGGAGACAATCCCCATTCCGGTAACGACAACGCGACGCTTCATGATTTTATGAACGCTAGGAGTACAAGCGGGAAAGAAGAAATCAGCCGATTAGGAGTTCTTGGCTTCTTCCAGGTAGTCGATCGCTTGACCGACCGTTTCGATCTTATCCGCGGAATCCTCTGGAATGTCGATATCAAATTCTTCTTCCAGCTCCATGACCAGCTCGACCATGTCCAGCGAGTCGGCACCCAGATCGTTCACGAACGAGCTGTCGCGGGAAACCTTTTCTTTATCAACACCCAGTTGGCTAGCAACGATCTCAATTACACGCTCTTCAACCGACACGACGTGTCCTCCGTTTTGGGGCAAGCGACCGAAAGCTCGGTCGTCTATGGTGACTTAAGTTGGTTTTTTATGAAGGTTCAAGCTCAACAAGATAGATGACCCAAGTAAAACGGGTCAAGGTGGAGACCACCCTATCCATCTTAATTTTCAGGAAACACGCTCTTAGGAAAAAACTAGTGTGTAAGTCAATGTCACTAAGGCGTTTCCAATGGATGCTAGCCGGTCATGCCGCCGTCGACGGTCAGGACCTGACCGGTAACATAGGCAGCATGGTCGCTGGCCAGGAACAGGACCGCATCGGCGATCTCCTCTGGCTTGCCCATTCGCTTTGCTGGAATGCGTTTTTTGACTTCTTCTTCGACCACTGGGCCTAGGGCTTTGGTCATTTCCGATTCGATGAAGCCCGGGCAGATTGCGTTGATCGTCACCTTGCGACCAGCCAATTCGCGGCTCAGGCTGCGGGTAAAACCGATCATGCCCGCTTTGGATGCGGAGTAGTTCGTCTGGCCTGGGTTGCCCATGATGCCTGAGACGCTGCTGATATTGATGATACGGCCATATCGGGCACGCATCATGTACTTCGACGCGGCTCGGCTGAACAGGAACATGCCTCGCAGGTTCGTATTGATGACCGTATCCCATTCTTCGTCGGTCATGCGGGGAAGCAAGTTGTCGCGGGTAACGCCGGCATTGTTTACCAGGATATCGACTTTTTCCCAGGTTTCGGCAACCTTGTCGACCAGTTGCTCGACGCTTTCTCGCGATGTCACGTCGCAGGGGAAGGCCTCAGCCTCGCCGCCGGCTGCCTTAATGGCGGCAACCGTTTCAGCCAGCTTGTCGGCACTGCGGGCCACGCAGGCGACCTTAGCACCGCGTTTGCCCAGGCCAATGGCGATTTGCTGGCCAATCCCTTGCGAGGCACCAGTCACGATGGCGATCTTGCCAGTCAAATCAACGGGAAGTGCGGTTCGGTCAACATCGCTCATGGGGGAATTGCCTAATCTATTGATTTCAAAAGAGTTAGTGGGGTCGCTAAGGGGGGTTAGGCTTCAACGCCGGTGAACGCAACCTTGCGATTGATTCGCTTCATCAGGCCGCGAAGTACTTTGCCGGCACCGATTTCGTAAAACTCGTCAAAGCCTTGATCCAAGAGGTAACGCATCGATTGTTCCCAGCGAACCTGAGAGCAGACTTGCTGCTGCAAAAGCGAGCGAATCTCTTCCGGGTCGTCGTGTGGCTGGGCGTCAACGTTGGAAATAACCGGGATTTTCGGGCTCCTGAGCGTGACATTTGCGAGTGCGGCCGTCAGCTTATCAACGGCTGGTCGCATGATTTCCGTATGGAACGCACCAGCGACGGCCAATGGAATGACCTTCATCGCCCCGCTCTTCTCCGCCACTTCGGCGGCTCGCTCGCAGGCATCGTTGGTGCCAGAAACGACAATGTTTCCGGGGCAAAGCAGGTTGGCAATTTGAAGAATGCCATCGCCGCGGGCTTCGTCGCAGATCTTTTCGACGGCGTCCTGTTCGAGCCCGAGGATGCTGACCATGCCGCTAGGCGTGGCATCGGAAGCGGCTTGCATCGCTTCACCGCGTACTTGAACGACTTTCAGTGCGTCTTCAAACTCCATCACGCCAGCAAAGACCATGGCTGTGTACTCGCCCAGGCTCAGTCCGGCGGTGGCTTCCGCAGAAAGCAAGACGTCCGGCGATTGGTCACGCAGTTGCGCCAAGGCGGCAATACTGGTAACGAACAAGGCCGGCTGGCTGTGGACGGTGGAGTCTAGCTTTTCGCTGGGGCCTTCAAAGCAGACCGAGGCCAGATCGTAGCCTAGAATCTGGTTGGCTTGGTCGAAGTACTCTTTCGCGGCCGGCAGCGTGTCGTAAAGGGATTTCCCCATTCCAACGGTTTGCGCGCCTTGTCCCGGGAATAGAAATGCGATTTTGCTCATCGCAGGGGGCCCTTCTCTCGATCAAGCTTCGAAGTCGACAGACCGCTGGCAGAGGTCTACGCGTTCGGATGAAATTATCCGAACGGGCATTGTCCCAGCGGTCTTGTAACCTTGGAAGCCCAGGGGGTGCTTATTCGGCGACTTCGCTGGACGGCATGACGTTTCGGCCTTGGTAGTAACCACATTCTGGGCACACCACGTGGGTCGGAACAGCCACGCGAACGCGACGTTCGTGCAAGCAATTAGGGCAGAGAGTCAACTCGCGGGCCTTCAGGCCATCGTGAGCGCGACGCATGCCGGTACGGGAATTCGACTGTTTTCTCTTTGGTACTGCCATGACCGTGTTTCCAGCGAGGGGATGCAAAGCGTAAGTCGCTTGCTGGCCTCAATTTAGTGCCCGATTAGCTGCTGTGGTTTAAGCCGATCCAGAAGCCGTAGGGCAAACGTCCGATGAAAGCCTCAACTAGATGAGGCACAATATGCAGGTGGAAACGCGAAATGATACTGGTATTCCGCAGAACCGTCAATAAGCCCCACTAATTACTGCATTTGGGATTTTTGTTATTGACGCATGGAGGCAATCGCCCCAGAATAAGCATGTACTGAGACTTGATATCAACTTCAATAAAGCCGATAGCACTCTCGCCTGATATATGTCCTACCTCAAAGAACATGTGGTCGAAACGATCTCGACCGGAGACCGCGACCGCACGCTCGTCGTAAATTGCACGGATCGCGATGGTTGCGCCTTTGTCGAAATTCGCCAGCAAAGCTACGGCGGACAGCGTGTGGGCTGGTTTACTCAGTCTAGCGTTCAAGTTTCGCCAGAATCGCTTGCCGCACTGCGAACGGCACTTGGAATTGCAAGTGCTTTGCCTGAAATGGTTTCCGCAAAAAGCGAACGCGTTACGCTGAAGGCGACCCGGACGGAAGAAGATGCCATCGTCTCAGGGCGAATCGGTGCATCCGCTGCCCCGTCGCTGCGTGTCTGGCACGCGGAATCGGCCTAATAAAAAGCATTGCTGTGGTAAGTGCCTTGGTTTTACCTGGGTATTACCACAACAACACTCATGTAATCAGCTACCCTTTGAACGACTGCTTCAAAGGGTAGTTTATTTTCTTGACCGCTTAACCGGCCTTGGAAGCACTTCCGCCGCGAGCCTGGGCCGCAACGGTTGGATCCTTCAGGATCATCGTGAATTCGTCCACGCCTTCCTGTTCTTCCAGCAGGATTTCTTCCAGCAGAACGACCAGTGGGCGATTCTTTCCGTCGACCATCGACAGAACTTCCTGGTAAAGCTCGACGGCCTTCGATTCGAATGCCAGACCGTTGGTCAGCATTTCGTACAGGTCGTCGGTTTGCTTCACTTGGTTGCGTTCAATGGTCGGAACGCCACCTAGGGCAGAGATCTTCTGGCCGACGATCTTGGCGTGACCGAACGATTCCTTGGCGGCTTCCAGGAACATTTCACTGTAAACTTCGCGCCACAGCCCGCTGACAACGAAGCCGGCCTGCGAGTACTGAGCGACTCCGGTCCATTCGTGCTTCAAAATTTCATTCAACTTGTCAATTACGGCCTGGTCCATGTTGGTGTCCTTTCATTCTGGCTTAAGAGCGATGAATTTCGCTCGTGGGTGTTGCGTCATCACCGTAGGAAAAGCAGCAAACTGGCTGGAAATTACGGTGCAAATCGCGAGCCTGAACGATACTTTGGCGGTGGCTACATCATCGTGTGCAGTCTCAACTTCTTTCCGCATGGTATCACTCATATCGACAAAAACCAGAGGGAAGTAACCCTAGGCGTGGTCTTCACTTGCATTTTTCGTCAAAAGATAGTCGCTCTCAACAAGGGTCTTTGTTGAGACGAGCGTTGTGGTGATTTGGTCTCAATAAGAAGCTTGCATTACGCCACAGAAGTAGGAGAATTGGTTGGTCACCCCAATGCCGTGTCCCCTGCTCTGCCCCGAGTTTTGATATGCCGGATGGTTTTTACTGCCAGACGTGTGGCGAGTATCACGATGAATTGCCCATGGATTTTGATCGCTGTTGCTATGGAGACAATTTACGTCGTTTTTTTCGTATTTACGGCATGACGTTACGTGGGCTTAACTCCCAAGGCACGCCAATACATTGGGTGTATTCGACAGACGCAGTCGTCTGAAATATCAGAGGAAGCGATGTTGCGACGTTCAGGTTCCGCGTAAGTTATCGAATTGAACGATTCCGTTTTCAGGCCCAAAAAGCCAATTCGATATAAGACTCCGGCAATAATTTGTCGGTAGACGGACCCGGTCATCGCACCGTTAAAAAACTGAAGTGATGACTCTACGAGAAAGCAACTTTGTGAAGAATCGAAGTCAAGGAATTCCAGACACCACTCTCCCAGTCTTTCATCAGTTAGCTCATTCAATTCAAAGTCGCTTGGGCTTTTCTTGAATAATCCTAGAAAGTCGAGCAATTTAGGAAAGTCTTCAATCCACTCGTCTCCTAACGCGCGGAATCGCCCTAGTGAATACTCTCCCTCGGCAATTCGAAGTGTTTCCTGTGTAATTCTTGGGGAGTTAGTTGCTTGAGATATGCATGTATTAAAAAAGGCAATGATGTCTCTCGGACGCATCATTGTCCGCTTAATCATATAGTTGGCATGCTCCCCAAAAACTGGTCCATGTGTTATGAGAGTCTAGAGGCCAATTTCGGCCAAGGAGACTCCCATGACCAAGAAGCGTAAACGACGTAGTCCCGAACAGATCGTTAAAGCCCTGCAAG
>NZ_PUIA01000043.1 GCF_002967715.1 Blastopirellula marina
GCCGTGAACTTGGTGCCATCGATCGCAAAGGTGGGTCGACCAGCCGTGGTCCAATACCCTTTCAGTCGAGGCAGTTCCTGTTGCAAGCGTTCCCAGATCACGTTTTGAATCTGCTGGCCGCAACGACGCAGAGCCTGGCAAACGCCTTGGCGGGAAGCCGTTTGAGCATCGGGCATCAGACTCGCGACCACCTCGCTTGCTTCGGTCATCTTCTGCGAAAGGGTTCGCCGAGACGACCATCCCCAGCAGACCAATGCCATCGCTGCCAGCGTGCGACAACCGATCGTCGCGTTACCATGCCGCCTGCTGTCATCCAGTTCAGCTGGCAATAAAAACTCAAATACGGCTTCCAAATTCGAAAACGATGTGCGACGATCCGTGCTGTCTTGATGCGACATTCCAAGTTCCTTCTTGGAAGTATTGTTGGTTTGGCGACGAGCATTGAAGGCCCAACCGCCTTCCGCATCAAGACTTATTTTTTGCGCCGGGAGAAATTGTTACCAGCGTTG
>NZ_PUIA01000044.1 GCF_002967715.1 Blastopirellula marina
CTGCGAAGCCCAAACGCCCCTGGCCCCGCTTCGATGCCGACATCGGTCACCTTGCCGCTGCATGCTCCGGCCAAAGCGATCCACCTGCTCAGCGGAATCAGCGGCTGGGGAGCGCCGTACGACAAGAACCCGGCCACGGCGATGATCGTTCGTATTCACTACGCCGACGGCCAGACCGAAGACGTTGAGCTGAAAAATGCTCGACACTTCGCCGATTACGTCCGCAAGTCCGACGTCCCTGACTCGAAGTTCGCCTTCGCCTTCGACGGCGGCCAGCAGATGCGGTACATCAAGGTCGAGCCGAAACGCCCGACCGAAGAGATCGCCGAGATCGAACTGGTGAAAGGCCGCCATCAAAGCGCGCCGATCGTGATGGCGATCACGGCGGAGCAGCCGGATGGAAAATCGGAATAGTCGAGATCGCTTAGCCGGATCTCTTCGTCAGGGGGATCGCCCGATAGGTTGGCTATTGGGCGATCAGTTCCAGTTCGAGATGATCCTCGAAGGCGTCTAGTTTTTCGTTGACCGGCGCCATTCTGAGGATCGCTTTGTCGCCATCTCGCTGGTAGACAAATGGCTCACCTGTCAGCGGATCGTTGGGCGCCGGCAGTCTCAGATTAGCAAGGGAAGCGGGCAATTTCCCGT
>NZ_PUIA01000045.1 GCF_002967715.1 Blastopirellula marina
GCAATGCCGGGGCGATCCAGTCGAAGAAAGCAGGCTCGCAGCAAGCGTTACCGATCGCGTGCGGATGCGGCCAAGGCCATGACCGTTCAGTTGTTGGCGACCGTCTGCTGGCACATTGGCTCAGGCATGCCTGCGTGTTGGAAGCTGGCTTCTTCGCACGGAAGCGAACGTCAATCGGCCATCGACCTGCTCGATCAGTTGCCTTCCAAGGCACGGCTGGTAGCCGACGCCGAGTACGTCGGCCGGCCGCTCTGGTCGGCGATAATCGAATCGAAACGGAGCTTCGTGATCCGGGTCGGCTCGAACATTCGCTTGTTGCGGAAGCTTGATCCGTCTCTCAAACGCGACACCGAATGGGTCTATCATTGGCCGCACAAATCGCAATTGAAAGGCGAGCCACCGTTGCTTCTACGACTGGTGGCGGTGATCACCGAGCGTGGTTGGATCTACCTGCTAACCAACGAATGGAACTTGACCAACCAGCAAATCGCCGAGTTGTACCAGGCCCGCTGGGGCATCGAAGTCTTCTTCCGCACGGTCAAGCAAGACTGCGGCAAGGCCCGACTGCAATGCCGTACGCCCGAGAATGCACGGACAGAACTGAGTTGGACGCTGCTGGCCATTTGGGCTTCGCTGTTTGTAGCCAAGCGAAGCCTGCACGAAGCGAAAGTCCCGCTCAACAAGCTCAGCCCAACTCGCGTGATCGACCTGCTGCAGGCAGCAATGCGTGACCT
>NZ_PUIA01000046.1 GCF_002967715.1 Blastopirellula marina
GGCCAGGGCCACCTAAAAGCGTACGAGCCAGCCAAGTGGCCGGAAGTGGTCGATCCGCCCCACATCGAAACCGCCGCCTTGGACTACTACGACGACTATTGGAAGACGTATTGGGATCGCCTTCGCAAAAAGCATGGCTTGCAACAACCGTCGAGCGAAACGGGAACGCCGTAGCGTGACGCACGTTTCTAGCGCCAGTGGGTTGGGCCGTTAGAGCGTAATCTTCGTCCCCAGCACTTCCAGGAAAGCTCGGATCCACGCGGGGTGGGCCGGCCAAGCGGGGGCGGTCACGAGATTGCCGTCGACATGGGCGTTGTCAAAACCTTCGCTCGCTTCGACAAACGTCCCGCCGCTCAACTTCACTTCAGGGGAACAGGCCGGATAGCAGCTGCACGACTTGCCGTCGAGCACGCCAGCGGCGGCCAGGATCTGCGGGCCATGGCAAAGCGACGCGATCGGCTTGTCCGCGCTGGCGAAGTGCTGCACGATCTCGATCACCTGCGGAT
>NZ_PUIA01000047.1 GCF_002967715.1 Blastopirellula marina
GTCCGAAGGAATGCCGCCGCTGGTGATGGCGTTCGCCAAGTCGAACGTG
This sequence comes from Blastopirellula marina, assembly GCF_002967715.1. Taxonomy (NCBI): domain Bacteria; kingdom Pseudomonadati; phylum Planctomycetota; class Planctomycetia; order Pirellulales; family Pirellulaceae; genus Blastopirellula; species Blastopirellula marina. Next base: position 50 of record NZ_PUIA01000047.1, read on the forward strand.
ACGATGAAAGCCGATCAGCTGCGCAGCGGCGGAGTCGCGGCGGTGCGCGTTGAAGGGAATGTGCGAATCAACGACGTCACATTTGCGGGGGCGAAGCTGCGTAAGTTCGGCCCGCCCAACTATGCGGTTTGGGCGCTGCCGGGGGCGAAGGTCGAGCTGACAAACTGCAAGTTCGACAACTGGCGGCACGCGTTTTATGGAGAAGCGTGCCAGCTGTCGGCGGTCGAAAACGAGGTCCGGCGTTTTCACGCGGCGGCGTTCGTGGTGAAAGATGCGTCGGCGCAGCTAGATGTGACGCGGAATAAGGTTTTTCGTGGCGACTCGCAGGCTCAGGTGCTGCGGGTAAGCGGAGCGACGAAGTTTCCGGTCGTGGAAGCAGGGAATGAGATCTTGCCAGCGGCGGAGGAGAAATCGCTGGAAGAAGAAATTCGCGATGGTGGCGCTGAAGTAGTAGAAT
>NZ_PUIA01000048.1 GCF_002967715.1 Blastopirellula marina
GATGGGATCGTGGATGAACGACAGCGGCTTCTGGGTCTTCGCCAAGATGAGCGGCCTGACCGAAGTCGAAGCGCTAAAGTCGTGGACGCTGCTGCTGTTGGTGCTGGGGGGCGTCAGCTTCCTGTCAACGCTCGCCTTCGCAACGCTCTTGCCGCTGGTGTAGGGGCAAATAGTAGCCCGACGCGCGAGCGAGGGAAATGGGGTCGAGAAGAAAAGCGGACAGCTGAAAGCGGTAAGAAGAACACTCACCCGTAGCTGCCGCAAGATTTTTAACCGAGCGACGCCGCATTCCTTTCCTCAAGTAGCCCGACGCATTTCCCTCGCTCGCGCTGCGGGCTACTATTCTTGCTAACTTCGTTAGCGAACGGGCGCTCCGGCGCCCGACGCGATGGCCGATGGTCCCGCTTCGTAGGCGGAGAACTCGCCCCAGACCGGCAAGTGGTCTGAGACATCCATCGCCTGGTCGAGCGTCAGGCCAAACTCTTTTTGCGTGTCGTACACGGCGGCCCGGCCGGTGAACTCTTGCGTATCGTTCGCCAGGAAGACGAGATTGTCGTAGCTTGATTTGCGGAGCGTGTTGGTCGGCTCGTCCGCCACGGTATAGGTAATGCCAGGGATCTGGCCCAGCGCACCCAGCTTCTTGTAGCTGACGTTCAAATCGCCCAGCAGAATCACGTCATCTTCGTTGCCGCTGTAG
>NZ_PUIA01000049.1 GCF_002967715.1 Blastopirellula marina
GAATTGGCCGAGGTCATCAATCAGCGGCCACAATGCCGGGCTGTGCTTACGAGTAAGCGAAGCCTGGAAAACTATCTCCATCCGGCGGCGATTCGTGAGGTTACTCCAATCGAGCTTGCGTTTGGCGATTTTGATCCGGTGGCCATCCTCGTCGCCAAGCAGCTCTATGAGAACGGTCTCCACGACAGGCCTTGGGAGCTCTTATCGCGACGTTCGCAGAATCGTCTGTCCAGCCGCGCCAAACGCTGGCTCAACACGCAGGTCGCGGCCCATATGACCATTGACCACCTTCGGGAGCGAGATCCCGCAGGCGAGATCGCCAGTTGGCTGACCACAATCGGGCAACTAGCCCACTCTATCTAATGCTCGCTCTCGCGAGCTTTTTCATTTCCAGACTTCAATTACAAGGAATCAATATGCGCCTAGCAGAAGAAATACAGGAACTGGTGCGGGCTGGCTTCAGCGGCATCTGGGTTCGCAGTTGCGAACAAGATGATGCCATCGCCGAACTGGCTCAGCTTTGCCGTGACGAAGACTGGCGGATGAGCACCTGGGATATCGACGTCGGTCTCAGAGGTGCCCCGACAGAACAGTTGGAGTCGCAAGCGGTGTCGGTCACCGATCCCTTAGGGGCTGTGCGGTATCTCGAATCGCTTCCCAGCAACGGACAGCCTTCGCTCCTGGTGCTATCGAATCTCCATCGTTTCCTCGGTTCGGCGGAGGTGGTCCAGGCAATCTTTCATCAAGTTTCCCAGGGGAAAGCTCATCAGCGTTTTCTGGTGGTTCTAGCACCGGTGGTACAGCTACCAGTGGAGCTGGAACGTGTGTTCACCGTAGTGGAGCATGAACTGCCCTCTCGGGAACAGCTCACCGAAATCGCCGCAGACATTGCAACCGAAGGGGATGAATTCCCCGCAGGTGTTGAGCGAGAACGGATTCTCGATGCGGCCTGTGGCTTGAGCCGCTATGAAGCGGAGAACGCGTTTGCGTTGTCCCTGGTGAGACATGGACGACTGGAGCCGTCGGCTATTTGGCAGCTTAAGTCGCAGACGCTCATCAAGAGTGGCCTGCTATCGCTCCATCGTGGCGGCGAGTCCTTTGCCGAACTGGGAGGATTAGCATCGCTCAAGCAGTTTTGCTGTCAGGCACTGCGTTCGCAGGAATCCCGCTCCGTCCAGGCAAAGGGCGTTTTACTGCTGGGGGTGCCTGGTACGGGCAAGTCGGCCTTCGCCAAGGCTCTAGGCCGCGAGATTGGCAGACCGACTCTGACGCTCGACGTGGGTGCGCTCATGGGTGGCATCGTCGGGCAAACTGAGGAGCGAACTCGCAGGGCGTTGAAAATCATCGATGCGATGCAGCCTGCGGTACTCTTCATCGACGAACTGGAAAAGACCCTCGGTGGCACCTCCAATTCGGGTCAGACTGATAGCGGTGTGGGCTCGCGAATGCTCGGTACCCTGCTGACCTGGCTCGCTGATCACGAATCGGATGTCTTTGTGATCGCTACGAGCAACGATGTTTCTAAGCTGCCCCCCGAGCTTACCCGAGCAGAACGCTTTGATGCAATTTTCTTTCTCGATCTGCCAGGGAAGTCTCAGAAGGAAGCCATCTGGCCAATGTACCTGGACCGCTTTGGGTTGGATCCGTCCCAGGATCTGCCCAACGACGGTTCGTGGACGGGAGCTGAAATCCGTGCTTGTTGCCGGTTGGCAGCCCTCTTAAATGTTTCCTTGGTGCAGGCAGCGCAGAACGTGGTGCCGGTCGCCGTCACGTCCGCTGAGTCGGTCGAGCGACTCCGAAGCTGGGCGAGCGGACGTTGTCTCTCTGCCGAGTCCGGGGGAGTGTTCACCACAACGACTCAGGCTACCCGAAAACTGCGGCGACGACTAACCCAGAATCCTGAATCCAATTAGCCTAAAACTAACCCATCTTCATGTGAGGTATTTATGACGGCAACAACTTTAGAGCATCCCACTGATCGTAGCAGTCCCTCCGGGAGGCTGCGATCCACGATGTGTGCGACCCGCGTCAACTTTACCTGGTTAGGCACGCAGAAGACTTTGACACGAGACCAACGGGCTCAGGCAGCCTTGTCCTTCGATGCCCAGGGTGAATTCTTGAGTGCAGGCAAGAAGCTGCTGGACACAAAGAATCCACGCTTCAAAGCCGTGACTTCGGAGCGGAATCGCATCCGCTCTTTTTGGACGTCCATCAGTCTGCCTTATCCAGAACCGGCCGTGCGATTGATTCGGCAAGATAGGGTCGACACATTTCAAGACTGGATGAGCGAGCATCGCCAGGAATTAACCAAGGCAGTCGAGGAACTCGACGAAGACTATTTCTCGCTGAAAGAGGCAGCACGGCAGCGACTTGGTCGCCTCTACAACGAGGCCGATTACCCAATGTCGTTGATCGGGCTCTTCGACGTTACCTGGGATTTTCCCAATGTGGAGGCTCCGTCCTATCTGCGGCAACTCGATCCTCAGCTTTACCAGGACGAGTGTCGTCGTGTTCAGGCTCGGTTTGACGAGGCGGTTCAACTTGCCGAGTCGGCCTTCGTTGAAGAGCTTTCGGGCTTGGTAACGCATCTGACGGAACGACTCTCGGGGCAGCAGGATGGACGTGCCAAAGTTTTTCGCGACTCCGCGATTGGCAATTTGAACGAATTCTTTGAACGATTTCGTTCCTTGAATGTTCGGTCGAATGACCAACTCGACGAGCTCGTTTCGCAGTGCCAGAACATTGTTCAGGGCGTGCAGCCTCAGACGCTACGAGACGACGCTCAGGTACGACAG
>NZ_PUIA01000050.1 GCF_002967715.1 Blastopirellula marina
AGGGCAAAGGCAATCTGTTCATTCGTAAATCGAGACTTCTTCATGGTCATGATCTCCTCGAATAGGATGGCCCGATTTTACCTCGATTTTCTCATTTTGAATGGCTCAGTTTTTGGGTTGCAGGTCACTTCCATCGCTAAGGCTTTGCTCTGAGGTCGTATAACCCTTCTTGCGAGCCTCAATGGTTGCACATTCGATGGCATAGGCCTGCAACAATCGTTCGAGTTCCTTGGGGTTCCCCCAACGTCCCTCGAAATTGTCGTAGTTCAGGCGGCCCGAGTCCGTATCAACGACCACCGGATATTGCCAACCGGGCAACTCGATACGCCAACCAATTGCCGAAGCGTTAAATAGCTTAGTCTGCCCGAAGGTTGGAGCAGGCAAACTCAACCGGTTTGCAGCGGACCTGAGTGCGTTCAGGTCGCGAACTTTTGTCTCGATGGTGACAACATGTGACATAGAAACCTCCAATTGGATTAAAGAAATAGACATAGACGGATAGCGACCATCTCTCGTCGATTCATCTCGCAAGTGGCTGTGCCAATTCCCTGTGTAGAAGCAACGGCTAAGCTGGCCCACTTCAAGTATCTTGACGCGTTTTTGGTGAAAATTTAGATGAAGTGAGCATCTAAGCATCACGCCAGTAGCTTTGCGTGTAGCAACACAAAGCTAGAAGGCTTACGACAGGTCGGAAATATTGAAAGAGACCGGACAGTGGATGGTTGAGAAGATAACCCGCCGTCGATCATCGCCAGTGATTTGCAATATGCGAAGCAGTTGCCGCGCAGGCAATAACAAAACGATCGACAAGAGAGCCACGCCTTGTCCTTTTCGTGTTGGAAACCGACGATTAGCTTGTGAAATGCTTTGGTGATAGTATCATGAATCCAGATGCAAAATGCTAAGCATCTCCTCAAGTTATATGACGCGTTTTTGGCTTAAATTTAGACGAATCTGGCTCTCGAAAGCTGCGAGACCCCACACGCAGAACAGGAGAAGTCCTGCTCAGTATTTTGTCATGGTCTGGCACCCTGCACTTACTCATTCGCTAACACTTCTGCTGAGAAAATCAGACCGTCTACGTAGTTGCGGCCGTCGTCGTGGTTGAACCTTGACTCCATTTTCCAGTATTGGCTGATCGAGTTTCCCTGCAACTCGGTCTGAGGCTTGTTGTCGGCGACCATTGTGGCTAGGTCACCCGTTTCCTATGCGAAATTGTCCACGGCCCTTTCGTAGCGGATTTCGCACCAACCGCTGTCACTTGGCAGTAGTTCTTGGTAACGCGATTGTGTAACGCCTCCATAGATGGAGGCAATACGTAAAGCTCCCGCAAAACACCCCGTCAATCCGACCAACTGGTAATCATGATATGTATCTAATGACCCGCTTGCCTGGCCACAGTATTAGGCGCCGACTACCTCTCCCAAGTCGCTGGCATCGCGCAGCCAAGCAACTTGAAACGATTCGGTGCCTCTAACCCCGTGCCGGGGGCTTACACGTCGAGAATTGTCGCTACATTTGTTGCAAGAATCTTTTGCGACCACCCGTGGGCAACGGCAAATGCCCCGACGTAGAAGATCAACGGAATTGCCCCACGGCTCGGGTCAACCAAATTCACCGGATCGCCCGCACAGTACTCGTACAGGTTCGGCCTATCGACCATTCCCAGGGGATCCTTGGTCAGCCAGCGTCCCAGTTTGGGATGATAGACGCGATTGCGAACTAGGTAGAGACCCGTGTCCGAATCATAGTAGTAGCCGCCGAACAGCTGCCGGAAATCGCTTTCGTCGGTCGGCGTGCCGTACGGATCCGGATCGTAGCGGGGTGTCGGTTATATCATTGCGACGCCTACTACTTTACCATCGTCAAGATGGGCTACCGGATTGTGATCCTGAAATTTGAGAAGCGAGGGATTTGTTAATGCATCTGGCAGAACAGAAAAATCTAAAACTGCGTCGGCGGACTGCGGCTCGCGAGTAGCGCTGTCACGGATATCAACACCATTTAGACGGACCCAATTTTGGAAGAACTCCTCGGTCGACGGCTTCTCTGTCCGAGCAGCCTCCCCATACCATTCATGAATGAGCTGGAGAAGTTGCTGCGCAAGTTCATCACGAAACACATTCCAGTGATCCTCGACGGAATGATAGAGTTTTCGTTGAAAAGGAGTCGATCCAAGTTCACTTTCCATTACAAACGCTACGGTAACAGAGCGACCAAGCGGAGCAAAATCAGTTTTTCCGATCCACAGTCCCCGAGGGGGCTTGGGGGGAACTTCAATAGAATGCATCCAGTCCAGAGTCAGGATGCCGAATTCCGGATCGTTCACGGTTTTCGGCTTCGGGAACAACGTATACCATATTCGACGCAAGAAGTACATTTCCAGACTCTCTTAGTAATAGAGAACACCTGTTTCCGGTGACTGTCTCGGCGGTAATGGATGCGATTGCTTATGAACGCTTGGAGAAACGGCCTCCATATTTCCCCAACGGTACACTCTCCTCCCAAATGGGAAAGTCCAATGTACGTCTGCTCCACCTAACGACACTGGTTTCTGATGGTGGGCAATATTTCCGTGCAACGGTAGTTTTCTTGGCCAATTCGTTACCCGCCCCGCAAGTACACCTTTTGCTACTAACCATCGAACAATGGCCGATCGCGGTAGAACTCTCACACTCTCGTTGACTGCTCTGGTACCGATCATAAGTTTACCCGTAGCAGTATTACGCGGCTCCAAACCAGCAGGTTGCCTTGGAAGTGGCTTAATTCTTCCAGCGAGCTTACCCGTTACACGCCCGCCGAAGGCGAATGAAGCCCCCATAGCACTTCCCCTTAGCGCGCCCATGACGGTTCCTGAGAACGTGCCATTCTCCGCGTAACCACTAATCCCACCGGAAACGATTCCTCCTGCGCTACCACTAGCAATGGTACTTAAAAAACCCGCCCCATATCGCGCGAGCACCGCTCCGCCAGCTAATCCTCCAGCAGTTCCAATGGCACCTTCGTAAATACCGCCATAGATGCCAGCTTGCAATGACGTTCCCCAATCGTCGCCAGCAAATCGATGCATCCCTGTCGTCGTAACAAAGCCACCACTGAAACCGCCGACGCCGCCAGAAATACCGCCAGCGAGCAATCCTGAATACGTTGCTGTAAACCCGAGTGCGGATAGTCCGAATGCGGCGCCGAAGAAAGCAGCACCGCCCAGCCCGCCAGCAACTGCACCACCTGCTGTGAATAGGGCGAATTCCTCCGCGCGAAATTCATCGGTTGTCACGGTATAGCTAGTCCCACCCGCTACCGCGCCGAACAACGCCATTCCTCCAAGGATGACAAGCAGCGGTATCGCCTCACCACTCGGGTCGACCAAATTAACTGGATCCCCCGCACAGTACTCGTACAAATTCGGCCCATCGACCATACCCAGCGGATCTTTGGTGAGCCAGCGGCCTAGTTTGGGATGGTAGACGCGATTGCGAACTAGGTAGAGACCAGTCGTCGAATCGTAATAGTAACCGCCGAAGAGATGCTGGAATCCCTCCTCGCCGGAGGGCGTGCCATATGGATCGTACGTGATCAATTGGTCGAGCGTTGCCTGGGCGTCTGGAACGACTCCCACTACATTGCCGTTGATGTCCGACAGGGCGTACTGTCGCTCTAAAAGCGTATCGTCGCTGTCGTACTTTTCGCGGCAGACCAGGTCGTTGGGGCCGCGCACGCCCCAAATGTATTCGTACCGATGGGAATCCAACACTGCGGACGCGTCGTAGTCCAAAACATCTTCTTCCAGCAGTTGCCAGTCGGGAGAATAGGTGTAGCGCGTGAAACGACTGTCAGACGTGCCAGGGATATTACTATGCTTGGCTAGAATTCGGCCGAACCCGTCGTACTCCAAAAGTACCTGGTCGTCGCCACTTTTGATGTAGGCAGGCCGATTCCATGCGTCGTACCTAATTTCCATTGACTGGGAAGGAAGATCTGGCTGTGGTTGCACCGTGAGGTTGCCAGCCTGGTCATACACGGGCTGCGTCCACTTCCCTTCGTTGGCAAGATTCTTGATGCTTGCGATTCGATCCCCAGGACCGTGTTGCCGCTTCTGATGTAGATTGCTGTTGCTGCGGACATCCCAGTTCAGCCAATTGCCTGACCCGTCCAGGGGCGACGGTTAGTGGGATGACTCAAACGCCAAAGGCCGGAGATTGGTAGATGGATAAGCCGCTGCTCATAGCCTACGACCCAATTTCGCCACTCCCCTCAAAAATGCTTTCTATTTTGCCATCATTAAACATAAACGTATACTCGCCATCACCATAGCTTGGCTGAAGCAGAACACCGAATCCACCATCTGATCCTTCTAATAACTCAGCAATTGGCACATCCAGTATCCCTGATGCTTTTCCCTGAACGATGCTAATCAATTGAGGGTTCTTTATTGCGGCGACATCAACGATATACAATAGTCCATAGTCTACTGCAACCACAAATGAATCATGATATTGAATTCCATTGGGCTGGCTGTGTGCAATGACAACTCGCAGTATCCTATCTGTTTTCAACGATTCCACAACAGATACTTGCACTTCCCCATTACCAATTGCTACGCTCTGGTATTCGCTAAAATTAAAATCGCCAGTAACCAGCAACGCTCCGCCAGTTACATTAAATGCCAGCTGAACCTCACCATCAGTACTAAACCTAGCAGGATTTTTTCGCTCAAATTGTCTGCCAATCAAAAATGAGACCAGGTACACCGAGACAAGAAGTAACATGTAGACAGGGAATGTAATTACAGACCCAATATAAAAAGCAGTGAACAAAACAGATGCTGCAACAATTGCGTAATAACATAAGTTCATGGCGATCATCCCAGCAATTGAACAATTACTTGTCTTCTCCGTACATTAGCTCGTGCAAGTCGGCTAGCGTGTTGTAAAGCTCATCTATCTTGTGACCTGTATAATTAAGTGTGCTATACGCTGTGTATCCAACAATCCCAGTGAACCCATAGCGATACACATGTATGCCCAATACTTTTCGGTTAAGTAATCCTCGATTTATATATCTAGGAAGTGGCACAAGATTTATCCCTGAATTCCCAATCCTGCGCAACTGCTCTCCAAGGAGTGGAAACCTTGCAGTTAAGCGGCGAATCAGAGCCTGTGATATAAAAACGTGATCCATGTCAAATGGGCCTAGTCGGCGCAAGAGCCTTCCGAGAAGTCTCTTTGAAATATCTTGATTTGCCTTGAATCCAATTCGCGTATCATAAATAGTGCGAAGCAATCTACGACCGTATCCAGGTCTTAGCCCGCGTCCTTGTTGAAAGAAACGCCCCCAACCTTGTGCAAATTGGCGTCCAAATGTGGTTAATGGTTGACGAAACACAAATCCTGTACCAGCTGTCACGCCACCAATAAGGCCGCTTGCTCCAGTATCCCAGGCAAGCTCTTCAAGATCGACCCTGCCTCTGTCAATCGACTGTCGAACGACAGATTCCGTTGCTCCATAGGCCAAACCGCCTGCTAGGCCGATTCCGACGACCCCTAAGAATGTGGGGTCGCCAGTTCCAGCACCGATTACGCCTCCAACTAGCGCGCCGGATACAGCACCCCCGGCAACCGCGCCTCCCAATCCTCCCCATGTATAACCGTCTTCTCCCATCCAGCCAAGAGCTCCATAGCCAACGGCACCTGCAACCGCTCCCCCAAGTGCTCCAAGTCCAGCAAATCCCCAACTCCACAATTCACCGCTTGGATCGATTAGATTCACCGGATCCCCCGCGCAGTACTCGTACAGATTCGGCCCATCGACCATTCCCAGCGGATCTTTGGTGAGCCAGCGGCCGAGTTTCGGGTGGTAGATGCGATTGCGAACCAGGTAGAGGCCCGTGTCCGAATCGTAATAGTAGCCGCCGAAGAGATGCTGGAAGTCATACTCGCCGGTGGGCGTGCCATATGGCATCATACGTGATCAAGCGATTCAGGTAGTCTTCCGCTTCAGGAATCAGACCCACGACATTGCCATCCGAGAGCGAATAAAGACGTACTAACAAATTGCTCTGGCCGTCGTATTTCTCCCGACAGATTAAATCGGTAGGGCCACGAACTCCCAATAGTCGCGAGTTGCAGTGGCTGCTAACGATTCAATTGTGCCTAAATTCCAAATCCTATCGTGCAAGCTCATTTCCACCTGCCGTATTTTCGCGACAGTGGGTGATACCACCCCAGATCGCTTTGGATCACCCGACACCGTACAATAGAAACCCAGTTATGGCCCATAATCCTAAATACAAAGTGACAAAGCACATGCTTCGAATCGGTGTCCATACCGAGTAGCCGGTTGGAAAGTCAGGGTGAGCAATGATTGGCATATTGATGGTGGTTCCTCCCACTACTAAAACCCCTAAGCCGATTAGTGCGGCTAGAGCAAGCCAACTTGAAATCCACTGAAACGATGCTGCGGTCGCTGTCCACACCAATAAGACTTGACAGAACCACATGGCAAATGTGCGACCGATATCATCGAGCAAGTAACGAAAAATAGTTTTCCTAACTATCCTCGATCTCCTCTGGGCAACGGGCAAATCCGATTCCGACGTCGATCTAGATGTACTCATGTCTTTCCCGGTCTTATTATCTTGGGATCCCATAAAGCTGATCAATCGTACGTTTATACCCTCCGTTCGCAAATGCATAGATTGAAAACACGATAGCAGCGTCAAGAGAAGCATCCATGGTATAGCTACCTATCGACATCGTAAGGTATCGCAATGTTGCACCAAAATTTGAGGTCCGTATTCCCGTCTGCAGGTTAATATCTCCTGGACCGCGACTGAAATACTGACCTCCTGCCCGCTTCCAGCCCAATCGAAAAAGACCGATTCCTCTGACTCGAACAAACTCATCTAATGCGCTACCGGTGACTTCAGCAGTACCAGTTGGAAGCTCTGCGCGTCCTACGTGCCAAATTCGACGGATTGCCCACATTGCCTTAAGTTCAGCCTCCGAATATGGAGTGGCCCAAAGACGACCTCCTAGTCCAGCTTCTGCGACATCACCGCGCCAAGGTCCTTTCCAAGTATGAATGTATAACTTGCTCGGTCTCGCACCTGCTCCGAACAACTTGCTAGTCCCGCGTCCAATTATCCCCCCAACAGCACCGAAAGCAACTCCACCAACTGCTCCGCCTCCAACATGCATGCCCAAACCACTTAATGTAGGTCCGGCGGCGAGATTGCCACCTAGGGCTTGGGCTCCGAGCGTCCATGTCAAATATTCGGCACCGCCGGCGACCGCGCCAGAGAATGCCAGGGTGGACCAATATCCCAATCCGATCGTACCGGCTACCGAACTCGCTGCCCAACCGCCAAGAACGCCCGCAGTAGCGGCGGCAGCTGTGAGACCAGCAAGCTCCCAACCACCTGCCTGGGCCAAATACTCGGGACCGATCATCTCGGCCATGCCTTGGCCTGAAGCTTGATAGGCTCTCCCAAGCCAGGAATTGGATGCCCCGACATCCCATATCGCTCCTCCAGACCCGTAGGCCCAGTCGAGAGGATCATCCCAGAACGACACCGTTCCACTCGGGTCGATAAGATTAACCGGATCGCCCGCACAGTACTCGTACAGGTTCGGCCCATCGACCATGCCCAGCGGATCTTTGGTGAGCCAGCGGCCTAGCTTAGGATGGTAGACACGATTGCGAACCAGGTAGAGTCCCGTGTCCGAATCATAGTAGTAGCCACCGAACAACTGCCGGAAATCGTTTTCGTCGGTGGGCGTCCCATACGGATCGTACGTGATCAAGCGATTCAGGTAGTCTTCCGCCTCCGGAATAAGTCCGACGATATTGCCATTGGCATCCGAGAGGGCGACTGAATGAAGTGGCTTTGATTCCCGCTTAGCACCCAACACGCGAACAGTCAGGAAGACTTCTCATCCAAGTTTGTAATGATCCATTTCTCACCGTCGAAAAACTCTGTCCAGCCGTTTTCACCGAAGAGCCTAGATGTTGCAATCGCGGCAGCACAAAAAATCGTGTCGATGCGTGTGTCGGCCAAAGAGCCTTCGATACAAAAGGGCAAAACTTTATCGGTGCGATTCAGCGTCTTCTTCGCATACTGAATACCGTCATAGGCCGCGTCAAGCCACTCCTGCGTTACAGGTTCACCATCTCCAGAAAGATTAATATGATCAGGCGCATTCTGTGGAAAGCCAACGAGTACTCTTGCAAAATTTCCGTGGCCACCAGCAGCTCGTCGAAGCGTATAGCTCGCTAAGCCTTCTTGATTCATGTTCTCATCCTAAACCATCTATAGACACGTTTGTCAAAGAAATGCTCTGTCCCCAAGGCTCGCGGATAAATTACGTAATCAAAACCGTGTGGTATCATGTCATCTGCATAAGCAGTGTATGTGTCTGTAAACTGATCAAAAGCTTCTCCACTTACCTGTCTTAGGTCAATTCGAGAAAAACTTCTTAATCGACTATTGCTTATACGAAAACTGCGAATAGCCGTGCCGTATGAGGGATCGAAATCTCCCTTTAGAGATCTTTTTGTAAAGTAACCCACTGCGTCGCTCTTGCGTCCCCAAACATACAACCCTTCGCCTAAGTTCGCTCGATTCATACCTGTAGGCCATGGTTCACCTCCAGCAGCTAGCCGTGCAGCAGCTTTGTCACTCAAGACGCTATAGAATCGCGTGGAATTGACACGGAAATTTGCTAAACGAGCCGTCCGAATGGTTCGCCCTAATCTCCAAAGGCCACCTGGGGCGCCGCCTGCCATCATACCAAGATTGGCCCCCAGTAGTGGGTCGTCAGTCAGTTGAGAGCCAATTGTTGCTCCGGCAATCCCGCCGCCCAATGAGAGAAGTTCCGGGGCCACATTCCGTGCCCGTTTACTGAGGACCGTTCGCCAGCCGAATTGTCGGGCCGCTTGCGGAATACCGGCAACTGCGCCTCGACGCAAGATACCGCCAATGTCTCCTACGAAAAGCCCAGCCAATCCGCCCCACTGGTAGCCTTGATTTGGATCCCAGGCCCCGGTCGCTTCGCCACCGTAATAACCACCAATTGACCCTAATGCGCTGCCATAGGCTCCAAAGGGGTTAAACCCACCCAGTGCCCCTAAACCCGTGCCGAGGGCTTGCTCGCCGAGACTTGCCTCTCCATTTGTTGCCAGGATCGTTTGCGACCACCCGTGGGCGGCAGCAATAGCAAATGCGCCGACGTAGAGGATCAACGGAATCGCCTCACCACTCGGGTCGATAAGATTCACCGGATCGCCCGCACAGTACTCGTACAGGTTCGGCCCATCGACCATGCCCAGGGGATCCTTGGTCAGCCAGCGTCCCAGTTTGGGATGGTAGACGCGATTGCGAACTAGGTAGAGACCCGTGTCCGAATCATAGTAGTAGCCGCCGAACAGCTGCCGGAAATCGCTTTCGTCGGTGGGCGTGCCGTACGGGTCGTAGGTGATCAAGCGATTCAGGTAGTTTTCCGCTTCAGGAATCAGACCCACGACATTACCATTGGCATCCGAGAGCGAATAAAGACGTTCCAACAAGTTGCTCTGGCTGTCGTATTTTTCCCGACAGATCAAATCGTCCTGACCCCGGATTCCCCAGACGTATTCGTAACGGTATGGGCTTCCTTCCTGAGGCGTGATCTCTTCCTCCAACAGTTGCCAGTCGGGCGTGTACAGGTAGACTATTACGTTTTTAAATTATGCTCGATAAGCTGCAAGACGGACATTCCCGTTGGCTCTTCTCGGCACTCTGCACCCACTAGATGCACCACCTCATTCTGCATTGATCCCGATCTAATTTCTAAAGCGAGTATGTCATCGGCAAGGTTTCCTATCCTGAAAAATCGTTTGCTGCCAAGGTCGATGATCCGATGCAATCTCGGAACGGAACCGAGAACTTCAAGTTTGTTGAGCCTTATGCCATCGCTAAAGTGGAGCACATCACGATACTCCGCATTTAACGTCAATCCCATCAGCGATTGTTTTCTAAATGCTCGTGTGTTGCAAATTACTACGTTCGCACCGAACTTGCCTTCCTCAGCGACAGCAAAGGCTGCTTGACTCAGCCTTCCCAATTGGTGTTTTCGCACTTCCCAGTACTGTCTCTCATCGGGCACTTCCGGCGGCAATATCTCGAAATCTCGTGGCTCCGCGGGATAGTCGGTGTCCTGCGTTCCAGTATTCAGGAAGATACGGTGCAGCAAAGACGGAACTTCTAGTCGGATCTCGCCAACGACCTCTTCCTGATATGTTAAGGCACATGTAAAAAATGGCGTCGGCAAGAACAGTGGAGCGACAGCACACCCGCCAACTGCGATTTGCTGCTCCAGTACGATCATGCCATCAGAGACTTTTCGGTCTAGCCAGTCCGGGGCACCAGGAACAGAACCGCGAACAAATGTGGTCATAGCAACTAGCTGAGCCTGCACCGAAAGGAATCGTAGGTTGTAGCTGGGCAGGGCCGTGAGCTGGCACAATAAATGACGTTCGAACGGGTGAAGCCTGTTTGGCGAGTACGCATAAACCCCTCGCCCAAGCATACGATCCCAAAAGCCCATAGCTAGTCCTCGCCAAGGAAGGGTGATATGGCCAGATCAGTCAGGTAGTAGGCTCCATATCCGACCTGGGCAGCCGCCACGACGCCCCATGCTCGCTGGACGGGGCTGAGACCAACCCACGTCGAGTAAGGCGATCCGATTGCGAAGCCTCTCCCTAAAGTAATTCCACGGGCGTACCAAGGGACATTATACCCTTTAACATAGGGATCTGCGATCGCGTGTCGACTCTTGGTCAAGAGTTTCGCGTTTGAGTGCCCAAACTTCTGGATGGCACGGGCTAAGCCAGGCAAATACGGTTCAATTATCTGGGTAAGAAGCCGAATGTGCCGATGGGCTATGACGCCGTGATGCCAGTCCTGCGGCGCACTAGTAGGCCAATGGACAGGATTGGTGCGATCGGACCTGCCCAGTCGCCGGTTCATTCGGGTCCTTACATCTTTCCACTCAAGTGACTTCGATCTCCCGTGCTTGGTTTCCCAAAGAAGTCGTTGATCTCCCCGTGCTCTTTTTAGGTAGTTTGCACGGAATTGGCCAGCCCTTACACCGGTATGGAGGCCACCAAGTGCTGCGCCCCAATAGTCCCCTTCACGCAAACTCTCAATCGACTGATAACCATTGGCAGTAATGTCTCCAGTCTGTGTGATATCGATTGTTGTACTAAGCCACCGGGCCACCTGCCGTGTCTGGATTGAGTAGTCGCTGATGGCGTTGCCTGCACGAATCGCCTTGATTGCGGCCCCAGCGCCGCCCGGGATAAACGGCAAGGCTATGGCCAAAGCATCCGCAGTGAGTCCAAGCAGGTCAACAACAACATCCGTTGTCGTGCCATGCTGCCAATTGTAGGCGAGGCTTGTTAGCCCAACTCCAAATGAAAACGCATCCCAAACAGACTCGGCATAGCCTCCACTCGGGTCGATCAGATTCACCGGATCGCCCGCACAGTACTCGTATAGGTTCGGCCCATCGACCATCCCCAGGGGATCTTTGGTGAGCCAGCGACCCAGTTTGGGATGGTAGACGCGATTGCGAACCAGGTAGAGCCCCGTGTCCGAGTCTTAGTAGTACCCGTCAAACAACTGCCGGAAATCGTTTTCGTCGGTGGGTGTGCCGTACGGATCGTACGTGATCAAGCGATTCAGATTGGCCTGCTATTAAATTCCTGATCCATTCGTTATGAAGTCTTTCAGCCGATTTTGGCAAGGAGATTTCGACGATGTCAACCAAGAGACGCAAGCGACATTCGCCTGATCAGATTGTGCGAAAGCTTCGTGACGCGGATGCGATGCTTAACGCAGGCAAAGACTTGGCCGAGGTACTTCAGACGCTGGAGGTCAGCCAGTCGACCTACGAGCGGTGGCGGAACCAGTTCGGCGGAATGAAATCGGAAGAGGCGAAGCGTTTGAAGCAGCTTGAAGATGAGAACCGGCGACTGAAGCAGTTGGTCGCCGATCAGGCCCTCGACATTCAGATGCTGAAGTTCATCAACGAGGGAAACTGGTAAGCCCTTCTCGCAAACGCGAAGCGGTTCAAGCCGCTTGTCGCCAGTTCGAGGTGTCGCAGCGCCGGGCCTGTTCGGCGCTCGATCAACCTCGCAGTACGCAGCGTTATATGGCCAAGCCGCGAGACGAGGAAACCGTGATCGCCCAACGCATGCGTGAGGTGGCCACGAAACGTCCCCGTTGGGGTTATCGCCGTGTTGCCTGGCAGCTTCGCCGCGATGGCTTTCAGGTGAGCGACACGCGGGCCTACCGTTTGTGGCGTCGAGAAGGGCTGAAAGTGCCGATGAAAAAGCGAAAAAGACGCAGCAAGGGCGTGAGCGAGAACGGCTGTGACAATCGTCGTGCCGAACAAAAGGACGATGTCTGGTGTTGGGACTTCATCTTCGATCGAACCGAACGAGGAAGCACTTTGAAATGGCTGTCGATCGTCGACGAGTTCACGCGGGAGTGTCTGACATTGAAGGTCGACCGCGGCATCACCAGTGAAGATGTGATCGACTCGCTGGCGGAACTGTTCGCGATGCGGGGCGTGCCGAGGTGCATCCGCAGCGACAACGGCCCCGAGTTCGTAGCGAAGGAAATCCAGCGTTGGCTGAAGCTGGTCGGCGTCGAGACGTTGTACGTCGAACCAGGCAGCCCGTGGCAGAACGGTTACGCCGAGAGCTTCCACAGCCGCGTACGGGACGAGTTTTTGGCGATGGAGATCTTCGAGAGCCTGACCGCGGCCCAGAAGCTGAGCAGGTACTGGAAACAAGATTACAACGAGAACCGGCCGCATAGCTCGCTGGGGTACGTGACCCCGGTTGAGTTCGCGGCTCGGTGTGCTGCTTCCGCTCCGGCTACGCCTGCGCTTCAGCAGCACACCGACTTTACCCAGGCGGAATCTTCATAAGGGGTGGTACAAGAATTTGAGGCTGGTCAAGATAGTCTTCCGCTTCCGGAATTAGTCCGCCGATATTGCCATTGGCATCCGAGCGCGAATAGAGGCGTTCCAGCAAGTTGCTCTCGGCGTCGTATTTCTCCCGACAGATCAAATCGTCCTGACCACGGATTCCCCAGATGTATTCGTAGCGGCTAGGGCTTCTTTCCCGAGACGCAATTACTTCCTCGAACAGTTGCCAGTCGGGCGTATACGTGAAGCGGAGGTCCCCGCTGCCCGAATTGGTTAGTACCAGGCGTCCCAACCCATAGCAGGAAAACCGCGTGAGTTCGCGGTCAGATCAAACGGGCGGCTCTAGGCATCGTACGTGCCCCTCTCGCCTACTTCAGACTGCAGGAGATTTGCGCACAGGCACGTGCGCATCATCTTAACGTAAGAATCGCCATGTTAGCCATCCCACGACAACCGTACCTAAGAGAATAACGTTGACGACAATCAGCCAGAACCTCAGACTCACATTCGCAGATGATGGAGGATCGCCAACCGTTCGTCCTTTTGTAATCCTGCCTGCAGCATCAACATCATACACCATGGTCCCATCAGGAAATTTAACATCTTGAAAATAGCTTTCTGGATAAGTGGGATTTAGGTCTACGTCGCTCACTTTGTAGGTTTGTGATATCTTGGAAATCTTCCTACCCTGCTTTAATGCAAATGCATCATTTATTTCCGATGACGCGCCAACGGGAAACCACATCCCAGGCTCCACCTCTCTAAATTCGCCTACCTCTGCCTCATACTTCGGAAGCTTCTTTGACCATTTATAATCAAACCCAATAACCTTGACGGGTATATAATTTCTATTCACTGCAAGCCATACATGAAACTCTTCTTCAACTTTATTCGATTTAGTCGAAACATGCCTAAGCGCCAACTTCTCACAGTCGAGGTCATTCCATTTATCTTGCCCCAAATAAGTGACGTCAAATTCTCGCGATTTAAGTGGAGACACATCGCCTGGGTAAGCACTAATTGCATCGTAACCCTGAAGAAGAACTGAAAGCGGCACAGGGTATGTAACACCTTGTAGCAATATCATATGCGGGCGAATAGCATTGCTGTCGACTGTAGGACCATCAACAATATTGGCAATCCCATTATTTATCACACGTGTCACCTTTCCGTCGAATGCCCGAATCCGTTCTTCTTCGTCTTGTGACGCATCGCCCCCTCCCGTAATATTCTCCCGGCTATGAACACGCATCATGCCATCCTGTGACACCATATGCGTCTCGGAGGATTGACGTTTTACAATATGCTTGTCGCCCGGATCCTTGCCTCGCCGATACTCCGTTGCGGCCGATACGTCACAGTTGACAAACAGCTCCTCAGCGGAACGTACATTGCCAATAATGGCGTCAACTTCAGCAGCACGAGCAATGACAAGACCACTACAATAATCGCCAATTACCAACAAACAGACAAATGTACTTAGAAATTCAATCACTTTCTTCATCGCAGCACCACACTCCATGCCAGTGAATCGAGTAACGCTTTGATATCTTATTCGCATGAGTGAACATCCTCCCAGAATTCCCATCTCTCATCGAATATAAGCCCACAGTCGCATTCTTCAAAGTCACATACTAAGCCGCCATCGTCGCCAAGGCCGGGGCATTCACAGTAAAATAACCTTGCGTCATCGCAGCTACTCTGAGGCGGATCATTAAAAACGGCGTGTGGGTCGCAAAAATCGGTACCATGCCCAGTAGGCTTACATTGTTTCGATGCAAGTGCCCCGGGATCCGCCTTAGAGGCTATACACCTATAGACTGGCCAGTTTGGCTTATTTGGATCAGGATGCATGCACTGGTTTGTTGTCCCCGTCTCGGGATCTTCTTCTAATTCGGGAACCACGTACATCACCAAGCAGTCATCACAGTCTCTTTCCATACATTTTGCACCCGAATCCTCCTGAATTCCAAGGACACGACTCGCCGAATACAAACACGAAGCAATTACCGCCACTGCAAATGCAATCCTATACGTCACTCGCTGTACTGACACTTTCACCTCTCCTTAAAATGAGATATTTGACCTATTTAACTTAAGAACACCTACAAACAGACTTGAACCTCAACCAAAAGCGGCATTCTCGGGCATTTGTTGCACACTTGCGATCAGCCATGGCCTAAACTGGGCCGTGACAACTAACGTTAGCCATTAATCGCAGTGCAATCGCACCCGTATTCTTATCGTTCGAGATTATGCCGAGCCCCTTGTCGCTAATTGTGCGTTGCGAGCCTCTGCCTCCTAGTTTGCGTTTACTTCCTTCAGACGAGGAAGACTATATAGCTGCCTGACGCGATTTGCATCATCCGGTGTAATGAAATATACATTCATGCTATATCCAATGTAATCTACCGGCGTAAAGTGCTGAAAATATGTAAAGTCACAGTGCGGATCTGTGTGCTTTAAGTAGGTCCAACCAGGCGTGCCACACGACACTGGAAAGCGACTGCCTTGTACAAAATTTACATCCACGACATGCCATCCTGGCTTTGGGCCAAGCCATGACGAAAGATTACCGGTTGCAGTAGCAGAGGGGCCGAGCGGTGGCAGCTCGCCCTTTATCCCCATGAGCGATGGTTCAACCCACCCGAAGCACGCGATATGCAATTGATCACTCGCCTCAGGATTAGAATCAACCCATTCTTTTAGCAGCAGAATATCCTGCCCCCAGGCAGTGTTGCTATTCAGGAGGTGAAATGAGCCGTTAAGTGGCCCGCCGGAGAATTCATTAAAGTATGAAAGCGAATGCGGAACGGTAAACAGACTTGATAATGAAGTGGCCACGACACAACTGATGGCAAGCCTTTTCATCCAAACTAGGTTGCAATCGACAAGTGCCCTTGAACCCCAGACGAACAGAAATGGCAACGCAGGGAGTACATACCTAAAGTGGTGACTAAATCCAGACTGTGAACTAACGACAATAAAGACAACAAGCGCGGGCATCAAAAGAAACAATTCGTCTGCTGTGATACCCCTGGTCATCCTAACCCCTACGCTTAATCCAGCAAGCCCAAGCAATAGCTGAGTCCCATGGGGCATTTTTACCATGGCACAGTAGCAGTAGTAGTACCACCACCCTCGATCGTGCCAACTTCCGCGCATGTATGAACGCGCTCCCTGCTCGAAATCAAATGCCTGCAGGTCAATTCCGTAGATAAAATCGCTAGGAAAAGGAACAGGAAGGTAAGCCGTGATGCTACGATCCGGTGCATTAGCGAAAGCAGATCCGTCAATCATACTGGCCAGCACGTTGAAACGATCACTTTTAAAGCCATAGGACTCGATATCGCACAACACACCATCAAAGGCGTAGCATGAATTAATACCCCATATTACCACCAGCAGCATCGCCGCAAGCTGCAATATCCCGGTCACTGCAAATGAGCGTCGCACGTAGACCGTGTAGTACAGCCACATGGTAGGACAGATGAATAGAAAGACTAGCATCGTGGTTTTGCAGAGCACTGCAAGCCCAATCGCAGCGCCAGCCATGAAGGCCAAGCCCCAAGTGCCAGACTTTGACCAGCGCCAAAAGATGTAGGCGGCAAGCATCCCACATGCTGCTGCAGGAACGTCTGGCATTATCAATGCTCCGTGGCCAATTACAGTTGGACTGAAGCACCAGAGTGCGCAGGCGCCTAACCCTGGCTGTTCACCGTACAGATCACGGCCCCACAAGTAGCACAAGAGGCACCCCAGAATGCTGAACGGCAACATCGCATATCTTCCTAGCCTATACAGGTTCAGAAAGTCCTCACGATTGCTCCGGATGAATTCAACGCCAAATGCAATTTCTTGACGTGACCATGGATGTATTTTCTTCTCGTAGGATTCGAGCGATGGTGACTGCGTGACAAGGACAGGAATAGCCGCAAGCATTCGCGGGAGGGGAGGGTTAACCCGGTACAAATCAAAGCGGAGGGTTCGCCAGTGATGTATGCCAGCCGACAGGTGCGGGACCTCATGAAATACAGGCGCATTATAATAACATAACCAGGCCACGAGCGTGACATGGATCAACAATAGAGATGCAAGAATTGCTCTATGACATACCATCGGGTAACAGGGGCTAATTGACAGGATCGGAAATTGCTCAACGTGTTCGCACTTGAACTATGGCGGGAGTCGTTACGCCAGGCCAATTCAGGCGAATTTCTTTCTTCGATAGTGGAAAATCGTCATCAAAATGCAGCCGAACTCGCTGGCGTGTCCCCCAGTTTCCAACTAGGGGGGAACCGAGATGTTCGACCGTTATTCCGGTGTCACCACCTGAAACAATTTGCCCTGCAGCTCCTTTCGGTGCTAGGTTACCTGCGACTGATAGTACGATATCGACAGACTTCCACTTGCTTGTCTCGTCGCTCCTGGCAAGGAACACCGTCGAAGGCGAGACCGAAATTGGTGCCGATATCGTCCAGCGTACTGGCACCGCTAAGGTTGCCAATTGTGATTCCTTAGGGCTTATTTTAATTGCTGCGAAATGATCGCCAGTAAAAGACAGTCCACGCAGACTTACATGAACGATGACCCCCTCGGCATCCTGAGACATCTCGAAGGCTGGCATGCTCCCCAAAAACTGGTCCATGTGTTATGAGAGTCTAGAGGCCAATTTCGGCCAAGGAGACTCCCATGACCAAGAAGCGTAAACGACGTAGTCCCGAACAGATCGTTAAAGCCCTGCAAGA
>NZ_PUIA01000051.1 GCF_002967715.1 Blastopirellula marina
CCCATTCCGAACACAGCAGTTAAGCACAACCAGCCGATGATAGTGCCCACCAGTGCGAAAGTAGGTATCGCCGGATTCATTTACACTTCCAAAGCCCCGCTTAACTCAAGCGGGGCTTTTTTATTGCCCATGTTGGAAGGTAAACTGGGCTCTTCATCACTTGCCACTAATTGTCAGGCCCCTGCTTTGTCTTCTTCACCAACGATCTTTCCTGTCTATCGCTCGGCTACCCGAAGAGGTGCCGCCTCTCCGCTGGTTCTTGCGATCGCGGCCGTATCAGGCCTGATCCTGGTTAGCTGCCTAGTCTGTGGCGGTTTGGTTTATTTCGGAGTAAATTCCCAAGCCACTTCTCAGATCCAGCAGAAGTATGGCAATAACCCGATTGTGAAGGAGCATCTGGGCGAGATTCATTCTGCCTGGATCAATACGGAAGCAAGTCACGAGGTTGCTGAGGAGTTCGGTACGCCTGACTACATTGTCTACGATGTGCACGGCTCGGAGGGAGACGGACAATTACTCATTAAGCAAGGCGAGGGAGACAATTTTGTCGGGGATGAAGGAATTCTTCGTATCGACTCCCAGGACTTTGACCTCTAACGGTCCATCTCACCAAGGAAGGATCCAGATCACGTGAGCGTCGGCCCGTCTGCCTATCACTTTGAGGCCGAGCTCGCCCGGAATTCTCCTCAACAGCGTCGTGAGCGAGGCGTCTTCTATACTCCCTGGGAAATCGCCCGGAGAATTGTTTCCCAGATCGACTCGCGTTTGAAGCAAGACTTCAGCCTTTCAAGCGGTCTGGCGGATTCCTCCACATGGGAATCGATATGCTCTCATCATAAATTGGAGCTTCCTTCTGAAGTCGATCCACGACAATCCTTCGTCAAGATACTGGAACCCGCTGCTGGATCTGGCGTGTTCTTAATCGCCGTATTGAAACAAATCCATCAAAATATAGAGTCGGCTTCACTTCACCAGAAGGAATCGAAACGCAGGTGGCAAAAGTATGTTGCCGAGGTGCTGCCTGGCTCACTGCATGCCATAGAACTCATGCCCGATGCTATCGAGCAGTTCCACGGATTAGCTTCGCAGTTTCTGGAAGACCATGGCATCGCACAACAAGATGTTCCCCCGATCTCGGTCTATTGTGGCAATGCCTTAGAGTCCAATATTCACCGGAAACTTGGTTCGCCTGCAACCGTTGTTTTGGGAAATCCTCCCTATTCGGCGGCATCCACCAATACAGGTGATTGGATCAAACAACTGCTCCGAGGGCAAACGCCGGAAAGTACGGCGTTACGTAACTATTTCGAAGCGGCTGGTTGCCCACTGCAGGAGAAGAAGCTTTGGTTGCATGACGACTACGTCAAATTCCTGCGTGTCGCACAGTGGCATATAGAGCGAGCAAGGTATGGTGTCATTGGTTTTGTGATCAACCATGGATTCTTAGACAACGTCACGTTTCGCGGCCTTCGATATCAATTGCTTGATCAGTTCGATCAAATTGATTTACTCGATCTGAATGGCAATTCTAAAAAGCGAGGAACAGCTTCTCGACTCACACGCGATGAAAGTGTGTTCGACATAGGCCAAGGTGTCGCGGTCTCCCTGTTTTCAAAATCACCGATTGCCAAAAAGAAGCAGTCGGTTCGATACGGCGAACGCTGGGGGCCGCGGCAATCGAAACTGCAGGAGCTGGCCGAATCGAATTGGGACGATCTTGTCGACCAGACGATTACTCCCCTGCCCCCTCACTATTTTCTGAGCCCGCGCTCTTCACACGTGTCGCGTGAGTACAACCAGGGAATCAGGGTCATCGAGTTGTTCCCCCAGGGTACTTCCACTGTAGTGACCGCGCGAGATGCGATCGTTATCGATACGTCTCAAGAGAGGCTGCTGGCTCGTATCGATGAATTTCGAGATCCGGGTATCTCCGACGACGAACTGCGAGCGAAGTATTTCCCGCGTCCACGGAGCAGTCAGTACCCACCAGGCGACACCCGAGGCTGGAAACTGCCCGCTGCCCGAGAAAGTCTTCGTAACGATGCTGATTGGCAAGATCGCATCGAGCGATGTGCTTACCGCCCTTTTGATCGTCGCTGGATCTATTGGACTTCCAGCATGATCGACTGGCCCCGCGGCGAAGTCATGAACGCGATGCGAGACAAAGACTCGCTTGGACTGGTTGTGCGTCGTCAAATGCCACCGGATCGTCCCTGCAACTTTTTCTTCGTCGCCAACTGCCTGGCAATTGATGGTCTCCTGCGAAGTGATAACCGAGGAAACGAAACTCTTTTGCCACTGACAATTGGCGGGCAAGAGAACATCAACCGCGACCTTCTCCCTGCGGACTTGGCCGATGTCTCAGCGAGGTCACTTCTGGCATACGTTTACGCTCTCTTTTACAGCGAACAATACCGAACACAGTTTGCTGCTCATCTACAGATCGAATTTCCTCGCGTGTTTCTGCCAACACAGAGCGAGGTCTATAGGCAGTTATCCGAACTGGGAGACCAATTGATTTCGCTCCACTTATCAGACGAAAAACTCGTAGCGGATGCGATGCCTGGCCCTGAAGTTGCGATCGCCCCGGGACATCCCAAGCATCGAAGCGGCCTGGTCTGGATCACTCGCGATACGCCACTGGCCCAAGCGGACAGCGAGGCCTGGCTTTTCCATATCGGCAGCCATCAAGTGCTTCGAAAGTGGTTGAAAGACCGTCGCGGTGAGATTCTTACCAAGGACGAGATCGCCCACTATCTTCGCGTGATTCAAGCGATTCAGCAGACCAAAACGATCATGCGGCAGATCGATGAAATCATAAAAAAGCTCGGTGGGTTGCACCGAGCTTTGGGTATCTCTTAGTTGACTTCGCAAATTTATTCTTCTTCGCGAAGCTTAGCCAAAATCGAGTAATCCTCGAGCGTCGTTGTATCCCCCACCACTTCTTTGCCTGAAGCGATGTCGCGGAGCAAGCGACGCATGATCTTACCACTTCGAGTTTTTGGCAAGGTCGCGGTAAAGCGAATGTCGTCAGGAACGGCCAAGGCACCGATTTCCTTTCGCACGTGCTTCTTGAGTATATCACGAGCTTCATCCGTGTCGTCGGTTCCCTTGAGAGTCACGAAGGCAGCAATCGCTTCCCCCTTCACTTCATGTGGGCGCCCCACTACGGCGGCTTCAGCAACCAAGGGGTGCGAAACCAAGGCACTTTCCACTTCAATGGTACTCAAGCGGTGACCGGCGACGTTGATGACGTCATCGATTCTGCCCATGATCCAGTAGTAACCATCTTCATCACAACGTGCATTGTCGCCTGCCAGATACTTACCCGGCACTTTGGACCAGTACGTTTCCTTGAAACGCTCTTCGTCACCCCAAACACCGCGCAGCATCCCTGGCCAAGGCTGGGTGATTGTGAGCATGCCCCCTTGGTTGGTACCGACTTCGTTGAGGGACTCGTCGTAGATACCAGGGACGATCCCAAATAGCGGCCGGGTACAGCTGCCAGGCTTGGTCGCAATAGCGCCAGGAAGTGGCGACATCATGATGCCGCCTGTTTCAGTCTGCCACCACGTATCGACGATCGGACACTTCTCGGAACCGATCTTCTTGTGGTACCACATCCAGGCCTCGGGGTTGATCCCTTCCCCCACGGTACCTAATAGCCGCAAGCTGGAAAGATCATGCTTATCGACCCACTGATCGCCCCATTTGATGAAGGCGCGAATCGCGGTTGGAGCGGTATAAAGAATGGTTACTTTGTACTTCTCGACAATCTCCCAGAACCGGCCTTCGTCGGGATGGTTCGGGGCACCTTCGTACATCACGCACGTGGCACCTGCGGAAAACGGTCCATACACCACGTAGCTGTGACCAGTGATCCAACCGCAGTCGGCGGTGCACCAGTAAATGTCATCATCTCGGTGATCGAAGACCCACTCAAAAGTCTTCTTGGCATACAGGTTATACCCGGCCGTTGTGTGCAGAATGCCCTTGGGCTTTCCTGTCGAACCACTGGTGTAGAGGATGAATAGCGGTGTTTCGCTATCCAAAGGAGTTGCCGGGCAGTCGTCCGAGGCGGCATCCATCAGCTCGTGCCACCAAACGTCTCGATCCGACTTCATGGGAACGTCATTACCGACACGTTTCAGGACAACGCACTTCTCGATCGTTTCCGATTTCTCGAGGGCTTCATCGACAATTGATTTGAGTGGCAACTCCTTACCACGTCGCCAGCCTTCGTCGGCCGTGATGATAACCTTGGCCTGGGCGTCGTTGTTACGATCTGCGATCGATTCGGCCGAGAAGCCAGCGAAGATCACCGAGTGAATCGCACCGATTCGGGCACAGGCTAGCATCGCAATGGCGAGTTCGGGAACCATCGGCATGTACAGCGAAACGCGATCCCCTTCCCCAACGCCCAAGCTCTTCAGGCCGTTGGCACATTTACAAACCTCGGCGTGCAGCTCTTTGTAGGTTAGCGAACGCTGGTCACCCGGCTCCCCTTCCCAGATGATGGCCTTCTTGTCAGCGGTAGGCGTACCCAGGTGACGGTCCAGGCAGTTGTAGCTGACGTTGGTCTTACCACCGACAAACCACTTGGCATTGGGACAATTCCACTCGAGAACCTCGTTGTAGGGCTCGAACCAGTGGAGCTCTTCCTTGGCGAACTTGTCCCAGAACGCAGGCAAGTCCGCTTGGGCTTCGTCCCACTTCTGCTGGTACTCTTCGACCGACTTTACCCGGGCCTTCGACGCGAACTCTTCACTTGGGGGAAAGAGCCGCGATTCATGCATCACGTTGTCAATTTGCCCGGTTTTACCATCCGACATGAACAGTACATCCTAAAAGGTTTACTAATGATGGAGTATTTTCCGTTGGGGTGAACACGCGATTTTAGGTACGGGTAACCGAGGTGTCAACGAATGCCCCCAGTCCCCGCCTTCGGGCACCTAACCTGCTTCTACCGTCACTTTAGGTGGGTCGACGAAGTCATCGCGAAGCTGTTTGATCTCTGCCACGTCCATTTCGCCAGGCTGAAGCCAGATTCGGTAGTTCAACTCCAGCGGCTTATCACCTGGGATCTCGGTGGCGAAGTACGAACCGAACCGACCATAGTCTCGTTCGCTGAAGCGAGCCGGTTTCGGGTTCGCGGGGGAATCTAGATAGCAACAGGTATAACGTTGGTCAAACGCGACAAAGCTAAGTGCGTTGAATTCCAGATTAATGTGATCTTTATTGCCTGGCCAATTGCGGAACTTGCCAGGCTCTCCCTTACCGTCGGGGCGAACGTAGTACGTTTGCTTGGCAGTCTTATCTGGCACGTGCTGGGTCGCTCGATACTGGAAACCGGCGTGCTGTGGGTCGCCATCGACTTTCAGGTTGTCGACCATGGAGGTCAGCTCGGAAGTGAAATCGATTACCTGGGCTCCGTCAACGTGATAGACAGTCATTTCCCGAAGTTCTGTGGCGAAGGTTTTGCCGTCCTGACCGTTCCAATTGATCTCGAGAAGTTGACGAGCCATCACCGGGCCAACTTCTTCCCGTACGAATGCTTCATGTGTCTGGCTTTCCTTCTTGTTGCAATGCCACACATCGGCCGACTTAGTCTTGCCGTCTTGATCGTAGCTAATGCGATTGAAGCCGTAGAAAATGCCACGGTGATGCTGAAACAGCCCGCCTGGCCCCTTTGTCAGAAGGTTCTTTCCCTCTGGATCAAACAGATGATGATAGACCTTCATCGTTTCATGGCGACGGTCTTCTGAGCTGGAATCGACCGCTTCGTACATGTAGCGTAGGACGGGACGATCACCGAACAACAAGTCTTTGTACTTGCCAGCTTCGTCTTGGAAGTGAAACTCGGTCACTCCCTCGTTGTTCTTTGGAATGGAAACGGCAAATTCGCGTTCCGGTCCGACCATCGTCTTCGGTAACACCATATGCAGTTCACGGGCCAACGGATCCGCAGCTGGGTTGCCCAGCCCCGGCTTGGTTAGCTGTCCATACAGAGATTCTCCGCCATCGATCGTCAGTTCGACAAGAGTGACGTCGGCGAAGCTCTTTGGAACTGCGACATCAACCTTCAGTGGAACTGCCCGCTTGGCATCGCCTTGTGCGGCGACCTTAACGTGAAAGGTCTCGGCTACGCTCACGCTGGTTAGGCAAAGCAAAACGAGAGCACAGGAAGTGAGAAGGGTACGTACGGAGAACATCGATTGGCGTCCTTTCGACGTTGAGGGGCAGGGACTAGATCACGTTCATCATAATCCCGTGAGAATTCACAAACCACTAGTGAATGGTTGCGAGGAGGTAGATCCCCCTATCTGGCAAGAACCTAGCACGACGATCGTACGTTTGCCTTAAAGTTCGCGGCCTCAAGGGAAGTAAAAAGCCCTTAGAAAACTGGCCTGGCTTGGAACCTTAGAACGGGAGCCAGGCTTTCAGCCCCAGCCGGAATATCGTCCAAACGGCAACCATAGCTTTCTTCATGTTGATCTTCGAGCTACCGTACTGGCGTTCGACAAACTGAAAGGGGACTTCGACGAATGTCGCCCCTTGCTCCTTCAAGTGATAGAGCACCTCTTCGAAGAACGAGTACCCGTAGCTAAGAAACGAATCGAAGGTGATCTTTCGCAGGAGGTTCACCGGATAGGCGCGGAAGCTGCCGCTGCAATCTGCCATGGGCAACCACAAGAGCCACCGCGTGTACAAGTTGATCGCGCGGCTCATGAAGTGTCGCTTCAACGGCCAGCCAGTGATACCGCCACCTTGGATGTACCGCGAACCGATGACGACCGTACTATCGGCTGCCCCGGCCTTCCATGCTTCCAGCATTTCGGGGATCTTCTCCGGTGGATGACTCAGGTCGGCGTCCAAATTAATCATCACGTCGTAGTTGTTATCGATGGCGTACTGCATCGCGGCGATGATGGCAGATCCCAGACCGGGCTTTCCTTTGCGATGAAGACAATGCATCCGCGCATTCATCTTGGCGTGTTCTTCGCACCACTGCCCGGTTCCATCTGGAGAACCATCATCGATGACAAGCACATCGGCCTCGGGCAAAGTGTCTACGAGTCGCTCAACGAGAATCGGCAAATTCTCGATCTCGTTATAGGTAGCGATGGCAACCAGGACACGTCCAGTCTTCACGCTGTGCTGGTCCCCCTTAGCCAAACCGCTACGCGGGGTCGCTTCTGAATTGTCAGCGATTTTGCTCATTTTGTTCGTCAAAAGTTTGTGCTCAGACTGTCCAGGATAGGGGTTCCTAAGATTTTCGGCCTAGGAATGCCTATACTTACATTCTAACCCGATTGATCGCAAAACCGAGACGAGGCCCCATGAATTCCGCCGTAGTTACGGCCGATGAACCGTCGACTGCCCCGCAAATTGCGTATGGCCGTGAATTCTGGCTGGCCTACTTTGCCAATACGGCGTTGATTGTCTGTAACAGCTCCTTGTTCCGTTACTTCGACTTTGTCAATTATCTGGGTGGTGACGAATACGATCTAGGGCTGATCACCGGCTTCGGAATGGGTGGAGCCGTGCTTGCTCGGTTCGCTCAGGGGGCTGTCATCGACCGATTCGGAACACGCGTGGTTTGGCTTGGTTCGTTGTGCTTACTGCTAAGTGCTATCTTGGGACACTTTGTCGTCGACGAGGTTAACGGCACTCTGATCTACCTGCTTCGTCTTTGCTATATGGTTGGCCTGGCCGGTGCATTCGGTGCTTCGATCACTGCCATCTCGCTTAAGGCCCCCAAGGGACGCAGCACCGAATTAATTGGCGTGTTGGGTTCGTCGGGGTTTGTCGGCCTGGCGATTGGGCCTCTGATTGGCGACATCATCTTCGCAGGCGAGGCAGCCATCGATGCCAAGATCAACACAATGTTTCTAGTTGCCATGTGTGCCGGTATGGTTTCGATCACGCTCGCCTACCTGGCAACACGCGGCGACAAACCGCCGCATTCCAGCGAGCATCCGTCTCTTATTCGCTTGATTCGCGAGTATCATCCCGGCTGGATGCTGGCCATGGCGTTTGCGATGGGAGTCGGTGTCTTGATTCCGCAGATCTTCTTACGTAGCTACGCGAAGGAAATTGGCATCGAGCATATCAGCTCGTTCTTCCTCGTGTATGCGATTACGGCTTTTACTTGCCGGTTGCTCACTCGCAAAGTGCCCGAACGGATCGGCGTAAAGAATGCGGCCACGATTGGCATCCTGCTTCTGTCGTTCAGCCTGACGCTTTACCTATTGGCCAAGAATCCCTGGCTGTTACCCGTGCCTGCGATCGTGGGGGGAATGGCTCACGCGTTGATTTTTCCGGCCATCATTGGCGGCGGAAGTATCGCGTTTCCTAAGAAGTATCGTGGCACCGGCACGAACTTGATGCTGGTGATGCTCGACTCTGGCGGTTTGTTTGGGCAACCGCTCATTGGTGTCATGATCGCCAGCAGCCGTAAGGCGGACCTACCCGCCTATCCAATCACCTTCGTAAGCGTCGCCGTTCTGCTGGCGATCATTGCCTTGTTGAATCAACGCTTCGCCAAGCCAATCATATCACAGGAAGAAGATCAACCGGTACTGGAAGAACGTTCGCACTGCGTGAATGAATCGCTCTAGCCCTGCCGAACTTACGCACGCTGCAGAGCCAACTCGCGGTAGTATTCAATCGAACGCTGTAGTCCCTCTTCAAAGTCGACTTCGATCTCGTAGTTGAGCAGCTTCGTGGCCAGCGTGTTGTCGGCCATGCTGTCACGGACGTCGCCGACTCGTGGGGGTTCGTGCTTAGCTTGCACATCCGTTCCCAGATACTCATTCAGCAACCTGAGTAGCGTCAGCAGCGACGTGCTCTTGCCATTGGCCACATTGATGATGCGGCCTGCGACGTTGTCGGAAGCCATCGCTTTAAGGTTGGCGCTCACGATATTCTGCACGTAAGTAAAGTCGCGTGACTGCTGACCATCTCCGTAAACGATCGGCTGCTTGCCACTCAACAGCAGCGTCAGGAAGATCGGAATCACGGCCGAGTACGGGCTGTCAGGATCTTGCCGCGGGCCAAAGACGTTGAAGTAACGCAGACCAACCGTTTCCAGGCCATACGTGTGATAGAACGCCTGGCAATAGTATTCGCCTGCGAGCTTTGCGACTGCGTAAGGGGAAAGGGGAGCCGGAAGATCCGATTCACGCTTGGCCAGGTAAGGCTGATCGCCATAGGCACTGCTGGATGCGGCATAGACAACACGTTTCACGCCAGCCTTGCGGGCTTCGTTCAGAACGTTCAGCGTGCCGGTTACGCAGTGCAGGTTTGTGTCCAGCGGACGTTCCACACTCAGCGGCACCGATGCGAGGGCAGCTTGATGGAAGACGTACTCCACACCGTCGAGTGCTTGGGCCAGGTCCTCGGGGTCGGTGATAGAGCCTTCGATGAACGTTGCATTGGCATGATCAGGCAGGTTCTTTCGGCTGCCGGTGCTGAGGTTGTCGTAGATGACGACCTCGTCCCCACGGGCCAGCAAACCGTCAACAATGTGAGAACCGATAAAACCGGCACCGCCGGTAACAAGATACTTGGCCATGGCAACTAGTCTGGCTGAGGGTATGTTCGTCTGTGTAGATCGCAAGGACTAACGACTTAGCAGCCAAGTATAGCACTTAATTGCGGACAGAGGTGGCAATCAATCCAGCTGGTTCTATCCCTGCTTGATGGTAGCAATCGAGCGTTGCCTGAATATCTTCGCGGGATATGCTTCCCAGATCGGCTTGAAGGTAAGTCTTGTTCGCTACTTGCGCGAGCAACCACGACGCCGCCGAGTCTGGACCTTCTCCTGCGATCAGCACGATCGAGCAAGTCTTTAAGATTTCACGAACTTGATCACGCAGCGATTCCAGATCCTGTTCGCTACCACTGAGCATGAAGGAAGACTTGCCCGCTGGAATCACGGAAATACCGGTGTCACTGTCGCGGTAGGTTCCGTCTTGCCGATAGGTCTCGCGTCGAACCGTCTCGAACAGTCCTGGACTCAACCTCAGCCCCAGTTGCTCAGATAGAGTTTTATTCTTCAGTGCTCCATCGATCATAAACACATCGCACGAGTTCTGGCTCAACCAAGCCGCCAGTCGAATGGCCAGGCTTGCCGTATCGCGACCAGGCACACATGTTCCCAGAAAAATGACCTGCGGCTGGGAGATCGACGAAGGTTCCACAGGCCCAAAGATCGAATCACAGAGTTCGATCAGTTCCAGTGACAATTGCGGGTCATCGAGTGAATCAATCGCTTGCCGTAGGGGATTGATAACTGGAATCGGCTTTTCCGGTGCCACTGGACGGTCTTGAGGTTTGAAGACGGTCGAGTGCTCCGTAGCTTTGGTCAACGGTGTACTTGACTTCGGAGGAGCTGATGTAGGTTCGCCAGCCATCACAGGAACAGGAGCCGTAGCCTGGCGTTGGACTCGCTGTTCAACATCGCTCAACTTCTTCGAGAATGACTCTTCCTGCCGCTTCAATTGTTTGAGCAGTTCAGCCTGGATGGTTTGCGATGACTGTTGGTGCGACTCAAGAGAATCTCGCAGACGAACGATCTCCTCCTCGTATCGCTTATCGTGCGAAGCCAGTTGTTCGCGCACTTGTTGAATTTCAGCTTCAGGATTCGACTCCATCACCAGCGTTTGGCTGGCCGATTGGGCCTGAACTCGCTGTTCGACTTCGCTCAGCTTCTGTGCAAACTCTTCCTGTTGCTTTTGGAGCTCGTTCCGCAGTTCGTTCTGGATCTCTTTCATCTCAGCTTCGATCTTCTTCGAAGACTGCTGATGTGTTTCGAGGGTATCACGCAAACGAAGGATCTCGTCTTCGTGACGCCGATCGTGCGAGGCCAGTTCCTCTTTGACCTGAGTTACCTCTCGTGCCACCTTATCCCGCTGCTTCAGCATCCCGGCCAGCTGCTGGGTGAGCTTCTGAATCAGTTCATTTTGCGCAAGCGAAACAATCGATGGCTCGGGCTTCTCTTCAGGTTCCGGCATGACGATAGTCTGCGTCATGGGTCGATCGACCGCTGCAGCACTGGAAGCCGATCGCTCAGACTTTGGCTCGCCACGCACTTCAGGTGATGCCTCCAACGAGCCTGAGGCGGCCTCTTGCGGAGGGCTGGTCTCAGGCGAATCCGTTTGCAAACCTTGCAGTGCTTTTAGAAAACGAGCCATGGCTTTCGCTTATGCGTGTTGTCGACGCAGTTGAGAGAACAGTTGACGATACGTTCGGCGACGCGGCGATGGCATCTTGGGGTGCTGTGGCTCTTCCACTGCCGTCTCTTTGGAATCAATGACAATAATGTCACGATCGTCCCAGTCAGAAAACCCAGTAGAATGGGTAGAGAAATCTCGCGAGACGACCATCCCTTCAGCCTGCGAGTAGCTGGGCTGAATCACTTCCACTTCGGCGAGATTTTCCTCAGACCCAACCAAGAACGCGGCGATCTCGGAGTTACGCGGGCTCACGACACGGCGAATCCCGCGGATCTCTTGATCCCCTAGTGAAGCAAAGCGGTCCAGAACAATCTCTTCCTTCTCAAACTTCTCGTCAAACGGATTCGTCGCATTCTGAAACGTCAGTTCAACCTCAGGCTCTTCAGCAGCGACTGGCGAGAACTCTTCGTCTTCTTGGGCAGGAGAGCGATCTTCAAATCGGACCACCGAAGGATATTCGATCGCGGATTCCGACTTCGTGTCTTCCAGCGAGCCAAACTCGATAAGCGAATCGGTCGAATGCGCGTTATCGGTTCGGATTTGGCGCTTGGGAACCGGCAACCGCTGAAGATCGGCCCAGGCTTCTTCAATTCCGTCCGCATCCAATTTCGTCTCATCCCCTAGCGCCGCCAACAGCAAGGCATGATCGCAGATCTGATTCACCAGACGCGGAACACCTTGGCTACGCTGAGCGATTGCTTCGATTGCCGAGTCGTCGAAGATCGTTTGCTTTGCTCCAACCACCTGAAGTTGCTGACGAACGTATTTAGCTACGTCGGAGGTAGACAGCGGTTGCAAATAGGCCCGGGCACCAACGCGTTGATTGAACGACATCAGATAGGGACTGGACAGTCGTTCTTCCAGCGTCATATTGCCCAACAGAACGACCGACACGCGTGAGCGGTCTTTGCCCGCGAAATTCGTCAGTAGTCGAAGTTCCTCCAAAAGGCGAATCGGGAGCAGATCCGCTTCGTCGACCAGGATGACAATACCCATCATCCGGCGGCTTTCCAGACGCTCGACATACTCTGCAAATTGAATTCGCAGCTCCCCTTCTTCCAGGCCACGACAAGGGAGATCAAGTTCGTAGGCGATGGCCTGAAGTAGTGCGCGTCGCGAACCACAGTGACCACTATTGAGACGAACGACTTCGAAGTCGTCTTCCAGTTCTTCGTGCAAACGTAGCGCGATCGTCGACTTGCCGAGCCCTGGTGCCGAGATCAGGGTGCCGACCCCTTCGTCGCGACGAACGCATCGCAGCAGGGTCTCGATAGCTTCGAGGTGCGAATCCGTCTCCACGTAACCGACCAAGGACGGGACGCTGGGAAATGGGCGTTGCGACAATCCAAAAATTTCTTCGTACATGGTCATCCGTGTCCCGGGAAGGGTATGATCTCCGCGTCCTTGCGGCTGGTCGAACAAAATCGCTCGAGAATACAGGGCTTTCTTTTCATCGGCATTTTCAGCCGTCATTCTCCAAACGGAGGGAATCTCAAGCGAATCCTATGACAACGATGGGATCAGGCTGCGAAGCAATTCGCGAATGGCTGCTAGTGGATCGTCGCGTAGCAGAAGAGTAAACTCAGGTTGTGTTTGCGTTGCTAGCACCATCAGGCCGATCACGGTCACAATTGTCAATTCAGCAAGCCGCGTCAGCACGAACGATGCTCGTCCAAACTGCCAGCGACTTTTCGAGCCTGGCTGCCCGCCAGCAGTAAGGGTCACCGTTCCCGCCACCGGAATGGGAGTCGCAGCAGCTAGTTTCTGCGTCGAAGAAATCATCGCCTGACTCGCCGAACTGGAAGCCATTTGGAAAGCAATCAGACCTGCGAAAATCACCCATCCTCCAAGCACCAAGAGAGCGGTCGATCGCCAGATGCCACCAATCGAAGCAACTTCGATCTCACCCGTGTGCTCCATCGTGATCCCATTCAGAAATCCCATCGCCTTGGCGGCATCCTTTTGACGCAACTTCAACGCATCGAGTTGGGCTTGTCTCTGCTGTCGCTCTGCTTGCAGGGTAGCAATGCGCTGCTGGTTGCGTTCGGCCTTTTTTTCGCTATCTGTCATCGGCTCAGGCGGTAGTGGCTGCGACTGATATTCATTAAGCGATGCCAACTGTGACTGAAGTAGTTCGACCTTCTTCTGATGATCCAAGACAACCGGATGCCGAGGCGTTCGGGTTTCCAACAATTCTTTCAGACGCGACTCAGCCTGATCGAGTTGCTGCCGTGCTTGCACCCAGGCTGGGTCACGCGGCAGGGGCATCTCAACGCGAGCTGGCGGCACTTCACCAGATACCGCCGCGACCAGTCCGCGAAGCTCCGAATCCATCGCAGCGATCTCTTTTTCGGTGCTACTTAGCTGATCGACGTAAGTGGCTTCGATTCCGCTGATCTTCTCTCGCTTCCAATCATTGAACTGGCGATCGAAATCTTGCAGGATTCGAGACAGAAGTCGCGAACTTGCCACCCGGTCGTCTCCGTAATACTTGAGGAGGAGAGTAACCTGGCCGCCAACGCGATTGGGGGAAACCTCTAAACGGCGGCGGAGGATTTCCAGGGCATCTTGATCATCCGCGACTTGCAAATCTTCGCGTAGCTGTTGGTCTTGTGCCAAATATTGGGTGAGCTGTTGGTCGGTTATCGTTGCCTGAAGAATTTCTTCGAACAACGGTTGCAAATGCGCGTGCGCCTCAGGCTCTCGGGAGTCGGACATGATCGTTGCCTGACCTTGGGTCACGAATCCGGAATGATCCGATCGGCACCACGGCAAGCCAACCAGAATGACCGCCAAGACCACGACCAGAGCGCGATACCATACCCATAGACCTCCGCGGCGAGATCGAGGGGGAGTGTAACGTGGCTTTGACATGGACACCAACGGGTCACCTTGAGCAAAAGATGCTGTAGACTATAGGCAAGGAGAACCGTGTGTCCTCCTGACATCACCGCTATCTACCTTGCATCGGTTTCGCGAGGAAGAATATTCCGTTTAGCGAGTGGGTTAACGAATATACGGACTTCGTCGATCATGCCTGTCCCTGATATTTTCCGCATCAAGATCTGTGGTCTGAACGATTTCGAGAACGCTGTCGCTGTCTCGCATAGCGGGGCCGACGCGATCGGGCTGAACTTCTTTCCCCAGAGCAAACGCTGTGTGGAAAAAAATACGGCCGTGAAAATCGCGAACACGGTTCGAGGGGAGGTCCAGATTGTGGGCCTGTTTGTTAACGCAACCCCAACCGAGATCAAACAGACTAACGAGCAGGTCGGTTTCAATTGGATTCAATTGCACGGGGACGAATCGGCCGAGTTCGCCAAGTCCGTTTATGAAACGACCGGCGTTCCTATTCTGGCTGCCAGTCGTGGATCTCTGGTGCGGTGGGCAACGCTCCCAGATGGATTCCACCCCCAAGCACTTCTGATGGATGCCGCAGTCCCTGGCTCCTTTGGTGGGACAGGCCACCTTTCTAATTGGGATTTGGCTGCCACCTGGCGCACTATGCCGCACCTGAATCACTTAGTGCTAGCTGGGGGGTTAACGCCAGAAAACGTGGCCGATGCGATCCGAGCCGTGCAGCCTTCCGGCGTGGACGTCGCAGGAGGAGCCGAGAATAGTGGCCAGCCAGGCATCAAGGATCTCGACAAGGTCGAGGCTTTCGTCACGGCTGCCCGCGAAGCGTTTGCCAGGCTTCCTAAAGAATAAGGCCATTCCCAACCATGGGAGGTGCGACGTATCTCGTTAAATCGCACGACTTTCGCAGCTGTAACCCGAGTTTTCCGGTTACGCTGGGCCCCTCATCCCGGGTTGCTAAAGAGTGCCAGCACTTTATCATAGCAGATTAGTTGCGGCGCAAAGTTTTGCGTATTTTATGGGCCTTCCAGCGACGCACTGAAGTGGCGTTTCGCGATGGCTCATCCCCCGGTCCTTCCAATACAAGGTGGAGTTCATAGTGTCCCAGGTCGAAAAGCTTCCGTACAAGGTCAAGGACATCTCCCTCGCGAAGCGTGGACGTCAAGAAATCAAACTGGCCGAAGTCGAAATGCCCGGCTTGATGGCCCTTCGGGAAAAGTACCGCGACGAGAAACCTCTCGCTGGAGCACGTATCGCTGGCTGCCTTCACATGACCATCCAAACGGCCGTGCTGATCGAAACGCTGGTCGAACTGGGTGCCGAAGTTACCTGGAGCAGCTGTAACATCTTCTCCACTCAGGATCACGCTGCCGCCGCCATGGCCGAAGCCGGCATTCCTGTTTATGCCTGGAAGGGTATGACCGAAGAAGAATTCGATTGGTGCATCGAGCAGACCATCTTCTTCCCCAGTGGCGAACCGCTGAACCTGATTCTGGACGATGGTGGTGACTTGACCGCCATGGTGCATAACAAGTTCCCGGAACTGCTGGACGGTATCAAGGGTCTTTCCGAAGAAACGACCACAGGCGTTCACCGCTTGTACCAGATGCACCAGAAGGGCGATCTGAAGACGCCTGCCATCAACGTCAACGACTCGGTCACTAAGAGCAAGTTCGACAACCTGTACGGTTGCCGCGAATCGCTGGCCGACGGTATCAAGCGTGCCACCGACGTGATGGTCGCTGGTAAGATCGTGGTCGTGGCTGGCTACGGCGACGTCGGTAAGGGCTGTGCCCAGTCGATGCGTGGCTTCGGTGCTCGCGTGATCATCACCGAGATCGACCCGATCATTGCCCTGCAAGCTGCGATGGAAGGTTACGAAGTTTGCACGATGGAAGATTGCTGCGATCGTGCCGACATCTTCGTCACCACCACCGGTAACCGTGACATCATCACCGGCCAGCACATGAAGCGTATGAAGAACGACGCCATCGTGTGCAACATCGGTCACTTCGACCTCGAAATCGACATGGCCTGGTTGAACGGCCAAAAGGACGTCGAACGCGAAACGATTAAGCCGGCTTCGCAAGAAGGTGGCCCAGTCGATCGTTACACGTTTGCCGACGGTCATGCCATTCTGGTTCTGGCCGAAGGCCGCCTGGTGAACCTGGGCTGTGCAACCGGTCACCCATCGTTCGTGATGTCCGCCTCGTTCACCAACCAGGTTCTGGCCCAGCTCGAACTGTGGCAAAATGCTGAAGCCTATCCGCTAGGCGTTCACGTTCTGCCGAAGTCCCTGGACGAAGAAGTCGCTCGCCTACACTTGGACAAGCTGGGTGTGAAGATGACCAAGATGACCAAGGCCCAGGCCGACTACATCGGTGTTTCGGTTGACGGTCCGTTCAAGCCAGATCACTACCGCTATTAATAGTAGCGGGGTCAGTTCTGGCTGAATCGATAAATCAAGGAAAAGGACTCGCTCATTCAGCGAGTCCTTTTTTTGTGGAACCTCAATTGCGGGCCTTCCACCGTATCATGCCGACCAAGCAACTAAAGTAGACCACCAATGCAGCAAGTGACCCACTAAAGAATCCACCGATCGCCTCATCAATTGCGGTATCATCGGTGGAGGCAAGATCTATCCACGTGACTACTAGGGTACCGACGAACATCATGGCAATGCCAGCCAAAAGCCCAATCGGCATCAACTGAGCAAAGCCCAGGAAGATACAGTACCACTGCTCATCCCTATCAACAGATTCATATCGCGTTTTTCGATTCAGGCTTGCATATCCATTGAACAATCCAGGCACTGAGATCAGTCCCCCAAAGACAATTCCAAGCCCAGGTGCCAGAATACACAGACCGAAATTACCCAATAACACCAGACCAACCGCATAGGGAAATACCGTCCCGGATGGCGTTTCTCGCTCAAAGCTGGCTGTTGGAGTTGCGGGTGACTTAAAGGGATTGTTGTCTTGCTGATTCACGATATCGAACTCTCTATACGTCGGTTGAGATCGCTCTATCGTATGCATTCGCCACAACATGATTGCCGTAGGGCTTGGACTTTTCGGATTAAGCGAAGTAGTCTGTTTCACGTGAAACGTTCCCCAACCAAACAAATCATACCATGCCAGATATTCGAGCCATTCACGGACTGCGTTA
Organism: Blastopirellula marina; assembly: GCF_002967715.1. NCBI lineage: Bacteria > Pseudomonadati > Planctomycetota > Planctomycetia > Pirellulales > Pirellulaceae > Blastopirellula > Blastopirellula marina. Next base: position 17,265 of record NZ_PUIA01000051.1, read on the forward strand.
CGACCTGGGACATATTGGTGCCCTTGCCGACGTCATTGCCACGCCTGCCGATGTGTTGACCCCGGAGCAGATCGACGAACTTTACAAGCGTCACCCGGCCAATGTAGTTCGGGTGCTGACCAACCGGGACGAGCCTGGGGATGATGAGGTCAACAACCGGAATAGCCGGGCGAAGCGTTTCCTGACCGACTGGCAGCGACAAGGGGTTCTGCAGCGGGAGCCTGATCCGGCGATCTATGTTTATCACCAGGAGTTCAACTGGCAAGGTCAGCAGGTAACTCGACGCGGGTTCCTGGCAGGGGTCATGCTCGAGGATATCGACCAGGAGCAATACGAAGCGGTTCAGGTTATGCTGACCGAGAACGGCTCGTCGAGCCTCCAGCAGCTCCATGCGATCGCTGCCGACGTGACTCCCCAGGTAGCTCTGTATGCCGATCCTAGAATCTCCGTACAGCACGAGTTAGACAGCCACATCGCCACGGCGACGCCCCTGATCGCCAAGGACCAAGCTGGCGTCATCCATCGTTTATGGCCAGTCACCGACCACAACCTCATCGGTTCCATCCGCGAGAAGATGTCGCATCGCCGGTTGCTGCAAGCCAATCAGGATGCCTACGCGGCCTCCACTCTCTACCGATATGAGCTGGCTCAGCGAGGCGACTTGACACCTCAGCATCCAGCCAATGTCGCCCTGACCGCCTTCTTCGAAATGAGCGAACCAGGCTTCGAGGTCTTGCCACGATTTCCATTGGCTCACCAGGCCCCCGCTCTTTCCAGTGAGGAGATGATCGAAAGGCTCGGCATTCACTTCGACTGCCAGAACTTCGGGAAGGGACCTGGGACTGCAGCGGATCTCTGGGAAGAACTTCAAACCAGCGGCGAGCTAGGGCACCTGGGCATCTACTGTGCAGCGGATGAGTCCTGGCTCAGCGTCAAGTTGACAGCCGACGGGCAACTGCGAATGGAGGAAGCCACCCCCGAACGGGACGACGTCTGGCGCGAGCTAGACAACAACCTGTGGGAATGGCTGATCCTGACCGAACTGCTAGAGACCGCCAGTGCCAAGGAAACGTTCGTCCGCACGGTCGACCACCTGGTGGAAGCTCTCGACAAGGACACTGCCAAGTCTATCCCACTTGCCGCCCTGCTCCGCCCCATCACGATGACCCAATACCAAGATCTCGTGAACCGGGATGTTGGCTTCCTGGAGGCGATTGCTATTGGGCCATTGCCGCCCTGCGGGATGGTCATTCATCCATTCTCTTAGCGGTGCGTTTCACGTGAAACAGGATCGGTTACCCTGACTGGTACGAAAGTTCTTTGTATCACGAATGTGTAATTTGGGAGTTTCACGTGAAACACGTAAACTGCGGACGAATGTTTCACGTGAAACGGGGCCGCATCTAGCCAAAGTGCCGTTTCCTCTTTTTTGCGTTCGTGTCTAAAATCCTCACCTCGAAAACGGATTTTCGACTCGTAACTGCATTGAGGCATCATGGCTCGCATCCTGTGCATCGCCAACCAGAAGGGCGGCGTCGGCAAGACCACCACGGCCATTAATTTGGCCGCCGGGTTGGCCCTGGCCGAGATGCGCACGTTGCTGGTCGATCTCGATCCCCAGTGCAACGCGACCACCGGCGTCGGCCAGAAGCCGACCGACCGTCATCCGCTTGTCTCGGATCAGCCGCTAGGTGACTCGATCTTGGCAACTAAAATCGAGAACCTCTTCCTGGTACCCGGTAGCCGCAGTTTCGAGGACGTCGAACGCCTAGCCGGGGGCGAGAAGTCGACCTCGGCAGTGCTGACCAATCACCTTGAGTCCGGCATGAATCAGTTCGACTACGTTCTGATCGACTGTCCCCCGTCAGTCGGCGCAATCACCCAGACGGCCTTGGCCGCATCGACGGAAGTCATCATGCCGATCCAGGCAGAGTACTTCGCCATGGAAGGTCTGACCCAGATGATCAAGGTCATCCGGGATGTCATGCGGCGTCCGCCTGGCAAGCTCGAGTTTGGTGGAATCGTACTGACGATGTACGATCCGACGCTGGAACTGACCCACGAGGTCGAACAGGAAGTTCGCGAGTTCTTTGGTGACATCGTTTTCGATACGGTGGTCCCCCGGGATCACTGGGTTTCCGAAGCACCCAGCTTCGGGCAATCAGTTATTACCCACGCACCTCGCAGTCGCGGGGCACGTGCTCATATTGAATTGTGCATGGAGGTTTTAGACCGTGACTAGACAAAAACGATTGGGGCGTGGCCTGGCTGCGCTGCTGGGAGATCCTACCGATGAAGCAGCGGAAGTAGAATTGCGAGAAGAACCCACCGAGACGGTCCCCTTCCGCCCTCGCCTGGCCGAATCAGACTTCACGGAAGAAGCCTCGCAGAAGTCAGACGCGTCGCGGATCGCGCTCGACCTGATCGACCGCAACCCTTTTCAACCGCGGCATAATTTCGACGACGCCGAGATCGCTTCTCTGGCCGAGAGCCTGAAGCAGCATGACATCCTGCAGCCGATTGTGGTTCGTCAAGTCGGTGATCGCTTTCAACTGATCAGTGGCGAACGTCGCCTGCGAGCGGCTGGGATCGCTGGCTGGGAATCGATTCCAACTCTGGTTCGTGAAGCTGACGACCGGCTGGTTGCCGAGTTGGCGATTGTGGAGAACCTGCAGCGACAGGACCTCAACCCACTGGAGAAGGCCATCAGCTTCCAGCGTTACCTGGAACAACACGATGCCACGCAGAGCGAACTAGCCGACCGGATTAAGGTCGACCGCAGCACGATTGCCAACCTGGTTCGCTTGTTGGATCTACCTGATGCCGTGAAGTCGGCACTGCACAGCGGCGAGATCTCGCAGGGGCATGCCCGGGCCTTGTTGCCGCTAGGCGAAGAACAAGTCCAAAGCGAGTTCGCCAATCGAATCGCTGCCGAAGGGTGGAGCGTCCGGGCGACGGAACAGGCCGTACAGGATTACCTCAACGGAGAAGAACCTGCTACTTCGACCACGCCTGCCAAGAAGGGCTCGCGAACCAAATCGCAGCAGGTCGTTTCGCTGGAAGAAGACCTGCGGATGGCCCTGGGCACCAAGGTCGATATCAAGCAGTCGACCAAGGGAGGCAAGATCGTCATCCACTTCAAGAATGCGGACGAGTTCGATCGCCTGAACGAGTACCTGCTAGCAGATGCTGAGGAAGACCGCCGGGTCGCCTAGAGCCCGACAGGGATCTTACGAGAAACACGAATGGGAACCGTTGGCTCCCATTTTTTATGCGCGGCTAGATGTTCTCGATATCGCCAGTGAATTCGGCGGGGTTGTCGAAGCAGTCTCGGTAGAACTCATAATTGGAGGCGATCGACTCTGCCATTTCTGCGACCACTGCCAAAGTGGATTCATAGCGGTCCGATTCTTCGATCAGAAAATACTCGATGAAAAACTTGAGCATACGCCCCAATTGGATATCGTGCACACGAGGTGGTAAGGACATCGGACGCATTTGAATAGGCCTGCCGCTGCGTGCCCAGTCTCGAACCCACCAGGCCAAAAACTCGAGGCTTAGCCAGGCCTCCGCAGAACGATCAAAAATGACCTCTGTCTGGATCAGAACCTCGCGTTCCTGGCCGCCGTTAGTTCGAATCAGCGCGACCTGCGGCAGGTCGCCGAATTCCCCTGGCAGCGAGAGATCGCTCAGTTCGATCCCTGCCAACGGCTTGGGACTACAAAAGCATCCAGCCACACCCGGAAGGGCGGAAACCGCATCCATTAACGCTTGAACCTGCGGGGGAAAATCCAAACGAAGCCTCCGATGTTAGTTGAGAACCTGGAAATCTAGTGCCTGATTTTAGAGTATCCCGGTGCCCAAGCAAGAAAACAAAAAAGGCCTTGGAACCCGAAGATCCCAAAGCCTTTAATGTAGTCGGGATGATAGGATTCGAACCTACGACCCTCTGCTCCCAAAGCAGATGCGCTAGCCAGACTGCGCTACATCCCGAGGACTTACGAATATACCCACATGGTCCAGAGTTGACAATGCGGGGTAATCGCTGTTTTCGATATAAATCTAGTCACATATTCTGGGCCGAGGTTCACTGCTTTCCAGGGAAATTACAGGGCGTCGTGGCTGACCACTAAACCGTCGTCAATCACGCACAATCGACGGAACATTTCGCCATCGACCGTGTAGCTGATAAATCGTACCGACCCGTCCACGAGCACTACGTTGATACCGCTTGGGTGGGCCGCCCCGAATAGATTGGAATTAGAATCGGTTCCCAGGACGGTCTCTGGGTGATTTCGGTCGTGGTCGGGAGGGGAAGTCCCCAGGCGATAGATATCGACTTCCCAACCGGGGTTGTAAGGGTTCTCGTTATCGTCACAGCATCCGGCGTCGTATGTTTTGTCGGTCTGCTTTTCGCCGACAAGCATCGTATTTGACGTCCCATCGAGGATATCTTGGAATGCGGTTTTCGCTCGATCTCGGCGACGCGTTACTCCATTGTCACCATTCCCATTGGTTCCTGCGTTGGCGGCATAGTCGATCCGTGCGTGGCTTGAACTGCCATATCCCTGGGCACTTCGGCGACTCGGACAGTAGTACAGTTCGACCGGCGTTTTATAGACCTGGTTATAGTCCGTGTTGTCGTACAGGTTGTTTTGCTCGATATATGGCAAAATCTGGTACGGCCAACTCCACTGCGTCCGATCGGTATGCTCTCCTGAGCAACATGGATCGCCATCGGGAGCATTGATGCCGCCATGGGGAAAATTCTGAAGAATGTCGTGATGATTGTGGAATGCTAACCCAAGTTGCTTGAGGTGATTCACACATTCGGTCCGCCGGGCCGACTCGCGTGCCATTTGGACAGCCGGAAGCAACAATGCGATCAAGATGCCGATGATGGCGATCACGACCAGAAGCTCCACGAGAGTAAAACCTGAACGACACCAAGAACGTGACATAGTAGGTGTGCCCTTAGACGAACGGCTAAGAAGTAGGGATTATTTCCAGCTATCTTACGATAAGCGACTTTGGATACATAGAATAAAACACAACTTTCTTGATAAATAGCCTCACTGGCGCAATCTTCAACGGGCTTCAGAAGCAATTCCTTTATTCTGCCTGATGGGTCCCCTAAACTTTTTCCAGGTCTCGGTCGATTCCGTTCATCGCTCTTCGACTAGCTTCCAGGGGATGGTCCGTAATTTTCCAGCCCTCTTTTCCTCAAGCGTTTTCCCATGGGCTTTTCGTTCTATGTCCGTTTCCGTTCAAATCCCGTACGCACTCCGCCACGAGTGTGAGGGGAAGGCTGAAGTGGCGGTATCCGCTGGGTCAGTTCAGCAGGCCCTTACTGCCCTGAAGAACCAGCAGCCGAAACTCTATCGCAATGTTTGCGACGAGACGGGTGCCGTTCGGAAACATATCAACCTGTTTGTCAACGAGTCGCTCATTCACCGAAGGGACGGGCTCGATACGAAGCTGGGCCCAGGGGATCTTCTTTTCATCATGACCGCTGTATCCGGAGGCTGAAGATGGCAGATCGTGTTGTTTTGTGCATTGGCACCAAGAAGGGTTTATTCGTCGCCGAGAGCAGCAAGTCGCGCGGACGCTTCTCGTTGCGAGGACCATTTGGATCCGGCGTGGCGGTCTATTCCGCTTTGATCGATAACCGAAAATCACCTCGCATTTTTGCTTCGAGTTGTAATGCCTGGTTCGGTATGAAGGTGCTCACCTCAACCGATTTGGGTAAGAAGTTTAAAGAGACGAAGTCTGCCCCCACTTTTCCGGATGGTGACGGCCGAGCACTGGCAAACATCTGGTCACTCGAAACAGGCACCGACAGCCAAGACCTTTGGGCCGGCGTCGAACCTGCGTCGCTATTCCGTAGCGAAGATGGAGGTAACTCATGGGAAATGATTGCCAGTATCAGTAACCATAAGCACTCAAAAGACTGGCACCCTGGGGCAGGCGGTTTATGCCTGCATACGATTGTTCGAGATGGTAATCGAATTCACCTGGGGATCTCGACCGGAGGGCATTACCTTAGCGAGGACGGTGGACAAACATTCAATGCGGCAAACAATGGCGTCGGAGCTGGCTTCGCTCCTAATCCCTATCCCGAGTTCGGCCAATGCGTGCACAAGATCGCTCGTCATCCCGATGTACCTGGCCGACTGTACATGCAGAATCATGGCGGCTGGCCCGAACGCCCTGGCATTGGGGTGTTGCGCAGCGATGATTATGGTCATACCTGGCAATCGATCGCAGACGGTTTGCCGTCTGACTTCGGCTTTCCCATCGTGGTTCATCCGCACGATCCCGACACGATCTACGTCGTTCCCTTGGAAGCGATGACGCGGACGTGCCCCGAAGGGAAGCCTGCCGTCTGGCGCAGCACAACCGGCGGGAAGAAGTGGAAGAAGCTCTCGAAAGGCCTTCCCAAGCATGATGGCTATTTCACAGTACTGCGTGATGCGATGACCACCGATACGCTGGCCAGCCCGGCGATCTATTTCGGTACTACCACCGGACAACTCTGGATGGGGCACGATGGGGGAGACGAGTGGAGTTGTATTTTTGACTCCCTTCCCCCGATCAACTGCGTCAAAGCCGCGGTAGTTTCCTAGAATTTTTGACGACGTGTCGAATTGCACAATTCGAGATCGACTACTCTCCAAACAGGCATCACTACCAACCTGGGAGATTCGATTTCATGCAACGCGTCACCCCATTCCTCTGGTTCAACAACCAGGCAGAGGAAGCTGTCAATTACTACCTTTCGATCTTCGAAGACTCTCGGATTCTGACCAAGACCCGATACGGCGAAGTGGGTCCTGGCCCTGAGGGTTCGATCATGTCGATCGATTTTGAGCTTCAAGGCCAAGCGTTTGTGGCCCTCAATGGTGGGCCACATTTCACCTTCAGCGAAGCTGTTTCGTTCGTCGTCAACTGCGAGACAGCCGAGGAGGTAGATCACTACTGGGAAAAACTATCGGCAGGGGGCGAGAAGTCGCATTGCGGTTGGCTGAAGGATCAGTTCGGCGTCTCTTGGCAAGTCGTGCCAACGCTGCTGCCCCGCTTGATCGGCGATGCCAATCAAGAGAAAGCCCAAATGGTGATGGCTGCCATGCTGCAAATGCAAAAGCTGGATATCGTTGCGTTGCAAACCGCTTACGACGACGCCTAGGCAGATTCAATCCCATTCCAAACACAACGCATTTTGAAACCCAAGGAAAGACCATGACTCAATCAAGCATGCCCGCTGGCCGCATTGGCCTGATTCCTCACCTAGTCTGCGATCCATGCTCCGAAGCAATCGAGTTCTATAAGAAGGCATTCGATGCCCAAGAAAAGTTTCGCTTGTCTACCGAATCGGGCGAGAAGTTCATGCACGTCGAAATGACCATTTGCGATGCTAGTTTCTTCATGGCCGATGACTTTCCGGAATACTGCGAAGGAAAGTCGCAATCCCCCAAGTCATTGGGTGGAACTCCGGTCACCATCCATCGATACGTCCCAGACTGTGACGCGGCGATTGCCCAGGCCGAGGCTGCCGGGGCCACGGTTAAGATGCCTGCCACCGATATGTTCTGGGGAGACCGCTATGGCATGGTTGTCGATCCGTTCGGGCATACCTGGTCATTCGCGACACCTCAGCGACAGGTCGAAATGGACGAACTAAAGCAAGCCGTTAAATCGATGGGCATGTAATCAACCCAATATTCATATTGCCCTGACGAATGACCTTCAGTTCATCACTTGAGGTCATTCTTTTGTTGTTCATGGAAAGGAATTAAGGTGATCGCCTGGGATCGAGGGCGGATTGCCGCGTGCACGTTAGCAGGCACATCGCTCGTTGTCCATCTTATCACAACCCTGAACATCGAGGCGGTCTTATCGCATGCGATTTTTCTACTATTGCCACTCTCGGTCATATTCTGGCCCGAGTACTGCGACCGAGCGTTTCGTGAATCGGACCGGGGAAGAACTCATTCCACCACCGGACCGACGCCTGCGATCATGGTCCAGATTGCCGGCTGGATCCTGCTGTTAGTCGGCTGTTGGCTTCCTTTGTTCGGACCTCCGCCGGGCTAATGTGCTTCGCTTGATTCATCCTTGCTTATCGATCATCGGGAAAGTATCGTGGGTCTGAACTTCTCACTCCTTCGCTCACTCGAGATTAGACCATGCGCTGCATCCACCTCGGCCTGGCGGCTTTGTTATCGATTTGCCTTTCGTATTCCCCCCTTTCCGCCGCCGACAACGATCCCCCGGCCGCGGAAGTCTTAGCAGCGATGAAGAAGGCTGCAACCTATTTCCATGACGAGGTCGCGGTTCATGGGGGTTACGTCTATTTCTACAGCCCCGACCTCACCCAGCGTTTCGGCGAAGGCACCGCGTCGGCCGATCAGATCTGGGTCCAGCCTCCCGGTACGCCAACAGTAGGCATGGCATATCTTGAAGCATACCGCGCAACAACCGATGACTACTACTTGAAGGTCGCCACAGAGACCGCTGAAGCTCTTATCTACGGTCAACTGGAATCTGGCGGATGGACGAATTGCATCGACTTCAATCCCAAAGGGGAACGTACAGCTCAATATCGCAATGGAAAAGGTCGCGGAAGGAATAATTCATCACTCGACGACGATCAAACTCAATCTGCAATTCGCTTTCTGGTGCAACTCGATAAAACATACGAGTTCAAAAACGAAACGATTCACTCAGCAGCGTCGACCGCCCTGGATGCATTACTGGCAGCTCAGTACGCCAACGGTGCATTTCCCCAGGTATGGACGGGGCCAGTCGATCAAGCACTGCCCATCCAACAGGCCAGCTTCCCGAAGTACGACTGGAAGACTGAAGGACGCGTTAAAAACTACTGGGACATGTACACCCTGAATGACGGCCTGGCAGGAAGTGTCGCGGCGGTCTTAATCGAGTCTCATGAAACCTATGGTGACGATCGTTACCTGGCATCGCTGAAGAAACTGGGAGACTTCCTGATCTTAGCCCAATTGCCGAGCCCGCAACCCGGATGGGCTCAGCAGTACAGCTACGACATGAATCCGATCTGGGCTCGCAGGTTCGAGCCTGCCGCCGTTGCCGGTCGGGAATCGCAAGACGCGATCGAAACACTGCTGGCCATCTTCAACGTTACTCGCGATAAGAAATACTTGGAACCGATTCCCAAAGCGGTAAACTATCTGGAAGCGTCGATACTTCCCGATGGCCAATTGGCACGCTACTACGAAATGCAAACCAATCGTCCCCTATACATGAACCGAAACGGCAAGGATTATTTTCTCACCTACGATGACAAAGACCTGCCCGATCATTACGGCTGGAAAACAGATCAGAAGCTCGAGCGTCTGAAAAACGAATACCGCAAGCTGGCCAATTCGCCGAAAGCTGTTATTACCAATCGCAAGGTATCCGCCGATCAAGTCAAGCCAATTCTCGCAAGTCTGGATGATCAGGGGCGTTGGATTACCACCTTCTCCGATGAGAAGCTGGTAGGTGACCAACGCTTTCGCCCTGGTGATCAGTACATCTCCAGCCAGACCTTCGCCAAGAACATCGAGACGCTCAGCGGATACCTGAAAACATCCCACTAAGCCGACAGGGACTTGCTCATAACGAAATTCCCAATCATTACACCGTTGACGATGACCTCTTGTGGGACCACCACTTGAAACCCTTGCGTTTCAAAGAACGGACGCGCCGTGATGCTGACATGAGAATGAAGCTTATCCAACTTCATTTGCCTGGCTCTTTCGTCGATTTCGGCGAAGAGTCGGCTACCAATCCCTTTTCGTTGCCAGGCATGGTGCACGTAAAACATGTCGATCAGGCCATTGGGCTGAACGTCGGAGAAGCCCACGATTTGTTCTTCCGCAATCGCGACAAACGGATCGATACCTTGCATCCGGACACCCCATCGCGACAGATCGACTTCTTCAGGTGCCCAAGCGGTTAACTGCGGCGTCGTATAGTCTCGTCGATTGACACGGTGTACGGTGTCGTGAAACAAACGCCACAACACCGGATACTCTTCCGGTTTCGCTGGGCGAACATCGAAGTGCATTGCGTGCCTACCTATGAATCGACCGTGACACCGCGGTAGGTCACTTTGCCTCGTGTTGCGCAGAAGCGTTCGGCAAGCTGCGGGATATCGTTCGAGTGTCCCAATACGATCACAACATCTCCGGTGCCGAGCACGGTTTCGGCTGGTGGATTCAGCATGGTAGAACCATCCTTCCGGCGCAGTCCCACGATGAGAAATCCGTGATTGCTACGCAGTTCGATACTGCTAATCGTCTTGTCCACCAAAGACGAGCCATCGGCTACGATTAGCTCGTCGAACCGAAGCCCGATGCGACCTAGTTCATCGTTCATATCGCCCTGGGTGGTTACCTGTTCCAGCATGTTTTCGGCCGAGGGGCGAATGATCATCTGGGCAAGCTTCTTTGCACCGATGGCAGTCGGCAAGACAACTTTATTGGCACCACACCCAATCAGCTTCTTCTCCGTCTTGGGATTCTCGCCTCGGGCAATGATCATGATGTCGGGGTTCATGCCTCGCGCCGTCACGGATACGAACACGTTAGTGGCGTCTTCCGACAACACGGAAGCGAGTACCGCAGCACGCTTGATACCGGCCTGCTCGAGGACATGCTCGTCGGTGGCATCTCCGTTGATGAAAAGGTAGCCTAGCTCCTGGGCTGAATTCAAGCGTCGTTCGTCAGTGTCGATAACAACAAACGACTTGCCTTTGGCGGCCAATTCACGGGCCAGGATCGATCCCATCCGGCCGACACCACAGATGATGGTGTGATTGTCCAATCGATCGATTTCCATGCACATACGTCGCGCTCCCAAGGCCTTCTGAAGTTCTCCATCTACCACCATCTGCATGAATCCACCGACGGTGTAAATAACGGCCCCATAGCCGGCGATAATCACCATGATGGTCAAGGCACGCAGAGCCATCGATTCGACTGGCTGGACTTCGCCATACCCTACGCCAAAGATGGTGATGATCACCATGTAAATGGCATCATCCAAACGCCAACCGTGAGCCACATAACCGAAAACGGCCACAACGCAGATTGCGACAAACAAAGCAGCCCCGGTGGCCATCTTGCGAATAGGGCCAGAAAGCGGCTGTTTACGTTGGGGGGGCGGATGATCCGGGTCGAGATGATGTGATACCACGTTCGCTGTTTCACGCTGCGTGTTTGTTAAATGGCTGAACCCCATCCGCCAAGCGTGATTCAGCTAACCAGGAATCGAGAGCGAATTGGCAAGATGCCAAAACTCCATGGGGATTCCTTCTAGATCGAGTCTACCAGCCAGCCCTGGAATTCGCCATTGCGAATCGCTACCCGAGTAAAAGCCACAAATACATGTCTTGACAAGTATTGTTCCGACAACTCAAATATTCCGTATTCACATCCCCCCTCTATTGATCTGGATTCAACTTTGCTGGGGTTTCCGACCGACTTTACCTGGCCACGAATCTGGCCGTTTATTGTCTGGCTGACCGTCTTCTACAGTATTTGGCTGACGGTCGTCATCTTAGGGGGTTATTGGCCAACGGTTCTCTCACATTGGCCAATCGCGTTGACGATGTCCGTGGGGTCGTATGTTGCCGGATCGACCCCCATGGGAGGCGGAACCGTTGCGTTTCCCGTGCTAGTGCTTCTGTTTGATCTTCCTGGCTCGCTTGGCCGAAACTTCGGCCTGGCGATTCAATCGATCGGGATGACCTCGGCGACGATCTACATCTTGTCGACCCATCGTCCGGTCGATTGGCGACTCCTCTCCCCTGCCCTCTGGGGCGCATTAATCGGAACACCTTTAGGTGCCACCCTGGTCGCTCCTTATGTGCCAGACCTGTGGGTCAAGCTAATCTTTGGGGTGATCTGGGCTAGCTTCGGCATCCTACATCTGGTGAAGATCCGCGAATTGACATCCAATCATGGAACGGCCGACCACGCATCACCGTACGACTTTTCGATTGGAATCGCCATCGGGCTGATGGGCGGTGTTGCGTCATCCATCACAGGCGTCGGCATCGACATGATGATCTATGCCACGCTCGTTCTTCTTTATCGAGCCGATCTCAAAACGGCCATTCCGACATCTGTGATTCTGATGGCGTTTACCTCGCTGGTTGGTATCGGCTCGAACATCGCCTTGTCACAGATTCGACCCGATATCTACGCCATCGACCAGCAGGTCTTTGCGAATTGGTTAGCGGCCGCTCCGATCGTGGCGTTGGGAGCCCCTTTTGGTGCCATCGTCGTAAACTTAATCAGCCGAACCCCAACCCTGATCGTTGTGTCGCTACTTTGCATAGGGCAGTTCATCTGGACACTGATTCACGAGCATGTCACCGGCATGGCATTGATCGGTGCGTTGGCAGGCGTAGTGCTGTTCAACGCGATGTTTCACGGGCTGTACTATCTAGGGAAAGGAGAGTCACCGTTTCTCCTGGCCGAACCAGTTGAACTTGCCAACGAGGACGGGGATGGCTGAACGACTCCTCTTTCGGATCGTGCGAAACCGTATCACAATGAAATTCAACCGATCAGCAACAATGTAGCCGACCGAGGGGAATTATCATGAAATCGCCAGAAACTGTTTTTGAAGGCGTTCGTTTCAATATCGAGCGTGTCTGGCAAGGCAAACGTCCACGGGATGTCATGCGTCATCCGGGTGCCGCCGTTATTCTTCCCCTTGTCGATGACAACCACGTTTGCCTGATCAAGAGCTATCGCATTTCTGTCGACCAGACGCTGTTGGAACTACCGGCAGGTACGCTTGAACCGAACGAACCGCCGGAAGTTACTGCCAGCCGTGAGCTCGAGGAAGAAACCGGCTACCGCGCCGAGAAGATCGAACTGCTAACGGGCTATTACCCGTCACCCGGCGTCATGGACGAACGGATGTTCATGTACTTGGCAACGGGACTTACGATGCATGCACCGGCCCGAGAGGAAGGAGAAGAGATCGAGAATCACGTAGTGACCCTCGACGAAGCTAAGGCCATGATTCAAGATGGCCGGATCGCTGACGGCAAGACGATCGCCGGCCTGCTGTTTTACTTTCAGTTTCGCACTTAATTCATACTAAGCGGCGGATCCAATTTCGGATCGGTATCTTTGGTTTCCTTGAAGCCTGCATCAATCAAGTCTTGATAAGACTCTGTGATTGCGATGACCTTGGCATCGACTCGCTTGAACATATCGGCGGCTAGAACCGAGCGACGACCCGATCGGCAGTAGGTGTAGATTTTAAGGTCAGGGTCCTTGGTGTACTTTTCGATCGCCCTTCTCGCATGCTTGTCGGTGGCGATTGACGAAAGAGGGACAAACTCGGCTTTGCTGAGATGAGCCTTCTTCCATTCCACTTCTTCGCGAACATCCAGCAAAACGGCCTTGCCGTCGGCGACCTCCTTCTTCACCTCTTCCAAGTCGACGGCATAGCTGAACGTCGTCCACGAAAGCGTTCCCAGTGCGCAGAGCACGATAAGCATCAGGCGGCGGATCATATCTCGAATCCTTGATGGAAGATAACGTTTGCCAGCGGACCGCTTAAAACTCGGCCCAACCTGGGGTGCGAGGGAAGGGAATCACATCGCGAATATTCCCCATGCCTGTAATAAACTGTAGAACGCGTTCCAAGCCAAGTCCAAAACCGGAGTGCGGAACGGTGCCATATCGACGTAAGTCCAAATACCACCAGTATTCTTCGGCGTTAAGCCCCTGCTCTTTCATACGGCTTTCAAGCACATCGAGCCGTTCTTCACGCTGGCTTCCGCCAATGATCTCGCCGACCTGCGGCACAAGCACGTCCATGGCACGAACTGTTTTGCCATCGTCGTTACAACGCATGTAAAACGGTTTAATCGTGCGGGGGTAGTCATGCAGAATTACCGGTCGCTTGAAGTGCTGTTCGGTCAGGAATCGCTCGTGCTCGGACTGCAGGTCCATTCCCCAGGTCACTGGATACTCAAAGGCCTGACCTGATTTCTGCAGAATATCGATGGCGTCGGTATAGCTGCAGCGGAGAAACTCGCTGTCGACGATCGACTGCAGGGTGTCCAAAATGCCCGGCGCGATCCGCTCGTTGAAGAATTCCATATCTTCAGCGCAGTCATTCATCACGTCGGTGAAGATCCGCTTCAGGAACGCCTCGGCGACCTCCATGTTCTCTTCCAAGTCGGCGAAGGCGATCTCCGGTTCGACCATCCAGAACTCGGCCAGGTGGCGGCTGGTGTTCGAGTTCTCGGCGCGGAATGTCGGCCCAAACGTGTAAACCTTGCCGAGCGAAGTCGCGAAGATCTCACCTTCCAATTGGCCACTCACAGTCAGGAACGCAGGCCGCGCGAAGAAGTCTTTGCTGAAGTCGACCTTGCCGTTGACCTTCGGAGGCTGATCGACGTCGAGCGTCGTTACGCGAAACATTTCGCCAGCCCCTTCGCAGTCGGAAGCGGTAATGATCGGCGTGTTCACGTAGAGGAAGCCACGTTCCTGGAAAAACTGATGAATGGAAAACGACACCCGGTTTCGCACGCGGAAGACACTACCAAACGTGTTCGAGCGAGTTCGCAGGTGAGCCCATTCGCGAAGCTTCTCGAACGTGTGCCGCTTCTTCTGTAGAGGATAGGTTTCGGCATCGGCCGTACCGTAAAGGAAAACCTCGCTGGCCTGGACTTCGGTCGCTTGTCCCTTGCCCTGAGATTCCTTGATTTCGCCAACTACGCGAATCGAGCAACCAGGCGTGAGATGCTTGATTTCGCTCTCGTAATTGGGCAACTGGTTGTCGGCGACGACCTGGATATTAGACAGGCAACTACCATCGTTCAGTTCGATGAAGCTAAAGCCCCCCTTCGAGTCACGCCGCGTACGAACCCAGCCTTCAAGGCAAACCTGTTGTCCAACCGATTCCGCCTTGCGTGCTTGTAAAACCGATCGCTTGTCCATCGCGTCCTGCCTCACGTGTTCTAGGTCTAACGTATTATTTTTTTATGAATATGCCGCAGAGAATCCTCTGTCCGGGCTGCTGTAAATTGATCGTCCTGACGACCAAGATCTGTCGACCTTGAGGATCTAACAGCCCTATTATCAACCACATGCGACATTATCGCGAGCCCTAGCCTTGGAGCAAATACGCCTAATCATTGGCAAAGGGGGGAAAATGAATTCGTTGAAACAGATCCTACCCAAACTCATACTTGCAGTAGCTTCGTAGTTCAGACACTTCGCACAATCCTAAGCCGAGCAGGGACACTAATGCCGGGACTTGGAAACAACGTTCAACGATTTTCAAAACGCGTCGTCAATCGACTCAAGCGATTGACCTATATCAATACTGTTCCGGTCGATGTTTCGCAGTATTCATTAAGTGAAACGGAACTCGATCTCCTCGAAAAGCTTGTAGAAGAAGCGGCTCAATACGAAGGGCCGATCGTCGAAATTGGCACGCTCTTAGGTCGTACAACCCAGCGACTGGCAACTTGGATCACCCCTCCGCAAAAGATTGTGACGGTCGACAATTACAGCTGGAATGGTTGGGGCATCTCACCAGAGCAGCACTTTGCACTAGCCTCTGAGATCCTTTATTTCCCCAAACACCTGGGACTCGTCGAGCAGGTTCGCATGGATAAGGATGAGTTCTACCGAACGTACTCCGGCCCGGCACCTTCCATGGTGTTTCTTGATGCCATGCACACTTACGAAGAAACTCGAAAAGATATTGCGTGGGCCCGGTCCCTGGGAGTCCCCATCATTTGTGGCCACGATCATAACGCCAACGCCTGGCCAGGCGTCGTTCAGGCCGCCAACGAGTTTGGCGGCGCTGAAAGACTGCAGGGCAGCGTTTTCGTACTGCCTAAGGCCAGCATGGAGCCGGTTGCTCAGACAGCCAATACCTAGCAATCAAGCCCTGAGGCAACCACGGCTGTAACTAAGCAGCTTGCTCGGCGGGATCCTCTTCATCCTTGCCAGAGCGGAGGAAAAATCCGCCGACGAACAGGATCAGATACCCGATGACGACCGTCAATACGACCGCCTTTTGAGCGAAAGGAGTCGTCGAGCTGGTAACCTTGTCGGTAATCGAGACGACAGCCGCAGCGATGGCCCCGATCACGGAGATGACCATCAGCACGTTCCAAATAACCCAGCTCAATCCCTTTGGCTTATCGTCGCCGAGAATCTTCTTGCTGTTCATCATCATGAAGAACGTCACATAAGCGATCGGCAAAAACATTACTGCAAAGCTGGAAACCAGAATGGCCAGCCATGTCTTGGCCGGACCGTCCCAAATGATGAACCACGATGCGCCGGAAAGCCCGGCGACCAGGCAGCCGATCACGTGGGCAGCTCCGTTGGGTTTGGTGTTGAGCATCTCGGTAAACGCATAACCGTTGATCATCATCAGAATAATGATCGTCGAGAAACCCATGCCGAAGATCCCAATGCCAAACACCCAGCGGGCCATATTATCACCGAGCAAGGGTGCCAAAGATTCGGAAAGAAGAAACTCGCTCCGTTTAACCAACGAAGCGGAAAGGCGTTTTTCGTTGTCGGAAAGGTTGGCGACCGCTTGCTTGAGTGGTTCATACTTAGCATTGAGCAAAATGCCGGTGAGCTTTCCGTCATCAAGCTTACCATCCTTGCCCGTGGCTTCTTCGACGTACTCTTGCGGGACATTCAAGCTGTCCTTTTCATATTTAACAACTCGCAAAGCGAGTGTTTTCTCGGCACCACCGTAGATCGGGCTCTTGGCCATAGTCTCAGGCGAAGTCGATAGAAAGTCGGCATCCACCTTGGCGTGAAACGCGGCAGCCGAGGCGATTACGACACAGCTTGTCACCAGGATGTAGGGAATTGCCATCCCGGTCGAAAGATCGAATCGTGCCAGGCCACGGAACGTTTTGTCCCAGCCA
Organism: Blastopirellula marina; assembly: GCF_002967715.1. Taxonomy (NCBI): domain Bacteria; kingdom Pseudomonadati; phylum Planctomycetota; class Planctomycetia; order Pirellulales; family Pirellulaceae; genus Blastopirellula; species Blastopirellula marina. The sequence continues at coordinate 34,222 of NZ_PUIA01000051.1, forward strand.
CGGGCCAGCATCGAATACGGCAACAGGAAGGTCATATTGATACCCACCGCAGTCGCCGCGGCACCAATCATGGCGGCCCGCTGATCTTTGACGATCAGGTCGGTCCAGAAATCGCGGTAGGGTTCTTGTACTTCGGCCGCGATTTCCGCTACCTGTCCGGTAGGCTGGGTAGCTGCCGAGAAATCAGGAATAAATCCATTGAAGACTTCTGACCACGAGAACGCTTCGCCGGACATACCCAATTTCACGACCACGCCAAAGAAGCAAATCACGATGACGCCGATCATGCCCTTCAACAAGATGTCGAAAATCTTCGTCGCGAGACCCGGCCGTGAATTCATGTACACCAGTGCGCCAGCGGCCAACAGAAGCACCAAGGACACAATCGCCTTGTCTTGAGTCGTATCACCCACCAGACCTGGTGCGAGATTCTTATTGAGTGCCGCATAGCAAAGCCCGAACTGCGGCATCAGGAAGATCATGTTGGCCGCAACGGTCGCCACAATCCAACCCCAGCCAAGTACCGGATTGATATGAGCATTGATCTGACGAAACGGACGCTTTCCGGTCGACAGCGTAACGTAACTAATCGCCGAAAGCATGACGACGCCACAGATGATGGCAACCAACTGCAGCCACAACAGGCTGTAGCCACCCAAGATCCCCATGAAGAGTGCACCCGACAGCGATCCCCCCCCCAGCGTGATAGCGCTTTGCAACCAACCTGGTCCAGAAAGCTTGACCCAAGCACCTAACGTGGCACCGGCCCCCTTAGCTTGTGCTTCTTGGAGAATCTCTCGGTCTGTTTCGACTTTGCTTACGGTCTCAGACATTAGCGAATCCTTCGCCTAGATTCGGCGTAGATAAGGGATGATGGGGTGGGAGCTAACAAAACAAGGGGAACGATCTTCGCTCCCCTTGCTGAGTTTTTTCTTTGACACACAGAACAAGCAAGGTTCTCAGTGCATCTAATGATGGTTGCATTTTTCGACTAATGCAAGCCCTGCGAGGCCAACCAGCGTTCGGCGTCCAAAGCCGACATACAGCCAGTTCCTGCCGCAGTGATGGCTTGGCGATAATAGTCGTCGGCCACGTCACCAGCGGCAAACACTCCGTCGACACTCGTATTAGTACGGAATGGAACTGTCCACTTGAGGTAGCCAGCGTTGTTCATATCCAGCTTCCCTTTCAGGAAGTCGGTATTGGGCGTATGACCGATTGCCAGGAAGAAACCGCTGGCATCGAGCTGCTTGGTAGAGTCGTCGACGGTGCTTTCCAGCATAGCTCCGGTTACACCGTTCTGGTCGTCGCCCAAGACTTCCGTAACAACGTGATTCCAGACGACTTCGATCTTCTTGTTTTCCATCGCACGATCGACCATGGCCTGCGAAGCGCGGAACTTGTCGCGGCGATGCACCAGATAAACCACCGAGCTGTACTTGCTCAAGTAGTCTGCTTCCTCAATGGCCGAGTCACCGCCCCCTACGACGATACATGGGTTATTGCGGAAACGTGGCAAGGCACCGTCACAAACCGCACAGGCACTCACGCCACGGTTCTTGAATTTGCCTTCCGATTCCAAACCGAGGTAATTCGCCCGGGCACCGGTCGCGATGATTACGGAACGAGCTTTGAGCCACTCTTCCCCTTCTCGGGGCTTCAGCTTGAACGGTTTTTGGCTGAAATCGACTTCGACGATATCGTCTGTTACGACGCGTGTGCCGAAGTTCTTGGCCTGTTGACGCATCAGTTCCATCAATTCCGGACCGCTGACACCATGCTTCTGGTGCGGAGCCATATATTGGCGCAGACTTTCGTCGATGGCGTTATCCAAGTAGCCACTCAGGTCACCGGACGGAAATCCAGGGAAGTTCTCGACTTCCGTTGTCATGGCCAGCTGTCCCAGTGGGCCACGACCGAGGTCGTAATGCTCTTGAAGTGCGGCACCTTCGAAGAGAAGTGGCTTCAAATTTGCCCGAGCCGCATAGATTGCGGCAGTCCATCCCGCAGGTCCGCTTCCGACGATAATGACGTTTTCAATCTTTTCCGACACGGTCGATCTAATCCTTGTGATAGCGCTAAGCCGCGAAAAAAATTTATCTCAGTTGAATTGTGAGCTATTCACGCCGCTTGAAGAATCCATCATTATAGAGGTAGGCGGGGAGGCTCACTATCCCCGCGTACCACCCACCCTGAAGTTCGCTCCTCCCTTGGATGCACGATGCCTCACATCGTGACAATCATTTTACGCTTATGTCGACGCTAATTGTTGCCGTTTTGTCATTCGTTGGCTTTATTGTTGCCTATAACACCTATGGGCGTTGGCTATCGCACCGACTCTTTGAACTCGATGACAAGAACGAAACGCCCAGTAAACAGCTGCAGGACGACATCGACTTCTGCCCCACCGATCGGCAGGTTGTCTTCGGGCATCACTTTACCAGCATCGCCGGTACCGGCCCCATCGTTGGCCCGGCCATCGCGGTGTTTTGGGGATGGTTACCGGCTCTATTGTGGGTCGTCTTTGGCTCGATCTTCGTGGGAGCAGTTCACGACCTGGGCGCGTTGATCATCTCGCTGCGTAATCGCGGGCAAACGGTGGGTGAAATCGCCGGTCGCATGATCAACAAGCGAGCCAAGTACCTGTTTCTAATCGTGCTGGCCGCGGCATTGATGGTGGTTCTGGCGATCTTTGGCCTGGTGGTGGCGGTAATTTTCGCCGAGTACCCCCAGACGGTCCTGCCCGTTTGGATCAGCATGCCGATCGCAATCGCGTTGGGAATTTATGCCCGCCGCAAAGATGCTCACTTACTGATTCCATCCCTGGTTGCCCTGTTTATTGTCTATGCTTCGATCATCGTTGGCGTCTATTACCTGCCGATCGATCTTACGGCAATTCTGGCCAATGTGCTGGGTCCAGATCTCTCGGCAAGTCCATATCTAAGCGCCCTGATGGTCTGGACTGTCATTCTGCTTATTTACTGCTTCGTCGCTTCGGTGTTGCCGGTTTGGCTGCTACTTCAACCTCGCGACTATGTGAACAGCCACCAACTGATTGTTGCGTTGGTGCTGCTGTTCGTTGGGCTTCTTGTGGCAAGTGCAACGGGTGCCGCCGACCTCGCCCAATCGACCCCTGCGGTGTCAACGCAGATGCCAGTGGGTGCCCCCCCAATCTTTCCGTTCCTGTTCATCACGATTGCCTGCGGTGCGTGCAGCGGTTTTCACTGCCTGGTCAGTAGCGGTACCTCGAGTAAGCAGGTCGAGAAAGAAACCGACGCCCAGTACATCGGCTACGGCGCGATGCTGCTGGAAGGCGGATTGGCCGTCATCGTCATTCTGGCTTGTTGTGCCGGGGTAGGCATGGGCATCTTCGAGGGAAGCAAAGGGGCGGACGGATCCTATGTATACACCGCGATGACCGATGCCGAAGGGGTTCCCCTGACCGGTCAAGCGGCCTGGGAAACACGCTATGCCGTCTCGAAGAACTGGAGCGATTTCGGATTGAAGAACCTGGTCGCCGCATTCGTCGAAGGGGGGGCCAACTTCCTCACTTCGATCGGCATTCCACTGGAAATCGGCATCAGCATCATTGCGGTGCTCGTCGCGAATTTTGCGGCTACGACACTCGACACCGCAACACGTCTTCAACGTTATGTGCTGCAGGAACTATTCGCTTCGATGCCGGTGACCAAACCCCTTTCCGGAAAGTATGCTGCGACCGGTGTCGCGGTACTTTCCGCTTTAGCAATCGCAGTATTTGCGGATAAAATACCTGGTAAAGGTGGCACGCTGCTGTGGCCACTATTCGGCGCGATGAACCAACTGCTGGCTGGTCTGGCGATGATGGTGACAGCTTTTTACCTGTGGCGTCGTAGCAAACCGATTTGGTTTGTTGCAATTCCCATGATCGCGATGCTCATCTTGCCTGCCTTAGCGATGTACTACAACATCTTCAGCGAGACAGGCTACCTGGCCAAACAGCAGTGGCTGCTCCTTGTGCTGGGCGCTGGCGTGCTAGTCCTTCAGGCGTGGATGCTGTTTGAAGCGATCGTGATGTGGCCGCGTGTGAAAGGCGTTCTGGAAGAATCACTTCCACCACTACCCGAGAAGAAACCCACGGTAGCCACCGACAACTAGCAATAGCAAAGGCCTCGCTTCTTCACGAATCGAGGCCTTCGTTGTTTCTTGAAACACCAACCCGCTTAGGTCTCGTTGTTTCCGTCGGTAACCACCACGGTGGCAACCGATTCGCCACTGACACCTTCACCCAGGTCTGTCTGGATGGTGATCTTTTTGACCAGGGTACCACCTTCGCTACCGGCCGTGAACGTCAGTGGCAGGAAGTGGAGCTTCTTGGGCTCTTCTGGCAATGCGGCAAACTGGAAGTTGTCGCAATCGCAGTTCACCCCGGTAATGCGAAATGGTTTTTTGGCTCGCACGATCAACTTGGCTTCAGTCTTCTGACCTGGCTTCAACTCACCCAGCGACAAAGCACTTGGGCTGACGTTCAATGCGGATTCGACCTTGCCTTCGACAGGCAGCGAAACCGAAGGGCTACGGGTGTCGTTGGTAATCAGTGCCAACTGGCTCGAAATGAAACCAACCGGAGCATTGTCTTTCAGACGAACGACCAGGTCGTATCCAACGCGGCCGCCGCCGCGATTGGTCTCACTAAGTTCAACACCCAGGAAATCGTCGTTGCTACGAACGTCGGTGATTTTCCAATCGCTGCGACCGGCCTGGGTGACGTGAACTTTCGCGACACCACCTTCGCCTTGCTCGACGTTACCGAACTGCACAGCACCTGGCTGGAAGACGAGATCTCCACGAATGTCTGTCGAAACATTCAGCTGCACTTCAGCGTAGAATGGCTTGTCGATCGTAACCGTGACGGTCGCGCTCTTGTGGCCAAGGAAGCTGTCGGTGTTCAACTTGGCGACAATCGCCCCTTTCTCCCACGTTTTCAACGTGTCGTTCTTAATCGATGGGCTGGTACAGCCACAGCTCGATCGAACGCTGGCGATGTGGACGGTTTCCTCGTAGACGTTTTGCAACTCGAACTCGTAGTAGACTTTGGCACCTTTCGCCACGGCACCAAAATCGTGAGAACGAACCTGGAACATCTTATTCGCCCATTCCTGGCCCATACCGAAGGAAGCCAGTAGTGGTAAGAGACAGACGGCGAGCCATACTTTACGAAACACGATTTGATCCTCCGATATTTGGCGAGCTTGGTCTGTAAGGGTAGGATGTGGCATTAGTCACCCCGACTATGCCATGCATAGACCATTCCGCCAAAGGTAGCACATTCCTCGGTGCAAATTCGACAATATCGCTTCCGGATGACTCCGGAATAATCGCTATAATCGTTATAGTTTGTCGGCAAAATTCCATGGCCGCCCCAGGAATTTTTTCAAGATGATGCCACACACCCCAAAAGGGTGTCTAGTGCATGCATGCTGAGCATAAAGTGAAAAGAGCTACCCGGAACATCCTGAGCCAGTAAACTATCAGGTATTGTACGAATAAACACAGCCTTGCTCTCCATAAATCGTTCCAATTTGTTGGAATCCTGCCCCCATCAAGAAGGTCTTATCCATGACTTGCCTGCATGTTTCTCCCTTACCAATTGTGCGCAAGCTAGCGATGTTTGCTGCTGTCTTGCTATTGGTCGGCTGCGGAAGCTCTTCGACGCATCCGTTCGCGATGGCAGAAGAACAAGAGCCTGCGGTGGCCAAGGAAGAAGCAGCGAACGATGCTCCTGCGAAGAAGGAAGCCGAGCATCCTTTCCGCGCTCGCATCCCTGCCCCATCGTTCCCTAGAGACATGGAATGGATGAACACCAAGGCACCGCTGGAACTGAAAGAACTAAAAGGGAAATACGTCCTGCTCGATTTCTGGACATACTGCTGCATCAACTGCCTTCACATCCTCCCAGAACTAAAGAAGTTAGAGCACGAATTCCCGAATCAACTAGTCGTCGTTGGCGTTCACTCGGCCAAGTTTGATACGGAAAAAGAAGCCCAGAACATCAGTGAAGCGATCTTGCGCTACGAGATCGAACACCCGGTCGTCAACGACGACGAAATGAAAATCTGGAACAGCTTCAGCGTCAGTAGCTGGCCCACGATGTACCTGATCGATCCGGAAGGAAACGTCGTTTATCTTCGTCGCGGTGAGTTCAAAGCAGACGATATCCGCGAGGTGCTCAACCGTTCGATGCCCTACTACCGCAACAACGGCTCGCTCGACGAAACGCCGATCCAGTTCGACCTACTGGCATACAACCAGGAACCGACCCAACTGCGTTTTCCTGGGAAAGTCTTGGCCGACGAAAAGTCGAATCGATTGTTCATTTCCGACAGCAATCACAACCGAATCGTGATCACTTCGCTCGACGGCCAATTGCAGGACGTCATCGGTAACGGAGAGATCGGGGCGACCGACGGCGGCTACGAAGTTGCTCAGTTCTTTCGCCCGCAAGGCATGGCCCTTGTGCAGGACACTTTGTATGTCGCTGATACCGAAAACCACCTCATTCGCAAGGTCGACCTGAAAGAGAAGAAAGTCTCGACGATCGCTGGCGTAGGGGAACAGGCCCGCAACAATTGGCCAGGTGTCGGCGAAAACGCCACCATCTCGAGCCTCCCCGATCGCTTCATTGGCTTGCCCAAGACGACTCCAATCAACAGCCCCTGGGCCCTTTGGCCGCATGGCGACAGCCTTTACATCGCCATGGCAGGCCCCCACCAGATCTGGAAAATGACACTCGACGAGAAAGAAATCGGCCCCTACGCAGGCAACGGCCGTGAAGACATCGTCGATGGTCCGCTGCTTCCGCCGGTTCCTTATCAAACAGGATTCTCGTCGTTTGCCCAGCCATCGGGGCTGACCTCGGACGGTAAATCATTGTTTGTGGCCGATAGCGAAGGAAGCTCCATCCGCGCCGTACCATTCGATCCGGCGGAAAGCGTTCGAACAGTCATCGGCACCGCCCACCTGCCTTATGGCCGCCTATTCAGCTTCGGCGACGTCGATGGCGATTCCAAAACAGCCAAACTACAGCATGCTTTAGGTGTGTGCTACGTTGACGGCGTCATCTACACCACCGATACGTACAACAACAAGATCAAAGCCGTCGATGCGGCGACCGGCGACGTTAAGTCCCTGGCAGGGACCGGCGAGCCTGGCACTGCCAACAATCCCGCTCAGTTCGACGAACCAGCCGGTATCTCGCACGCCGCCGGTAAGCTGTACATCGCCGACACCAACAACCACCTGATCCGCGTGCTGGACCTGGAAACCAAAGAGGTTTCGACGCTGGAGATCAAAGGGCTCAAGCCTATGCCGGTGAAGAAGCGGCCAGAGGCAATTGAAGGAGCGATTCAGAAGTGAGATAGTTAAATGGCCAACCCCTTTACGCTGGATGATTTCCGAAAACAGCTTGAACAGATGGCCCGACCAGGCCTATTGGAGAAGATGTTGTGGCTCATTCCGGGAATGGGGGAGATGACCAAGATGCTACATAGCGACGAGCACAAATGGGAAATGCGCCGTCTGGGCGGGATGATCGACTCGATGACCCCGGCCGAACGCAACGATCCCAAGCTGATCGACCCCAGCCGTCGTCAGCGAATTGCCGATGGCTCTGGAGTCTCTCCGCGAGAGGTTACCGATCTGATCAAACAGTTCGAGAGCATGGCTTCGCTAATGGAGGCGATGACAAGGGGTGGCACACGCAGCGCCATCGATAAGATGCGAGAGCTTCGCCGCGGAGAGGTTTTCGATGATTGGGAGGACGACGATGACCCCTGGGATGACGACGATATTCTAGGCAGATACGATCATCCATAGTGGGCCACGGTACTACCAACCACCTATCTTGGGGCCATCTCCCAGCGAAAAACCCTCGCTCCACTCCTCTTTACCAATTGCCAACCTGCCGTGGGGTTCGCTAGAATACGCGTTTCGACCCATCTCTCGGGAGTGGGCCGTAGGGTTGTTTTGTCTCTTGCGGGCAAGATCTTGGCCCTCGCAGCGAACTCCCGGTTAAGTGATATTTGACCCTAGGCAAATCTTCCGATGTTGGAATCGTTACAAGACGGCTTGCAATCAGCGTTTAGGACGCTGCGCGGACAAGGCCGACTGACCGAATCGAACATGCGGGATGGCCTGAAACTGGTCGAGAACGCCCTGCTCGAAGCCGACGTAAGTTATGACGTCGTCAAGACTTTCATGCAGGACGTCTCCGAAAAGGCTGTCGGCCAGGACGTTCTCAAGTCGCTCAAGCCTGAGCAGCAGCTTGTAGGCATCGTTAACGAGGCCCTAATTGATCTGCTAGGGGGCGATTCCGACCCCACCCTGCACCTGAAACAAGGTGTCACCGTGCTGATGATGTGCGGTTTGCAGGGAGCCGGTAAGACAACGACGTGCGGCAAGTTGGCCCGCATGATCGGCAAAGAGGGCAAAAAAGCCCTGCTCTGTGCTGCTGACCTTCAGCGTCCTGCTGCCGTTGAACAGCTTCATATCGTTGGCAAAAGTGTTGACACCCCCGTCTACAGCGAAGAGGGAGCCACCGACCCCGTCGCTGTCTGTCAGAATGCGGTCAAGTACGCCGAAGCAAACGGTATCGATGTTGTCATTCTCGACACCGCCGGTCGTTTGGCCATCGATGAAGAGCTGATGCAGCAGCTCAAGACGATCGACCTGAAGCTCAATCCGGATCAAGCTTTCCTGGTCGTCGATGGCATGACGGGACAAGACGCAGTCAACAGTGCCAAGGCGTTCAATGACGCCCTGGAGCTTAACGGCGTCATCATGACCAAGCTCGATGGCGATGCCCGAGGCGGTGCATTGCTGTCGGTCAAACATGTCACTGGCGTACCGATCAAGTTCGTCGGTGTCAGCGAGCACATGGATGGCCTCGATCCCTTCCATCCGGACCGCTTTGCGAGCCGGATCCTGGGAATGGGCGACATCCAATCGATGTTCGAGATGGCCCAGCGTGAGTTCGACCAGGAACAAGTCCAGAAGACACAAGAACGGCTCCAGAAGGGGCAGTTTACGCTAGACGACTTCCGCAAGCAGCTCAATCAGATTGCTCGACCTGGCCTGATGCAGAAGATGCTCGGCCTGATGCCTGGCATGGGCGAGCTGACCAAGATGTTGCAAGGTGGCGACCACGAAAATGAAATGCGTCGTCTGGGCGGGATGATCGACTCGATGACCCCGGCCGAACGCAACGATCCCAAGCTGATCGATAATAGCCGTCGTCAGCGAATCGCCAAAGGCTCTGGCGTTTCCCCGCAAGAGGTCAACGAACTGATCAAACAGTTCGACAGCATGGCCTCGCTGATGAAGGGAGTGGCTGGTGGCGGTGTTGGCGGCGCGATGGACATGATGCGGAAGCTTCGCACTGGCGAGCTGATGGATCCGACCGGCAAGATGAAGAAGGCCAAGCAGAGCACCGGCAAACGGATGACCGACAAGGATGTCCAGAATCAAAAGAAACTCAAGAAGAAGCTCAAAAGGCGGCGTCGTTAACCTCGTCGCTGAGCATGTTTTAAAAGTAAGTTTACTTAGGAGTAACGTTACGTGGCAGTTAAGATTCGCATGAAAAAGATGGGTCGGGCACACCGTCCGTTCTATCGTATTTGCGCCATGGATTCTCGCACCCCTCGAGATGGCAAGGCAATCGAGTACCTCGGCACCTACGATCCGTTCGTCAAGGAAAAGGACGCACGGGTTAACCTGAAGACCGACCGCGTCGACTACTGGCTCGGCGTCGGTGCTCAGCCTACCCCCAAGGTTGCTGTTTTGATCCGCAAGTACGGTACCAACGGTAGCCACCTGGCAGCTCGCGAAGAAGCCTTGGCTCGCTTGTCGACCAAGACTGCCTACGTTCCTCCTAAAGTTGAAATCAAAGAGCCTGAACCGGAAGCCCCAGCACCCGCTGAAGGCGAAGCTCCGGCAGACGAAGCTGCTCCTGCTGAAGGCGAAGCTGTCGAAGCTTCCGCTGAAGGTGGCGAAGAGCAGCCTGCGGCTGAAGGCTAAGCAGGTAGGCCTGCAATGCGGTTCGATGTTCTTACGTTGTTTCCAGAGATCTTCACCGGCTATCTTGGTGAAAGCCTGCTCAACAAGGCCATCGACAAACAGTTAGTCGAAGCCCACGTCCACAACTTGCGGGACTGGGCTAACGACAAACACAATCGAGTCGACGACCGACCTTTTGGCGGAGGACCAGGAATGGTTATCCGCGTGCAACCGGTTGTCGAGGCAATCGAACAAATCCAGCCGCTGGGCGACAAGCCAGGCCGGTTGATTCTGCTGAGCCCTCAAGGCAAAACGCTGAATCAGCCACTGGTTGAAGAGCTTGCCCAGGAACAACGGCTGACCATGATATGCGGCCGCTACGAAGGCTTCGATCAACGCGTGATCGACCTTCTGCAGCCGGAAGAGATTTCGCTAGGAGACTTCGTCCTCAATGGGGGAGAGGTCGCAGCGATGGCAATCATCGATTCGGTGATTCGCCTGATCCCTGGCGTACTTGGCGACGAGCAAAGTGCCGTGGACGACTCCTTCAGCGAAGGAAATCGTCTTCTCGAGTTCCCGCAGTACACGCGGCCTCGTGAATACCGCGGACTGAATGTTCCGGAGATTCTCTTAGGTGGCAACCACCAAGAGATCCTTGCCTGGAGAAAGCAACAGTCGCTGGAAAAGACCAAAATGCGACGCGCCGATCTGCTGGATCAGCATTCGGACGACGCCAATCAAAATAAACGTTAAATCGCTGTAGCAGAAGGAAACTGGCAATGAGCCAAGATTTGATGAACAAGGTCGAAGCGGCCTACAAGAAGTCCGAAGTCGATTTCTTCGAAATCGGTGACACTGTCGAGGTCCACACCAAGATCCTCGAAGGTCAGAAAGAACGTATCCAGAAATTCATCGGTACCGTCATCGCCAAGAGTGGTAGCGGCACCCGTGAAATGTTCACCGTTCGCCGTATCGTCGCTGGCGAAGGTGTTGAAAAGAAGTTCCCACTCCACAGCCCGCAGATCGCCAAGGTGGAAGTCACGCGTCGTAGCGTCGTCCGCCGTGCCAAGCTGTACTACCTGCGCGATCGCGTTGGTAAGGCTACCCGCCTGCGAGAACGCCGCGTCTAAGACGCCGCTCGCAACTTCGCCTACAGCGAGACAAACACGAAACACCGCGCGTCGCATACGCCGCGCGGTGTTTTTGTATGCGCTAATCTGGCGACCACTGATAACAATTCAGTTCCCCATACACGCGAAATCCGATCTGCCGATATAGCGACTTGGCCTTTTGTGACGCGCAGAGTGTTGCCAGTTCGTACCCTCGCTCCTCGATCAACGACAATAGCGAGATCGTCAATGTCGAGGCGACTCCCTGCCCACGAAACGGCGGCAGGACAGCTATGTTGTAGATACCCGCCGCCTGGCTCCCATAGAAAATGGATCCCACGCCAGCCACTTCGCCGTCGACCGAGGCGAGAAAGTGCTGCAACTTGCTTTGGCTCCCCAGCCCTGCCTTCTTGAGAATCCTGAACCAAGGCTCCTGCGTATGCTCTGGCAGTCCATAGACACCGGTCATGATCTCGACCCACGTGCGAAGATCATTCGCCGTGCTAACCGCCTGAACTTCGACCTCTTCGCTGATCCGTTCATAGTCGGCATCGAAAGGGCGAATGGCCATCGCCGCTTCACAGGCCACGTGCTCAAAACCATGCCGGGCTAGTGCCTCACCGAGATTGACCGGACGGGTCTTAGGACCAACCCACCAGGCCATCGGCAGCTTTCTCGCACGAAACGGAGAAATCGCTTCCTCAACGCCTGCAACGAGTCGATCCGGTGGAATATTCGCCTCGAAGATACTATTGAAATACGGGTGCGCGATCTTGCTGATCAGGCGGTACCAGTAAGGCTCCTTGGTCAAATCAACCTCGGAAGATTGTCCCCAGTAACAACAAAACTCGCTGTCGTTGGACTCAATAACCGGGCCGATTTCGCTGGCGTCTTTTTCTGCCAATTCGCCCTCCATCTTCTTTTGCCGAAGAGATTTCATTCTACAGGAAGTCGATCAAGAGACACTCGCGCGTCCAGCAGGTTCGGAGCGTTTTGCTTAAAAGCATCAATCCGGCTTGCCCCCTCCGAAAGGGATCCTAACACGACTCTCACTCCTCAAGACAACCACTGCACACTCATTCTGCTACCGAGATCTTCTATGTGTGAACTTCTTTATCGCACTTTCGTGCGAGTAATCCCCATTGCTTTACCGCTGGTGGTTTGTCGGCCGCCGATCACAACCTTTGTCCAGACAAACGGTTGCATTTCTAATTGAACATTCCCCTTGCCGCGGCCGATCAATAGTGTACATTCATACACATCCCTAGATTGCATCTCTCCCAGGGCCGCCGCGATGACTTACGTGAATTGGATGATGCAGGACATGAACTCCTTCTTTGCTTCGGCAGAACAGTTCTTGCGGCCTGAGTTACGCAACCGGCCTGTCGGGGTCGTACCCCTCGAGTCCGATGCAACATGTATCATTGCCGCCAGTTGGCAGGCCAAGCAGTGCGGCATTCGCACAGGCACCAAAGTTTACGAGGCCAAACGCCTATGCCCTCACATCCAACTCGTTAGGGCCCGGCCGAGCGTCTATGTCGAGATACATCACGAGTTGCTCAAAAGCGTCGATCAATGCGCCGAAGTTCATCACGTCTATTCGATCGACGAATGGACCATCAAGCTTTGTGGACGCTATCGTGAAATCGAGCATGCCCTACAGTTGGCCGGAGCGATTAAGCGACAACTTCGCCGAGACTTTGGTCCCTGGCTGACTAGTTCAATCGGCATTGCCCCGACCCGCTTGCTTGCCAAGACAGCAAGTAACCTGAAGAAGCCGGACGGTTTAAGCGTTCTGACGACAGACGTCCTGCCTGGCCGACTGACTCATTTATCACTTGAGGACCTGCCTGGACTGGGGCGCGGCATGGTAGCTCGCCTCAATAGTTCAGGCATCCATTCAATCGAGGGCCTTTGGAAACTCGATCGCCGACACGCCCTGCAGATATGGGGCTCCGTTTCGGGAGCTCGTTGGTGGGACGGCCTGCATGGCATCGATGTCCCCGAACCTCCTACGAGTCGTCACTCCATGAGCCACGGTCGCGTATTGGATCCTCGGTTCCGGAACGAGACAGGGGCGCACTGTATCCTCGTACTACTGCTATGCAAACTTGCTCGCCGACTTCGGCAGACAGGCTACTATACTCGTAGCCTACAGCTTACGCTGACCGGCAATCAAGGAACGCTGCTCAACGAGAAAATAGATTTACCCTGCGTGCAAGACACATTGTCGATCCTTCATCAGTTTGAACGTCTATGGCTTCGACGTCCGCAAAACTTACGGGGGCTGAAAAAGGTCGATGTCACCGTGAGCAAGCTCGAACAACGTAGCGAGGTTTCAGGCTATCTTTTCGACGAGATCTCTCAGTCTCAGCGGCTATCCCACGCGCTGGACGAAATCAGCGACCGCTGGGGGGCGAACTCCATCTACTTCGCCAATACACACGCTTATCGCGATGTCCTGGAAGACAAAATCGCGTTTGGAAGAATTCCTGAGTTGGACAAGAAGAATAGTGCCTTTCACACGGTTACTTAACCAAGGCGTTTCCACTCGCGATAGATAAATCGGGCATGTTCATCTTCGCGAACGATTTGCCACTGTTGGCGATCGAACTCAGGGAAGTATCTGTCCCCTGCGTAGTCTTGCTTGATTTCACTCAAGTACATCCGGTTCGCATGCGGCAACGCGAGTTCGTAAATCTGCGATCCTCCCGCAACAAATACCTTTTTCCCGTAAGAGTGTGCCAGCTTGAGTGCCTTGTCGATGCCATGGGCAACCGGCACGCTGACATCCGGGTCCCCCCGCGAGACCACGATCGCATAGGCACTGGTTAAATCGGGACCAAAAACGTCATACGACTTCCGCCCCATGACAACGGTCTGCCCACGAATGTTATCGATGAACGTCTGATATTCTTCCGGGATATCCCAGGGCATCTTGTCCCCCTGGCCGATCACGCGGTCTTTCGTCATTGCTCCTACAAGAATGACCGGAACGTGCATGTCGTCGGATAGAGTCGTCACCAGGTAAGCTCCTGAATCAAGAAACAAAAAAAGCGGCTCAAGACCGAAGTCTCAAGCCGCCTCAATCTACCAGGCCAGTGCCTTAAACTCTCCGGCAGAGAGCCCAAGGAGCCGGTTTCGCATCGTTACGCACCGCAACCGCAATCGCTGGCAGCAGCTTCGCCACCGCAGCAAGGATCACAGCAAGGGGCCGGGCAGCAAACAGTGACCGGAACCGTCTTGCAGATGGTCTTTGGAACGCAGCGGGTAACCGTGTAAGCAACCTTCTTTGGCACACACTTGGCAACCTTAACGGTCTTCGTGGTGTGAACAGGCTTCTTCACGCAGTAAGGAACTTGCTTGGTGTGAGTTTCCTGGACCATCTTGCACACCTTGTAAGGAACTTCCTTGGTGTGGCATTCCTGGACCATCTTGCAAACCTTGTAGGTGCAAGTCTTCACACGCTGTTCAGGAACCATCTTGCAAACCTTGTAGGTGCAAGTCTTGGTACGCTGTTCAGGAACCATCTTGCAAACCTGGTAGGTGCAAGTCTTGGTCTTGTTTTCCTTCACCATGTGGCAAACCTTGTAGGTGCAGGTCTTCACACGTTGTTCAGGAACCATCTTGCAAACCTTGTAGGTGCAAGTCTTGGTGTGCTGCTCAGGAACCATCTTGCAGACCTTGTAGGTGCAGGTCTTAACGCGCTGTTCCTTCTCCATGCGGCACACTTTGTAAGGAACTTGCTCGGTGATGGTTTCTTGTTCGTAACGAACACAGTCAATCGTCTTTTCGCTGACTTCAGGAACCCAAACCTTCTTGCAGCAGGTCTTTGGTGGGCACTGAACTTCAACAACCTTGGTTTCGCCTGGGCAGTAGACGCACTTGCACTTGCAAGGGTCCCAAGTCCAGCAACCTGGTTCTTGAATGCACTTCTTCACGACAGGACCGGGGATCGTTTCGGTCTTGGTTTCCCAGTGACCGCCACAGACCTTAACCGTCTTGGTGTAGTGAACTGGCTTGCAGATCGTCTTGCAGACGTCGCGGTACTTCGTTTCGTAGACCGGCTTGCACACGGTGTAGCAGATGTCCTTGGTCTTGGTTTCCCAGACTGGCTTGCACACGGTGTAGCAGATCTCTTTCGTCTTCGTTTCCCAAACTGGCTTGCACACGGTGTAGCAAATGTCCTTGGTCTTGGTTTCCCAGACTGGCTTGCAAACCGTGTAGCAGATTTCCTTGGTTCGGGTTTCGTAGACTGGCTTGCACACGGTGTAGCAGATTTCCTTGGTCTTGGTTTCCCAGACTGGCTTGCACACGGTGTAGCAAATGTCTTTGGTTCGGGTTTCCCAGACCGGCTTGCAGGTGGTGTAGTTCACCGTACGGTACTTGGTTTCCCAAACTGGCTTGCACGTGGTGTACGTGCAATCTTTGTAGAGCGTTTCCGTTTCGTAGGTAACGCAATCCACAGTCTTGTCTTCATAGACCGTTTCATAAACAGTCTTGTAGCAGGTTTGTTCCTGCTGTTCGTAAACCGTCTCTTTGCAGGTCTTGTTTACGGTGTAGCACTGCTGCTTGCAGCACTCGTAAGTTGCTGGCTCACAACAGCCAGCATTCCGGAAGCTGAACAGACCGCCATAAGCGGCTTCAGCCGAGTTCGCCGAAAAAGCAGCCAACATGACCGCTAGGATCGGCAATCCCAATACAGCTCGCATTTTCCTTCTCCTTCGTTGACAAAACGCCGTACGACTAAGGGCCTGGCCTGGTTTGGGCAAATCCTTGCCGTGTCCTGTGCCCTCAAACATTGAATCGTGCAATATCTCCTGCTATCGCCCGTTTATCTAAAGCACCTACTCAGGGCGTCTTTCGCATCACGGATTGACAACCCAAGCCACCCATTCAGCGCTCAGATGTCCTTCTGTATCGTCAATTTGGGATGATTGCTTGAGATCGAACAAATAGGGACTTCCCAAAAGATGCGAAGACACGACCAGATGGGAAGAGTGCAAGCATCGAACGGAATGATCCTGTTAGGCCCTACTTCAACGGATCTCACGATTGGAGGAGAAACTCTGCGAATGGCTTTTATGCCGGTTTTCTAAGGGGGGATTGGCATTCCACCTATCAGCATCAATGCCCTGAGGCGCATTTCCATCGAGCATTCAAAGATCGTCGGGAAAGGGTTTCCCCATACTTATGGATGGCATGCAAGCGTTTTGATGAAAATCTTCTTGACCGGGCTCCCGCGTAACGTATTTACCTTCAGAAAGCAATTACATCACTGCTTTCGGGTAATCCACCAACGCTAAGAAAACACGATCCTTGCTGATTGATCAGACGTGGGAATTCTCCCAAAAAGAATCAGCAAATATTCGACTTGGAGTGTCAAAACAATGTCGCAATCGAAGAAAGCTGGTTTCACGCTTATTGAAGTCCTGATTGTCGTGGTCATCCTGGCTGTATTGGCAGCTACGGTCATTCCGCAATTCACGGACTCAACGACGGATGCCAAGAAAAGTAGCGTGCTGTTCAACCTGCATACCTTGCGTTCACAGATCCAGCTGTATCGTGCCCATCACGACGGGGCTGTCCCCGGTTCAGCGCTGAACGAACTGACTATTGCCACCAATGCGGACGGCACCTCAGGCGGCCCATTTGGTCCATATCTCTCGAAACTTCCGGTGAACAATTTCACCAACAGCAACACCGTCAAGGTTGTCACTGCCGATCCGGTCTCGGCTGATTTCACCGACACCCATGGCTGGCTGTACAATGCCACCACCGGTGAAGTTTGGATCAATTACGAAGATCTAGGCACAGAATAATTGCTGTAGCGAGATTATCCGAAAGCCTGGCTGGATACCCGCCAGGCTTTCGCTGTTTCTTGCCGAGTAACCCGTTCATTAACCACCCTTGTTGGGCAGTCTGCTAACAGGTTAGAGTTGAGGGAGTATTAAATATCCACTCACGTGATTATTCGATGACGCCTTGGCGTCAACCTGATAGCGCACGTCATGGCGAAAAGCAAAGACAATAAGAAAGCTACCAGCGACCAGCGCGTCTCCAAGGCCGTTGTAAGTCGATTGAGCCTTTACCTGCGCGAACTTTCCCGTTTAGAGCGGGCCGGAATCGAAACAACCAGCAGTACCAAGCTGGGAGAGATGTTGGGCTTTTCCGATGCCCAAGTCCGAAAAGATTTGGCAAACTTCGGGCAATTCGGATACCCAGGCGTTGGATATCGTTGCTCTGAATTGATTGCCACCATTCGCCAGATCATGGGCACCGATCAAAAATGGCCAGTCGCTCTCGTTGGTGTCGGTAATCTGGGTCGAGCCTTGCTGGGATATCGCGGCTTTTCCAACCAAGGTTTCAATACAGTCGCGGCCTTCGATCTTGATCCGAAGATCGTCGGTACCGAGATCGAAGGCATCCCGGTCTTCAGCCTGGAGAATGTCGACAAGATCGTTAAGGAGAAGTCGATTCAACTGGCAATCCTTGCCGTACCGGCCGCTGCTGCTCAAGAAGTGGCAGAGCGTCTGGTCGAAGCAGGCATTCGAGGCTTCCTTAACTTTGCCGCTGTTACGTTGAGGCTACCAGACGATGTCACCGTTATTGGAGTCGATTTGGCGATTGAAATGGAACAACTTTCTTTCGCCATGACCTCGCGAATGTCGTAGTTTCCTTAGCGAACCAAATGTTTGTCATTGGGTCCTCTTGCCGGAACCTTAAGGTTTCCGGTACTATCTATACTCCCGCAAACGGGAATTACCCCCTAGTGTAATGGTAGCACTACAGATTTTGGCTCTGTCGGTCGAGGTTCAAATCCTCGGGGGGTAGCTAAGCACGCCTAGATTGGCGTGCTTTTTTTATGCATGGATTCGAACGATTCCGGCAATCTCCTTCGTAATTTCGCTATTTCCAGCGAACTACCCGTCCATCTGTAACGAAGGAAATGAACTGGCATCCAACTCGATGAGCACTACTACATTTCATGCCGAGCGATGATAGGGGCATAGCATCGCCAACAAAAGGATCACCGATGGCGGGACAAATCTGGTATCTCAAGTCGTGCCGGCTATTTGAGAACTGCACCCCTCCGCAAATCGCACGACTCGAAGCAGCCAGTCGTGCCAAATCTGTTGCCAAAGGTGAACCCATCTACCTGCCAGCCGATGACGCGAATTCCGTGCTGGTTTTAGCGAGTGGCCGCGTCAAAATCTGCCATCTGACTAGTGATGGAAAGCAATCCATTCTGGCGTTCATCGAACCGGGGGAAATCTTCGGTGAATTGGCGATTTTGAACATGGGAAATCGAGATGAATACGCGGAAGCAATCGAGAATTCTCGAGTCATTGCGATTCCCGATGAAACGCTGCGAGAGTTAATGGAAGAGCAGGCAGATCTTTGTCTTGGCGTAACCAAGATCATAGGCTTGCGGCGGCAGAGAATCGAACGGCGAGTAAAGAACTTGCTTTACTTGCCCAATCGCGAGCGGATTATCCATCTCCTGTTGGAATTAGCCGAACAATACGGGCTGCAAACGGATCGCGGAATCGAACTGTCTATTCGCCTGTCACATCAAGATTTAGCGAGTCTTGTCGGCAGTACCAGGGAAACCGTAACGGTAGTCCTGGGGGCCATGCAAAACGACGGGCTGATTGAACTTGGCCGCAGAAAGGTTATTCTCAAAGCACCTGATCAATTAGCTCATCAAGTTGGCGTTCCTTCCCTGCGGATGAGTGCCCACCCCCCATCCACTTCCCCTGCTGGTTTCCATTTTCGCCATTCATTTGGCACGTGAACCTGTTCCTCTCGCTCAATCTGAGGAGGTAGCCCTCCTTTCCACTGTAAGCGAGGGCGTTCATTGGAACTCATTGCCATGCCTTCTGACGAAACTTGGTCCGAATGCCCAAATGGTGAAATCACCAAGCTTCAGCAATTGCTGAAGGAGCGTCGTATCCAGGGGCGTCGCAAGCTCATGTTCGCCGCTGGCAGTGCTACGTTGGGAATCGCCAGTGCCGGCATTGGCATTATTTTATTCCACGCTGAACCGTCAGTTACGATTCTCTCCTGCCAGGAATGCGTTGACCTGCTTCCCAGATATGTCGAGGGCACCCTGAGCACCCCATCTAAGCAAAAAGCCGTTGAAAAGCACCTCGTTCATTGCGAAAAGTGTCGCAAGTATTTGGAAGCAACTTATTAGCCCCTTCATTTCCCGGGGTCGTTGACGATTCGCCGGTAATCAGCTATCCTCATCAGCTTCCCTCCCCCTCACTTTGTAGACCTGGGGGAGCACCAAGAACTAGGGAGGCTCCTATTACGTGGGTAGCCGGCCACGTCTTGGTCGTTCAACCGCGACGAATTCTCCGAAAACTGTGCGGGAAGTGAGGTTTTCGGAATCGAGAGTCGCTGCGGGACAGGTATCGCTTCCACTAATTGGTATGGCGCCAATCTAGAGCCTGAAACGTCCGAATGTCGTTGCAATCCCTTACCAGAAAGGATTTTACGCCATGTCGAGCGGACAGCAATTTGTCCAGGAACTTGTCGAATGCGGCATTCACTTCGGTCACCGCACCAGTCGGTGGAACCCGAAGATGGCTCCGTACATTTACGCCAAGAAGAACCAAATTCACATCATCGACGTCCGCGAAACAATTCGCGGTCTTCTGCGAGCCAAGAAGTACCTGGCTCAGGTTTCCGAAGGGGGCAGCTTGGTGTTGTTCGTCGGAACCAAACGCCAAGCCGGTGCCGCGATCGAACGTGAAGCTGAACGCTGCGGCATGCCGTTCATCAACGAACGCTGGCTCGGTGGCACGCTGACCAACTTCCGCACTATTCGTAGCCGCTTGACTCGCCTGGAAGAGCTGGAACGGATCATCGAAGGTGACGAACTGGCGAAGTACTCGAAGAAGATGCAGTCGTCGCTGCAACGCGAATACCGCAAGATGTACCGCAACCTAAACGGTCTGCGTACGATGAATCGCCTGCCAGAAGCCCTGGTGATCGTCGACCCGAAGAAAGAAAAGAACGCCATCAAGGAAGCTCAATCGCTGGGCATCACGACGGTGGCTCTGACCGATACCGACTGCGATCCGGATCAAGTCGACCTGCCGATCCCAGGCAACGACGACGGTATCCGTTCGATCGAAATGTTCCTGAAGCTGATGGCCGACGCCGCCATCGATGGCAAGCATCACGCTGCCCAGCAAACGGAACAAGCAGCTAAGTAAGCTGCTTTGGGCTATGGGTCCCTCGGTGAACCTGGAAGGATGATGTAATCTCCTTCAAATGTTAACCGAATCGGTATTCGCCGAGGGAAACCCGCAGCGGTAGAATTTTTTACGTATAGCTCCTAGTATTTCTTGAGCGACTAAATTCGAGCATTGGAGATAAGACGATGACGGCAATCACCGCCGGAGCGGTCATGGCACTTCGCGAAAAGACCGGCCTTCCTATGATGGAATGCAAAAAGGCCCTCACTGAGTCGAATGGCGACGAAGAAAAGGCGATCCTGTGGCTTCGCGAAAATGGTAAGGTCAAGCAGTTGAACCGCACTGATCGCACCACGGAATTCGGCCGCGTCGGCATTTACACCGACGGCGAAAAGGGTGCCATGGTTGAATTCAAGTGCGAAAGCGCTCCGGTTACTCAGTTGGAAGAGTTCATCGCGCTGGCCAACGACTTGGCCAAGGTTTACGCCGAAACTCCAAGCGTCACCACCGCCGAAGAGCTGTTGGCCCAACCTTCGACCATCAAGCCAGGCACGACGCTGGGTGACTTGAAAGACGACATGTTTAACCGCATCCGCGAAGTCTTCAACGTGGGCCGTATGGTCCGTGTCGAAGGTGCCACCGGCGGTTACAGCCACAACTCGAGTACTGTGAGCGGTGTTTTGGTGCACGTCGAAGGAAACAATGCCGAAGCTGTCAAGGACGTCGCCATGCACATCGCTGCGATGAGCCCTTCGGTTTTGAGCAAGGAAGACATCGACCCTGCCCTTGCGGACAAGGAACGATCTATCCTCAAAGCTGCTGCCATGAACGAAGATTCGAGCAAGCCTGAAAACATCATCGACAAGATGGTGGAAGGCCGCATGCGTAACTTCTACGCCCAGGTCGCCCTGCTCGAACAGCCGTTCGTCAAAGAACCTAAGCAAACCGTCAGCAAGTATGCTGAGGAAAATGGCGTGAAGATCCTGAACTTCACCCACTGGGTCATCGGCGACGACGCTGCTCCTTCCGCGGAAAGCAGCGAAGGCTAATTCGGATTCAGTTCGAGTAACGCAAATAAAAAATCCCTCGGCAATTTCTGCCGAGGGATTTTTTATGCGCGGCGTTCTCCTGCACACCGTTGGCAATCTCGGTTAAAATCTCCCCAATCCCAATACTTGCCACGCTTGCCCTGAGGAAGGCTCAACCATGCCGGAAACGCCTGAGAACCACACCACCAAGTACAAACGGATCATCCTCAAACTTTCTGGTGAGAGCTTTTCGCGAGCCGGCGAACGAGGGATCGCTATGGACGAAGTGGTCAGCATTTCGCAGCAAATCCGGCAAGCTGCAGCGGTTGGCTGCCAAATTGCCGTCGTCATTGGAGGAGGTAATATCCTTCGCGGCGGACAGTTCAAAAACGAAAGCGCTTCGATCCAAGAAGCTACGGCCCACTACATGGGCATGCTCGCTACTGTGATCAATGGCCTGGCCCTGCAAGACGCGTTGGAAAGCCTTGGCATGTCCACACGATTGATGACCGCCATTCATATGCACGGTGTCGCCGAACCTTACATCCGCCGTAAGGCATCCCGTCACCTGGAAAAGGGGCGGATCGTTATTCTGGCCGCAGGCACCGGCAGCCCGTTTGTCACCACCGACACGGCAGCCGCCCAACGGGCCTTGGAACTGGAAGCCGATATCCTGATGAAGGCCACTCGGGTCGATGGCGTCTACAGTGACGACCCCGAAAAGAATCCACACGCCGTCTTCTACCGCACGCTGGGCTTCGACAAGGTTGTCGCAGAAAACCTGCGTGTGATGGATGGCACGGCGATTAGCCAGTGTCGTGAGCACGGCATGCCGATCCTTGTGTTCAACTACAAGGTGGACGGCAATATCCAGAAGGCGGTCCGCGGAGAACAGGTCGGAACGCTGATCGATCCGAATCTGTAAAACGAAGCCGTTCCAAGATTGCCTCGCCTCGAACGAATGACACGTCATCGAAGGTATTTTACATGATGATGTTTTGGGAGGGCTTGTGCCGTGGATCGTTCGCGATTCCCAGCCAAAATCGACTGGGGAATATCCTTGCTGATCGCTGGACTGGCGATACTATGCTGCGGCCAGGGCATCGTCTGTTTCTTCCTTCCCCCACCCACGTACATCAGTGGGGTTCTGCTGCTACTGACCGGCGCACTGCTGCAATCGATCTGGATGTGGACCTACTACACGATTGACAAACAGTACGTGCACGTTCAGTGTGGCCCCATCTGGTGGACGATCCCTCTTGCGGACATTTACGGTATCGAGAAAACGTCCAGCATTTGGCTCATGATGGGAGGCCCTCATCTGCGACTTGCTCTCTCGCAACAAGGGCTAATGATTCGTTACCACCGTCATCCCGGACAGAAATGGTTTGGGCTTTTCGATCCTGCCGTACTCATTTCACCCGTCGATCGAGATCGATTCCTGGAAGCCATCAAGTCCGCTCGCCCTGATCTGGTGCTAACGGAAAAAGGAAATCTACGGCTTGAAGAGTAGTCTTGCCTGACGGGTCGTTATCTTTTCACGCTCGGGTCCGTGGTGTAGGTTATTCTCGGAGGCATGCGCACGCCTCAAACGTCAGTTAGCGAGGATCATTCCTGCGATAAAGGTTAACAAAGATGAACGCGGAACAAATTTCGGAAGACGCTACGCAGCGTATGGAAAAAGCGATCGACGTCTTGAAGAACGGCCTCAGCGGCGTTCGTACCGGTCGTGCGACCCCAGGTCTGGTCGACTCGCTGCGAGTCGAAGTGTACGGATCGCTTCAACCCATCAAGCAGATCGCTTCGGTGAGCGTTCCCGAGCCTAGCCAGCTTTTGATCCGTCCTTACGATGCTGGTGCCATCAAAGACATTGAAAAGGCGATTGTCGCCAGCGATCTGGGAATGGCACCACAGAGCGATGGCCGCGTGATCCGCTTGAACGTTCCGCCTCTGTCGACCGAAGTTCGCAAGAAGCTCGTTTCGCGTATCAAGGAACTTGCCGAAGAATCACGAGTTTCGATTCGCAACATCCGCCGCGATGCCAACAAGGCTGCCGATACCGCGGAAAAGGATAAGACGATCAGCGAAGACATCCGCGACGACATCAAAGACAGCGTCCAGGAATTGACCAAAAAGTACGAAGACCAGGTCAACGAGATGGCCAAGACCAAAGAGAAGGATGTGATGGAAGACTAAGCCTGAAGAAAATTCAGTGCACAGCTTTCAGCAGAGAAAACCAAGACGGTACGGCAGCCTGTGTCGTACCGTCTTTTATTTGCTAGCACTTGAAGCCGAGGCCTTATCTCTGCGAGTACTACCCCAATCGAATCGATCTTGACCCGGTCCTGGCATTCTTCTTATATTCCGCTGCCCGAACCTTATGGTATCGGTAATTCGAACACCTCTCCTTGAGAAAATCTTGCAGAAAATTTTTGGAGCAAGCGGAATGACTGGCAAGGATGCTACTCGCCGACTTCCCCTGGGTAAGTCCTGGGTTCTGGCAGCTGTCGGATTTGTTGTTTTGATCGGTGGAGTCGTCGCCTGGCGACAAGTCACCGGTGGCCCGCAAACTGCGGAAGCTCAAGCCCCTGTCCAACAACGACAGGCAGCCCCAGTGCGTCAAACGGCTTCTGGGCCGTTGGCAGCTCCGGCTGAAGAAGTGGCGGCACCAACGCGGACCGCTCAAAAGATCCAAACGGTCGCGGTTGTCAATCGCGAACCAATCTCACGCGACACCCTGGCCGACGAAGCACTTCGCCGACATGGTGAAGAAGTGCTGGAAAGCCTTCTCAACCGTCACCTGATCTCGATGGCTTGCCAACAAAAGGGCATTCAGATCACCGAGGCGGACATCGATAACGAAATTAACAACATTGCCAAGAAGTTTGGCCTGTCGGTCGATCGCTGGTTGGGTCTTCTCAAAGAAGAACGCAATGTTACGCCGGGTCAGTACCGCCGCGAAATCATCTGGCCAACGCTGGCTCTTCGCAAGTTGGCTGAGAGTCAACTCGCTGTAAGTGACGCTGAAATCCAGATTGAATACGAAAAGAACTACGGTCCGAAAGTCAAAGTCCGCATGATTTCGCTCAGCGAACGCGGCTTGGCCGAAGAACTAAGAGCCAAGGCTGCCGCGAACCCAGATTCATTCGCTGACATGGCCAAAGACCACTCGCAAGACGTCAACAGTGCCGCTGCCCGTGGTTTGATCCCACCAATTCGGAAGCACATTGGTAACCAGGAAATCGAAAACACCGTCTTCGCGATGCAGCCTGGCGATATCTCTCCGGTGCTGTTCGTTCAAGGTCAGTACCTGATCTTCAAGTGCGAAGAGCACCTCGCGGCCGATCCGATCCCTGCGAACAGCTTGCCGGCTATTAAACAGCGTCTAGCCGACATCGTCCGCGAAAGCAAAATGCGTGATGCCGCTGGCGACATTTACGAACAGTTGCAATCGAGCGCTCAGATCGTGAACGTGTTCAACGATCCTAGCAAGTCGTCGCAAATGCCTGGCGTTGCCGCTACGCTCAACGGCCAGCCGGTTAGCATCCAGGAACTGAAGGAAGAATGCATCACCCGTCATGGCGTTGAAGTCTTGGACGGCGAGATCAATCGCAAGATCCTGCAGCAGGAACTGACCCGTCGTCAACTTTCCGTATCGGAAGCGGATCTCGAAGCAGAAATCGTCCGTGCTGCTGACTCGTTTGGCTTCCTCACCAAGGAAGGCAAGCCTGACATGGAAGCCTGGTTGAAGCAGGTCACCCAAGAGCAAGGCGTTTCGGTCGAACTATACGTTCGCGACGCTGTCTGGCCAACGGTCGCCTTGAAGAAGCTTGTGGACAACAAAGTCCAAATCACCGACGAAGACATCACCAAGGGTTTTGCTGCCAACTACGGCGAAAGAGCCCAAGTTCTGGCCGTCGTCCTGGATAGCCAACGCCGTGCTCAGGAAGTCTGGGAAATGGCTCGCCGCAACCCAACCGAACAGTTCTTCGGCGAACTGGCCCGTCAGTACTCGATCGAACCTGTCTCGAAGAACAACGATGGTCAGGTTCCACCGATTCGCCAGAACGGTGGGCAACCAACCATCGAAAAGGAAGCGTTCAATCTGCAGCCAGGCGAGATCTCTGGCATCATCGCTACCGGCAATCAGTACGTCATTCTGTACAGTCTTGGCCTTACCAAGCCGCTGATTAACAGTGTCGAAGACGTCCGCGATGAATTGGTGAAAGAACTGCACGAAAAGAAACTGCGATTGGCAATGGCCGAGGAATTCGAGCGACTGCGTGACAACGCCCAGATCGATAACTTCCTGGCCAATACCACTCAGGCCGGCAAGGCCTACGATTCGGCTGTACGCCAGCAGATGCAGCAGCGAAAGTAAAACCGATCTGGCCTGATCGGCACGATGAGTCAACAAACCAAAAGGACCGTACAAAAGTACGGTCCTTTTTTCGTTGCCCCTTTGTAGCAAGGATTCTGGATGAATTATCTGGCCAAATATCGTATTGTTAAAAGATAGGCCCCCATCCTGGGCATGCAGTTACCCACCCCTTAACGCTTGTCCGTCTCAGTAACTCCATCATGCACGAGATTCCAACCGCCAGACGCCCAGTTCAATGGGCTTCGCAATGCAACTTGCCAGCGCTGCTCATCTTGGTAGCTTTCGTTTGGCTCCTGGCCACTCCCGTTCAGAACTGCTGGGCACAGAATTCACCGCAGGGCTATCCTTTGCTGAACATGGTCCTGTTCGTTCCCTCTGATGTCCAGCCGCCACCAGGCGTTCAGCGCCGCTTCGCTCAGATCGCGGCGATAACCGAAGATTTCTTGGTGAAGGAGATGACCAAGAACGGATACCCTCCGGCAGTGACCACCCCCTTCCCTCGCGACGACAGCGGGAACTACAAGTTCCTCTTCATTCGTGGCGAGCACCCCATGGATAGCGGCAAGTATGACAAACCAGGCTTCCATCCCTCTGTCATCGAGGCGGCGGTAAAAAAGTACAACCTTAGCCGGGATCGCCACATCTGGTGGATCTGGGTTTACCTGGGAGATCCACCCAAGCGGTTTTCTGACTATCGCGGAGGTGGTAACTCATTCGACGGTGGCTGGGCGATTTGCAACTACACGAACATTCCTGGCGAGCTTGACCCGAAGTTCCCATTGGCTGGCGGATTGAATCAGGACCTGACCCTCAAGGCCTGCATCCACGAACTCGGTCATGGCTTGGGGATGCCGCATTTAGGACCGATCTCTCGTGATCGTCGCGGCAATACCCTGATGGGCCCCCAGACAAAGGTTTACCACAACAAAGTCGACGCTCGCGAAAATAAGGTCTATATGTGCGATGCGACGGCGGCCATGCTTTGGAAGCACCCAATTTTCTCAGGTAGCATTGCCCAGCGAACTCAAATGCCTAAGTTTGAATTGACCTCACTCCAAGGCGAGTTCAATCGCAACGGTCGATACCTGGAAATTACCGGAGAGCTGAACACGGACATCCCGGCCCACAGTGTCGTGGTTATCGAGGAAGCACCCCATGGAGGCGGCGATTACTTTCGAAAATCATTCGCTGGCAAGGTCGACCAGAATGGCAAGTTTCGCGTGAAAGTCTCAGAACTTGAGCGAGAACAAGGAGACCTACGCATCCTATTCTGCTTTGAAAACGGCGTGAACACTGGCGATGGGCAAGGGCACGGCGACAAAAGCGGGCTAACGAGACCATACAAGGTCACTCGTCGCGGCGTAGAACTTGTCGAACCTACTGCGGCAGGAAGTTAGGCTCTTGGTTCGATTCGGATCTCGGATCTCACCGAATTAGCGACAAAACACAGTTCGTGGGCTTGGTGATGCATCGCATCGATTTCGTCAGAATTTGGTAAGTTTTCCCCACCAAAAACGACTTTAGGGCGAAGGGTTACCAGAGAGACCGCCGTTTTCCCCGCGCTGTTTTTGTCCATCTTGCCGTTCGGCTGATCGTCGTAGCTATCGACTAGCCAGCCATGCTTGGCCGCCATGGCCAAAAACCAGAGCATATGGCAGCTGGAAATGGCTGCGACAAGGGCCTCTTCCGGATCGACGCCTCTCGGGTCGGACATGGGCGGGGGAAGAAAATGGGGTGACGAGGACGCTCCGATAACGGCTCCGCCGTCGAACCTCCACTCATGAGACCGACGATATTTCTTGTCGAGAAAGTTCTGATCCCCACGTTCCCAATGTACCATCGCCGAGAAGTTTTCCATCGCTTCCTCCTACAAGCCTAGATTCTGACGCCAAGCCGTGAACTCTTCTTACTTTCCGTTGTCCAAAGTGGGCAAGCCAGCCCGAGTCGAGTACGTCTCGCCTTGGCTTACGCGCCTGACGATTTTAGAATATGCATGCCGGTTCCCCTTACTAATTCCGGCAAATTTAACTTTCCACCACTTTGCCGAAATACGACATCCATGTCCGATTCCGCTCACTCCCACGATGACCAACAAGACCCTCCATTTGAGGTTCAATTTGCGCAGCGCGTTTACCGCCTGCCTCCATACATGTTTGGGCGAATTAACGCCTTGCTGTATGACAAGCGAGTCGCCGGGAACGACGTGATCGACATGGGGATGGGTAATCCATCGGACCCACCTGCCGATTATGTCATGGAAAAGATGTGCGAAGCCGTGAAGGACGTTCGCAACCATGGCTACAGCAAGTCCAATGGCATCCGCAACTTACGACGAGAAGTTGCGGCCAAGTACCTCAAGAAATATGGGGTTCGCCTGGATCCAGAATCCGAAGTCATGGTCTGCCTGGGTTCCAAGGAAGGCTTTTCGCATATGTGCCTGGCCATGATGGGCCCCGGCGATACGGCGATTGTTCCAGCACCTTATTTTCCCGTGCACACGTATGCCGTTGCACTGGCTTCCGGGAATGTGATTTCCCTGGACGTTGCCAACAGCGAAAAGTTCCTTTCGAATATCGCTTACACGTGCGAACACCTCTACCCGAAGCCTAAGCTTCTGATCATTTGCTATCCGCACAATCCTTCAACCGTAACCGTGGAACCTGAGTTTTTTGTCGACGTCGTGAAGATCGCCAAAAAGTACGGCCTGATGGTGATCAGCGACTTCGCCTATGCAGACGTTGCGTTCGATGGTTACAAGCCACCTAGCTTCCTCTCGGCTCCAGGTGCCAGCGACGTTGGCGTGGAATTCACGACGATGAGCAAAGGCTACAACATGGCTGGCTGGCGTGTCGGTTTCTGTGCCGGCAATAAAGAGATGATCCGCGGCCTGGGAACCATTAAAGGATACTACGACTACGGCATGTTCCAGGCTATCCAAATTGCCTCGATCATCGCACTGCGTGAAGGGGACGCTGCAGTCGAAGCCCAAAGCCAGATCTACCAAAGCCGCCGAGACGCTCTGGTCGATGGTCTGACTCGCCTTGGCTGGGACGTGACACCACCCCGTGCTGGCATGTTTGTTTGGGCAAAAATCCCCGAAGAATGGCAGAAACGCATGAGCACCATGGACTTTGCCATGATGCTGCTGGAAAAGGGGGACGTAGCTGTCAGCCCTGGTAGCGGCTTCGGGCCAAGCGGCGAAGGTTATCTACGCTTGAGCCTGGTCGAGAATGAGAACCGGCTCCGTCAGGCTGTCCGCCAGATCAAGGGATGCCTTAAAGAGGCTGAAGCAGAATCGGTTACGGCTTAAGTGTTCTAAGGTGTGGCAGAACCGCAGGAATTTGAAATCGAACTTGTCCACAAGACGCAAGCTGTGTGTGTGGGCATGTTTCGATTGAGTGCCGGCGAAGACGATCCGCGGCGATGCCTTCTGGCACTCGAATGCCAACTAGGGCAATTTCAAGCCGCGGACTGGAATTACTTCGACGCGTTGTGTCAAATTCGCGAGCAACTGGAACTCCTTGGGTGGCGTCCACGCTGCTATGGTGCTTGTGAAGATGTGTATCCATCCAATATGTGCCGCGACATGGGCCAAGGCATGGTCGCTTACCGCAACGAGATTGGTCGCCCAGCAGCACAAGAGCATCTGGTCGAAACTTTTGCGACGAGTTCAGAGATTGAACCCGCCTCAGTCGAGCAGCAGCGGGTCTTTTTCCAACGTTGGCTGCAGTCTCCAAGATAAATCTCTGCCTGCAGTGTACGGATTCCCCTAGAGAGCAACTCTAGCCCCTGTACGCGAGATTTAATGGGCCTATAATAGCGGAAATTTGCCCACAGCCAGGGTCTAAACCTACGTAAAAAAAGGAAAGCACCTGCTCGCCGAAACAAGTGCTTTCCCAAAGGCTGTCCAAACTTTCGCTTGGAGACCCACAGCCGTACTCCTTGGTATCGGGCCCCACTTCGGGAAGACTTTAGTCGCGTCAATGAGCGACTTAGTTTCCTTCTCGAAAATGTCCACGGTCGTCCCCCGCGAACCCAGATATAAGAAAACGAAACGACATGTCGCAGCCCGCCAAACTTGCTCTGGAAGATGGAACCGTTTTCACTGGCACCGCATTCGGAGCCATCGGCGAAGTCGCTGGCGAAGCCTGTTTCAACACTTCGATGACCGGCTATCAGGAAATCCTGACCGATCCAAGCTATCGTGGTCAGATCTTGACCATGACCTATCCACAGATCGGTAACTACGGCGTCAACGTCGAGGACATGGAAAGCGCGAAGATCCACATGGCGGGCTTCATCGTTCGCGAAGTAAGCCGCACCGTCAGCAATTTCCGCTCGGACGGATCACTCGACGAGTTCCTGAAGAAAAACAACGTCGTCGGCATGGCTGGCATTGATACACGTGCCCTTGTTCGACGCCTGCGATCCCACGGCTCGATGAAAGCTGTCCTCTCAAGCGTCGACTTGGACGACGCTTCGCTCGTTGAGAAAGCAAAAGCCAGCGCCGGGCTAGTCGGTCGTAACCTTGTCCAGGAAGTCCTCCCCGAACAGCAAAAGATGTGGGAAGAAGACCTCAGCCCCTGGATTAAGATGGGGGATCGCAATCGGGCACTGACCAGCCGAAAAGAACAAGACCTACACGTAGTGGCCTTGGACTACGGCATGAAATGGAACATTCCACGTCATCTGCGTGATCTGGGATGCAAGGTCACGGTGCTTCCCGGAACGGTATCCGCCGAAGAAGTCCTCAGCCACAATCCTGACGGCATATTCCTCTCCAACGGCCCTGGCGACCCGGAACCACTGACTGGCCCAGTCGAGACGATCCAGGGGCTTTTGGGTAAGAAGCCGATCTTCGGCATCTGCTTGGGGCATCAGTTGCTGTCCTTGGCGTGTGGTGCTAAGACATTCAAACTGAAGTTCGGCCATCGAGGAGCCAACCAGCCGGTTCTCGACGTGGAAACAGATAAAGTCGAGATTACCTCGCAGAATCATGGCTTTGCTGTCGAAGAAGCTTCTCTTCCCGATTGCCTGGAGATCACCCATCGCAATCTGAACGACAACACCGTCGCCGGAGTTAAGCACAAAGAATTGCCAGCTTTCAGCGTGCAATATCACCCCGAGGCATCCGCTGGTCCGCATGATAGCGAATACCTGTTCCTCCGGTTTCGCGAAGCGATGGACGAATCGAAGGGTGCTGCGACAGCCTAGCTTGTCGGGGAATCCTTAGTATCCAGCTCAGGTGCATACTTCTTCATGTATGCCAACGCAAACCAGTCATACAGCGTATGAGTGACGATGGGGACGATGATATCCCCCGTGTAGTAGAACCAGAGCCCAAGATAGGCCCCCATGATGGCACTGATGATGAAGTATTCCCTCGTCACGTAATGCACCAGGCCAAATAGCAGGCTGGTTAAGAGAATCGGGACAGCAGGCCCCGCATCGGGCCCCATCAGCTGATGCAAATAAGTCTGAATTACACCTCGAAAGAGTGCCTCTTCGCCCAGGCCAGCCGCCAGGCTGATCATCCCCAGTTCGAAAAGGGTCGCCTCGCGAAACAGGGGTACGATCTGCCGATCCATGTATTCTTGAAGTTCATTTAGCGACTGGAAGTTGGAATACTGCAATACCATGAATGCAGCCAACAATGGCAGCGTCGCCAGTGCCCCTACCCCAATTGCCCCCAATACGGCCGCAGCATGGCCAGTATCCCAACTGGCACTGATCCAGGGGGCGACATCCACCAGCCAGCCGAGCCCCACAGCGACAAATGCCAGGGCCGACTCGAAGAGTACCGCGGTGCGAATAAACCCTTCCGCTCGCTCCCGAGCGGTCATTTCCGGGCCTAGAGGATCTTCGTAGTCGTAGTCGTCTTCGTCGTCAAACACGGAGATTTAATGTCGCTTTCAGGTCTTTTACGCACTGCGGAGTGAGCCACCTTAGCAGGATCGTACGCCCTGCCCTTTGGAATCTATTGTCTTGTTTCTGCCTCGATGCGCCAAACGGCTTGGGAGGCCAATTCGCCAGGATTCTGAAAATCCCGATATGCTAAACGGCGTAAGATGAGGGCTGGTTGACGCTTGCTTGCATTCTCAAGTAAACTTTTCTGCTTATATTCGCATGAAATGCGGCCCTTCTGTGTATTGCTGGCAGGAAGACCCTGCTAGTTGCCAACGAAGGGACACCCCTTTCCGAACAACACTCCAGCGTTTGCGACATTCAAAGGTTTCCAAACATGGCCAAGAAAACGGCAAAGAAATCCAAGCCCTCGAAGATGGTGTACTACTTCGGCAAGACCAAGACCGAAGGAGAAGGGGTCAGCAAGAGCATCCTGGGCGGTAAAGGTCTGAACCTCGCCGACATGACCTCAATCGGTCTGCCGGTTCCTCCAGGTATGACCATCACCACGCAGGTTTGTGCCGACTACTACAAGAACGGCAAGAAGCTGCCCAAGGGTTTGATGGACGAAATCAACGATGCGATTTCGACGCTGGAAAAAGAACTGGGCAAGAAGTTCGGCGACAACAAGAACCCGCTGCTCGTTTCGGTTCGCTCTGGTGCTGCCGTTTCGATGCCAGGCATGATGAACACCATTTTGAATCTCGGTCTTACCGATGAATCGGTGGTCGGCCTGGCTAATGCCACCAACAACGAACGTTTCGCCTACGACGCTTACCGCCGTCTGATCGACATGTTCGGCGACGTGGTGATGGAAGTCGATCGTGAGCACTTCGAAGAAGCTTTCAGCTCGATCAAGAAGAAGTACAAAGCAAACCTCGACAATGAAGTGCCTGCGGAAGGCCTGATCGAACTTTGCAATGAGTACAAAGCGATCTACCAGAAGTACACCGGCGAATCCTTCCCTCAAGATCCTCTGAAGCAGTTAGAACTGGCTGTCGAAGCGGTCTTCAAGTCGTGGAACACCACACGTGCCGTTCGCTACCGCGAAGTGGAAGGTATCCGCGGTCTGCTGGGTACGGCCGTTAACGTTCAGTCGATGGCCTACGGCAACATGGGTCAAGACAGCGGTACCGGCGTGGCTTTCACCCGTAACCCTTCGACCGGCGAAAATAAGTTCTACGGCGAGTTCCTGATCGATGCTCAGGGTGAAGACGTCGTGGCTGGTATTCGTACGCCACAGCCGGTTTCGGAAATGAGCAAGTGGAACAAGGCCGTCTACAAGCAGCTGCTCGAAATCAAAGACACGCTGGAAGCCCACTACAAGGACGTTCAGGACATCGAGTTCACCATTGAAAAGGGTGAGCTGTTCATGCTGCAGACTCGTAACGGTAAGCGTACCGGTGCAGCTGCCGTGAAGATCGCCTGCGACATGGTCAAGGAAGGTCTGATCGACGAAGAGACCGCTTTGCTCCGTATTCCAGCTAACGACCTGACTCAGCTGTTGCTGCCAAGCTTCACCGCAGAATCGAAGAAGGGTGCCACGATCCTGACTCGCGGTCTGCCTGCTTCGCCAGGTGCTGCTGTGGGTGCGTTGGCATTCACCGCCGAAGAAGCTGTCGATCGTACCCACTCTGGCGAAAAGGTCATCCTTTGCCGCAAGGAAACCAGCCCAGAAGACATCGACGGCATGCACTCGGCCGTTGGTATTCTCACCTCGACCGGTGGTATGACCAGTCACGCTGCCGTGGTGGCTCGTGGTTGGGGTCGCTGCTGCGTCGCCGGTGCTGGTGAAATCGAAATCGATGAAAAGGGTCGCAAGATTAAAGTCGGCGGCAAAACCTTCAAGCATTCCGACATCATCTCGATCGATGGATCGACCGGTGAAGTCATGGCCGGAACCGTCGAAACGAGCGAACCTAAGCTCTCCGGTGACTTCGCCAAGGTCATGAAGTGGGCCGACAATCATCGCACGCTGGGCGTTCGTACCAACGCCGATACCCCGAAGGACTCGCAGCGTGCTCGCGACTTCGGTGCTGAAGGTATTGGCCTGTGCCGTACCGAGCACATGTTCTTCGAAGAAGATCGTATCACCAGCATGCGTGAAATGATCCTCGCCGAAACCGAAGCTGATCGTCGTGCCGCTCTGGCCAAGTTGCTGCCATACCAGCGCGAAGACTTCGTCGGCATCTTCACCGCCATGAAGAACCTGCCGGTTACCGTCCGTCTGTTGGATCCACCGCTGCACGAATTCCTGCCGCACGATCCTAAGGCCCAGAAGGAAATGGCCGACACGCTCGGCGTTTCCCCAGCCAAGGTCAAGTCGCGTGTGGCTGCTCTGCACGAAGCCAACCCAATGCTTGGTCACCGTGGTTGCCGCTTGAGCGTGACCTATCCAGAAATTCTGGAAATGCAGGTCACCGCGATCGTCGAAGCTGCAATCGAATGCAAGAAAAACCGCATCAACTGCATGCCGGAAATCATGATCCCGCTGGTTGGTACCGCTGCCGAGCTCCAATTGCTACGTGCCAAGGCAGAAGAGACCATCGAGAAGGCCAAGGCCGACAAGGGCTACAGCGGTCAGCTCGACATCCTGATCGGTACGATGATCGAAATTCCGCGTGCGGCTCTGACAGCTGACGAAGTCGCTGAACACGCCGAGTTCTTCAGCTTCGGTACCAACGACCTCACGCAGATGACCTTCGGTTACAGCCGTGATGACGTCAACACCTTCCTGCCTGACTACACCCGCTTGGAAATCCTGCCGACCGACCCATTCCAGTCGCTCGACACCACTGGTGTTGGTCAGCTGGTCGAAATGGGCGTCACCAAGGGTCGCAAGGGACGTAAGGGGCTGAAGTGCGGTATTTGTGGTGAACACGGTGGTGATCCGGCATCGATCAACTTCTGCCACACCGTCGGTCTCGACTACGTGAGCTGCTCGCCATTCCGCGTGCCAATCGCTCGCCTGGCTGCCGCTCAGGCTGCTATTCGCAACAAGAAGAAGTAAACCTTCGCGTTGCTTATTTGAAAAAGCAAAACGCCGACCTGGAATCAGGTCGGCGTTTTTCATGGTTATCCATCCACAACTATTCTTCCAGGCACATTGCCAGTCCTTCCCGAGTCGCCCAGCGCTGCAGTATCTCTTTCGCGGCAGGGCTCGGATCCTCGTTACTC
This sequence comes from Blastopirellula marina, assembly GCF_002967715.1. NCBI lineage: Bacteria > Pseudomonadati > Planctomycetota > Planctomycetia > Pirellulales > Pirellulaceae > Blastopirellula > Blastopirellula marina. The sequence continues at coordinate 69,062 of NZ_PUIA01000051.1, forward strand.
TTGGCGTTTGCCTGTACGATCGCTTTCCTTTCGGGATCGATTTCGATCGTGACCATGCGTTTCGGACACCCCTTGGCATGGATACGTAGCGACCAGATCGACGATTTCCGTTCGGCACACTGCTCGACGTAATCTCCGACACAGTGATCCATGGCAGCTCCTTCCAGCATCAAGGCCCGATCGTTCAAGAGCTCGAAAATGAGCCACCTTATGTTGCCATCCTGGTGCACCATCGGCTGGACCTCGATCGCATCCCAATGGAAATTCCGTTTGGCCAACGATGGCTGCTTGAGCAATAGTTCTTTCCGCCAGTTGTACATGTGCCGCTGGAGCGAACGAAGCGTTCGGCCTTTCATCGTGAACTCAGGCTGCAGTGGTAGCGGACCACCACCGCGCCCCCAGACCTTCTCGGCAGGCTGGTACTTCTGCTGGTCGATAAAATCGACCAGCATTGACGCTTCAGGTAGGTAGCTCAGCTTCTCACGAATCAGAAAACGAATGACCGTTTCCCAAAACCTTTCGTCACGAGTCAATTCCTTCAGGATCGTGTTCCGAACCAATTCCAGGGCCAACGGTTTGCAACCGCCAAACGCTCGAATTTGGGCCCATCGCATCGCCTCGACAGGGGACAGGTGATCGGGTGCCTTGAGAAAATACTTCGCGGCCGCTGGCGTCAAAGGAATGCCAGGCTTCTCCTTGAACTGGCGCACTCCACTACCGGCGGCCATGTGCACATACAGTTCGTGATACCAACGTTTGGCCTGCGGTCGCATCCAGGCAAACGCCAAGAAGTTAGGCACTGGGTAGCGTTCGAATAAGTGCTTCATTAACGCACGAAACGCAACTCGATTACTTGTCGGCTCCGATAAACAAAATGGTGCCCGCCATGTTTCAGGCTGACGAAACCACTTGGTGCGATACTTCGCCAGATAGCTCAACGCCCTGATATATACGTGAAGATGTTCTGGTTTTCGAATAGCCGAATCAAATCCAACGCTCAAAATTTCAGACTTAGCTCGTACCTCGCGAATCAAATTCCAGTACGCGCGACGGTGTCGCGTGCACGGCTGATGGCAGACGAGCATTTCGTCTACGTATTGCTTCATTTGCTGCTTACGAGAATTCATAGCAACTCATGCTTTCTTAGATGGTTACGGACAAACCGCGAGCGCACACACGCTTCGCGAGTGACTTCAGGTCAAACCAACGATGGGCTGACCAAACACGTCAATGTCCGAGATCCAAGAGCATGAGTACTAACTTTCAGGCCGCGCGTATTTGTCGACGCGCGTACCTTTGCAAAGAGATAAAGAATTGCGGCCAGTCATCACGCCATGCCTGACCGCTGGCAAGAGAGATACTTGCCGCGAGAAAAAGGTTCGCCGAAATCTATTCGAAGCCTTGATTACATAACTATGCTCGGAGCGGTAAAAGCACCCATAGCCGCCGATCACGCAGGAACACGCCCAGCCAGACCAACACGCCAATGATGATCTGCACGATGAAGACGTCCCCTACCCTCCAGTGCGTGCAGATGGCACCGCCAATGTAGCCGGTTAGCAGGATTGCGCCCAAGACGGCTGTTTGCGGGATCAAATAGATGATCGCGACGACCAGTTCCAGGACAGCCAGCGGATACTGGATCTCTATGGGCAATCCCAGATGAGCGAAGCCTTCTTCCAGGCCTGCTCCACCGACAAATTTCCCCACGGCGCTGGCCAGAAAGGCTAGTCCAACCAGACCTGAAAGGACGCGTCCCGTCCACTTGGCTGCCGTTGGCGTCGACTTAGGTTGAACGGTCGTGGTAGCAGGTTCTGTCTCGTTCATCTTCTGATCCTTGGAAAACGTATGGCGATCATCGATCTCAAATATGGACAGACTATTGACCGGATGAACCGGCATGGGCTTGGGCGAACCCGGCTGGGTCCATCCAGAAGACTTCCCAGATATGACCATCCAGATCTTCGAACCCATGTTGAATCATAAACCCATGATCCTTGGGTTCTGCATAGGTCTTGCCGCCAGCGGCTACGGCCTTGTCGACGAACTCGATCACGTCTTCCCGCGATTCTAACTGCAATGCATTCAGCACCTCGGTACTCTTGTGGCTATCGCAGATCGCCTTGGGGGTGAACTCTTTGAAACGGCTTTCCACCAGAAGCATCACCATGATGTTTTCCGACACGATCATGCAAGTGGCGGAATCATCGGTGAATTGCGGATTGAACGTGAAGCCTAATGCCGTGAAGAACTCGACTGTTTTGGTCAGATCTTTCACCGGCAAATTGACGAATAGTTGCTGAATCATCGTTGTTACTTTCTTAGCAGTAGAGAGGGCGTTGCAAGTTACGAGGTAGCCGCCGGCGTAGCTACTTCTTTCTCCGAGATCTCTTTCAGACTTGTGAGTCCTTCGGTGAATTGATCTCCGCACATTTTGTCGACATTGAGAATCAAGTGGAAGATCTTGGCCATAAAGTTGACTTTACCACTCATGCTCCACGTCACGATGGTGCTATCACCTTCCGGCTCGAACGTGAACAGAACATCGTTCTGACATGCCATGGGTGCCGTCATTTGTAAATCAATCTCAATCGACTTGTTAGGTTCGCTCTGAATAATGGTCGTACTTCCGGCACCAGCTTTTCCATTTCCCGACCACCGCATCACGGATCCCTCACCTGCCGCAGGACCTTCTAAGGTCTTCAACATGTTCGGGTCCAGCTTTTCGTAAGGAGACCATGCCTCCCAGGCAGTAAATTGATTGACAAGGGGAAACACAATTTCTGGCGGCGCATCGATCTTCATCGATCGCGAAACCTGAAATTCATTTGGCCGCAGCGAGACTACGATCGTCAGGGCCACAACCAGTACAACAAAGCCAATCAAAAGGTATAACGCCATATTCAACATTCGACGCTTCCCAGGCGAAAGTGCCATTGTTCGTGCTTTCTTCCAAAGGGCAGGTGTTTTATTTCCGGCGGGTATATCGGGTCGTCATGAACTCTTGCCAGACTTCGTTTTCATCCAACATCCTCGCGTGCAGGATACGATGATCCTTGTCGACGATCTCGATAATGTCCTGATACGGTGCCATGCCCTCCTCGGCAAAGTTTTGCCCAGTGGTGTTCAATGTCAGCACTTTGCCTGCGTCGTCGAGTTCACCGCTGGTGTAGACCCAAAGGTTCGTCATGCACGAGGAAATGAACGTCCCGACAAACGACTTCTTCTGCTGGTCATACCCGATTGTCATCTGTGACTGCGCTGTACCGCCCCCTGGCATTCCCCCTTCCATCTCGCAAAGCACCCATACGTCGCCGAGAAGACGCACACGTTCCGTTCCAAACGTTTTGTCCATGGGTGTGTCGCCACCCATATCGACTTCGGTTTCCATGGTCCAGTCGCCCAAAAGGTTCTCTAGCCAGCGGTGTTCGACTTGGGGATCGGCATGCATGCTTCGTGTCCTTGCGATGGGATTAAATGAGGGGGCGATACTCGGCAATCTCGACGGCTATGAGGCTTCTGCCTCCCTGGCCAGTCGTTCCGACATCTCCAGGATCAACAAGTTCATGGCATCGTCTGCGGGACGAATTTCAAAGGGCCCCATACGTACGCCAGGGTGCTTGGACATCAACTGGATCGCGTGATTCAGGTCGCGTGCTTCCAGCAGCAGAATGCCACCAATCTGTTCTTTCGTTTCGATAAAGGGACCATCCGTCACGCGTACCTGACCGTCTTGATGACGCAGGGTAACACCGTTTTGCGGAGCTGAAAGTGCCCCACCACCCGCGAAATGGCCTCCCTTGCGGAGCTCGTTATCGTAGGCCATGCACGCTTCCATCGCCTTTTCGGCTTCTTCCTTGGGCAGGCTCTCCCACATCGCCGCGTCGATGTATCCCAAACAGACAAACTTCATCAGGGTTCTCCTAAAACTGAGGCAAAACTCGATCTTTTACCCCATGGTCGATTCAATGACTTCCAAATCGACAGGCCCCGAAAAAATTACTTGGGAAATGGAGACTAGCTCAATTGCTTGAGCCGTCCCTCAAGAAAACGGCGTTCCGGTTCTTGTTTCGCCAATTCCAGGGCACGGCGATACGCATTCACGGCTTCCATGGTATTGCCCATGCGTCGACACAGATCTGCTCGCGCGGCATGTGCCAGGTGATATTCCGATAGAGTCCCTTCGGTGAGGATGTCGTCAATTATCGTTAAACCAGCCTCGGGGCCGTCGCGCATTGCAATGGCAACAGCTCGATTCAACTCGACGACCGGAGACGACTCAATCCGTGACAGAACGTCATACAGAGCAATGATTTGTGACCAATCCGTTACCTCTGGAGATGACGCTTCGGCATGGACCGCAGCGATCGCGGCCTGGATGGTGTACACGCCAAAACGACGTGTCCGCAGGGCTCGCTGAATGAGTTCGACTCCTTCCGAGATATACTCCTGAATCCATAACGACCGGTCTTGATCCTCCAGCAGGATGATATCCCCAGAAGGGGTCGTGCGGGCCGTTCGACGTGATTCCTGGATCAACATCAGAGCCAAGAGTCCGACGACTTCCGGGTCGGGAAGCAGTTGGGCCAAGAGCCTTCCCAAACGGATTGCTTCCTCCGAGAGATCACAGCGTGTAACTGTCTTGCCGGACGAGGCCGAATACCCTTCATTGAAAACGAGATAGATAACCGACAGCACGGAATCTAATCGCTGCGGCATCTGAGGGACGGTCGGTATTTCAAACGGAATGCCTGCGTCCCGAATCTTTTGCTTCCCCCGCACAATCCGTTGGGCAATTGTCGGAGGTGTGGTGAGAAACGCACTAGCGATCTCTTCCGTGCGAAGCCCACAAACTTCTCGCAATGTCAAAGCTACTTGGGCACTAGGCGGGAGTGCCGGATGACAGCAAGTAAAGATCAGACGAAGCCGGTCATCCTCAATGTTCTCTTCGTCGATTGCAGCAAACTGGTCTTTTTCATGATCCAGTCGCTTGGCAATTTCACCCAACGACTCGTCGAACCTCACACGCCGACGAATCGTATCGATTGCCTTGAAACGCCCTGTCGATACCAACCAGGCACGGGGATTCTGGGGGATTCCCTCTTCCTGCCATTTCACAAAAGCCGAAGTAAACGCCTCGTGCATGGCCTCTTCCGCAAGGTCAAAGTCGTTGAGCAAACGCACTAGCGTCGCAAAGACTCGGCGTGATTCCGCGCGGTAAAGATCATCAACGAATTGACGAAGATCCTGCCGGTCCTCTTCCACCATTGCGGAGAGATCCTGAAACGGGGTAACGTGAGCGCCGTGGAGAGCGTCAGAAAGACTTATTCTTCCTCAACCAACCACTTCTTAGCATCTTCTAAATTCGCTTGGTCAAAATACTTCACGCTGGCCGAGGTAAAGGGCTTGCAGAAAACGGCCATGCCCGATTCCCATTTAGTTTCCCCCACGATCGCCAGGCGTTTGATATCGCTCCAGTGCTTCGCGTCGAACTTAATGTCGTCCCACAATGCCCCCATGGTCCAACCGTGAAAGTCGTGCAATTCAACCAACAGGCGAAGCTTGCCAAACTCGGCGATCTGCTTTTCGATTTCCGGTACGAAGTATTCGTAATCGGCGGCAGTAAGTTTGCCAGTCAGGCGAACAATGGTCAGATCCTTCAGATGCACAACTTCTACGTTTTCACTCATTGCTTGTTGCTCCCTTGTACGCAAACTTGTCGGTGGGTGTTGGTTTCGCCCCGACAGGGGTGAAGCCTTTATTCTAAAGGTCCCGGCGCACCAAACAAATCCTGGACGGACTTTTCTGATTGGCATAGGCTTAATCATCGAAAATGCCTTGCGCATTGTGCCTTATGACCACACTTTTCCATACCAGGCCTCACCATGCCCCTCCTTTTGGTCATTCCCCTGTTGTTGCTGCTGCTAGTCTCGTCCACCACGGCCGCTAACGACATCGAAGTTGCGACGAAAGCTGAACTTCTTCAAGCCGTATCCCAGGCCAATCCTGGCACTGTGATTACCATCACAGCCCATTCGCTGCCGGGTAGCATCTCAATCAAAGATCTACACGGAACAGCCGATAAGCCCGTCGTAATCCGCGGCAAAGAAGTAGACAAGCGTTGTGTCATCGAGGGTGGTAACTTTGGAATGCAAATCTCTGACCCTGCCTATGTGGTGCTCGAAAACCTGGAGATCCGCGGCACCTCACAAAACGGTTTGAACATCGACGATGCTGGGACCTACGACTCCCCTGCTCTGCACGTGACCCTTAGAAATCTGCATGTCCACGATATAGGCCCCGGCGGCAATTGCGACGGCATCAAGCTTTCAGGCGTCGATCATCTCACCATCGAGAACTGCCAGATCGAGCGTTGGGGCAAAGGGGGCTCGGCCATCGATATGGTTGGCTGCCATCAGGCAGTCGTGCGCGATTGCTCCATGACCTTCAACACCATGAACTCGGCCAGTGGGGTCCAACTTAAAGGGGGAACAAGTGAAATAGTTGTTTCGCGGTGCTTATTTGTCGAGTGTGGCCACCGCGGAGTGAACATCGGCGGAAGTACAGGTTTGGCCTATTTCAGACCCCCGGGAGCAACGTATGAAGCAAAAGACATCACCGTCGAGGATTGCACGTTTATCGGCGGAATGGCCGCGATGGCGTTCGTTGGCGTCGATGGAGCCGTCGTCCAGCACAATACGATTGTTGATCCCGCGAAATGGGTCATCCGGATCTTGCAGGAAACGACCGAGCCGGGGTTCGTTCCGTGCCGCAATGGCGTTTTCCGAAACAACGTCATTCAATTCAAAGCCGATCAGGCATTTCGCAGCGTCAACGTTGGTCCACATACCTCGCCCGAGACGTTTCAATTTGAGGGAAACGCCTGGCATGCGATCGATGGCAAGATCTCGGAGCGTGACCTTCGCCTTCCCGTCAAGGAACAGGACGGAATCTACAACATAGACCCCCATTTAAGGCCCATTAAGGGCGGATTGCGAGTAGCAACCTCGGCTCAGCTTCCCAGCATGGTCGGTGCCCGGACAAGCAATCAGCAAGATCGATAGTTGCATCTTTCGGGTCATATTCCTAAATCCTGATAATCTAAAGATTCGTCTCCCTTTCACACGAAATAGCGTCGTCACCATATTTATGGGATAGATGTCATGGCTCGCTGGAAGACTTATCGATTCCACCTGGGTTCTCCCCTGGCGGGGTTCTCGATCCGCATGGCTTTGCCCATTCTGAGTTGGAGTTGGTTTCAAATGCGTATCAGTACGCTGCTGATGCTCGTCCTGCTCGTGAGTGTCGCCATTGCCTGGCGGCGTGATCGAAATGATTTAGCGGACCAAATCATCGATCTGGAAGTCGAACTCGCTCGGGCTCGTGGAGTGAAGACTTCCTGGGGAGTCGAGCAGTTGTATGGGGAACCCAACACGAAAAACTTTGGTGACTATGGTACCGCGTGGGCGTCAGCAACTCCCGATGGACAGGACGAGTGGGTCATTGCTCAGTTTGAGAATGCCGTGACACCGTCAGAACTGCGCATTCACGAGACCTACAACCCTGGTGCCGTCAATAAAGTCTCGATTTTCACGCCGCTTGGTAATGAGTTGGTCGTTTGGAAAGGAGTCGATCCCACCCCGCAAGGTTCAGGCGGCGGAGTCTCGAAGATCCCGCTCGCGACGATCTGGCAAACGAAGAAAGTGAAGATCTATCTCGATTCGAAGAATGTCCGTGGGTGGAATGAAATTGACGCAATCGGATTGGTAGATCAGGGAGGAGAAGTTCAATGGACCAGGCATGCCGAAGCGTCGTCGATCTATGGGTCTCGTTATGGCCTCATAACGGTTTTCTAAGGCTCTCTTCTGCGGGGCGTAGTCGCTACTGTGTAACTACGGCACTTAGCTGGTTCATGATCCAGTCAACGGGCGATACATCCGACTGCTGATCCGACAGCATCTCTGGCTTTCCGGCTCGCTTGTAAGCCAATTGTACCGGCTTCTCGCTTGCATCATCTTCACCAATCACACGCAGCAGGGTAGGAGCCGCCATTGCCAGGAAGCCTGGCACGTCCCCATACTTCGCCCCACCTGGTAAAAGATCCGGTGACCGGATCGAATTCACATGGCCAAACCGAAAACCATTGGTCTTGAGCACCCCAAAATCGAACGCATTCGACTGTGTGGCAATGGCCACACTTCCCAAAGCCGCCATGGTGGGATCAAGAGCAACCAGCCCGATCGACTTCGGTTGTCGATCGTGACTTCGCATGAAGGCTGCCATCGAAAGGATGTCTTGAATCCGCTCGGCGGCGACCGAATGATTGTACCCTAGGGTATAAGCAGCAGCTTCACGTTCATTCTTAACCTTGGGTGTTTGCGAAAGAGGCTGTCCATCGGACAAAAACTCACCCTGATAAACTAGGTCGATAGCAGCGACAGAAATGCCAGAGGATACCAACTTAGCGACCTCAGACTTGAGTCTTCCCCCTGCATCAAAGACGCCTGACTTGCCATCCTGAGACAACCAGAGAACCGTATGGCCATTCCAGTTTTCGTTAGGGTAAAGAAACAAAGCAGGCAATTCAGACTTATTCTGGTCGTTACGTAGCAAACCGGCGATCAGCAAGAAGTCTTCCTGTTGCTGTTTGTTTACCACTTTAAAGTCGACCTGGTCGGTCGCAGGATTCTTCCACCCAACAACAACATCCAACGCCTGATTCACCAGTTGTCGGTACTTGTCGAATGCGTCTGAATCGCCCAGCAATAATGGCTGGATTTGCTCGTCTGACTCCTTTGTTAGCGTTTCCAGCAAGTCACGTTCAAAATCAGGCTTGTACGATGGAAGGTTCTCGTCAGTCCAAACAGAAAGCTCTTCACTTCCTAGCCTGTTGAACGGCCTCTCTTCGGTCGAGGCATTCAAATCGAATGCATTGTTGAGCAACTCGTACATTGCCTTACGAGAGACACGGTTGTAGTTGTGACCAAACTCCGTTCGTGCGGTTAGCTTTACCTGATCTTCTGCATCAAGCAAACCATACAACCTCTTCAGGTCCGGATAACCTTTTTTTTCAAATTCAACCGTCCAGTCATTGGCAGACGTAAGCCCTTGAGGCTTAGGAGCGAAGAGTGCGGCAAACTCGACATTGCCGGTCCCGACACGTAGCAGCGAACAGTTCTCGCAAGTACATCCTCCTTGCATAGCCGTTGAAACCATCACTGCTGGAAAGCTGGCGGCCAAGCGCGGATCAATCGCCGATACCAACATCGTTTGCGTCGCACCGCCACTGGCCCCCGTGACGGCCAAGCGAGATTTGTCGACGTTTGAAAGACCCTCAAGCACATCCAGCGAACGAATACAATTCCAGATTTGGAGGCCCATGACTGACTGCAAATGCGATTCAGCCTGTGGGCTGAAGAACCCCCAGCGATCGTTCGTGTTCATCTCAGCTCGCTGTTTCGCAAACCGGTGAACGAGTTCGTACGATAGCTGTTGACTATCGGCATAGCCAAGCATGTCGATTTGCAAAACCACACACCCCATGCGAGCCAGATGTACCGAGCGGGCTTGTATCGGGTTTTCGGCCGCTATGGCGTCGGCTTCTGCGCCACTTTCAAGTTGTTCTTTGACGGCCTTCTGGTCGGCAACGTAGTATCGCCCGTTCGCCCAATGGCCATGGGGACAAAGAACGCCTGGAAAAGGACCTTCTTTTCCCACCGGTTCGTACAGATTACCCGTGACAAATAGCCCCGGCACGCTCTCCAGTCGTACGTTCGATACGGCATAGTCTTCAAATTCGTGTCGCCCGACCACTGTGTAGTTGAGCGGTGTTCTTGGTGGTAATGGCCAAAGACCGAGTGCGACTTTTAGTTGCGTACGAACCTCTTCCGCTCGGACATTCCACTCGGCAAGACTTGCTGGGGGCGAGAACGGAAAGTAGCCGTCCAGATCCTTTGGTGGAGCCAAGCGAGCATCATCCGGGATTTGCCCAGGCGGAAGAACATCCGCGGCATCTTGAGCATTGGCCAACGAAACAACCGAGCAGGCAAGCACCAGGAATGTGCCTGCCATCGAGAAGACATGAGTTCGTCGCATCGCAGTAATCGTCCTAAAGGTGGGAAAGGAGGGACGAGAGATGACTAGCAGTTTAAGCAACTGCTGTGCGAGATGCGAATCTTTTTAGGAAGCTTTGAGCTTTTCGATTTCTTCCCGAGTCTTGGCAATTTCCTGCTCGACCGCTTCCACTTCACCAGGCTCGTCGGCTTGCTCTTTGACGCCAGCCAGCTTCTGGTTCAACGTTTGCATCTTCTTCTGCAGAATATCGAGACGCTTCTTTTGCTTCTTGTCCATGAAGTCTCCGATGTTTCGGGCTGTGAATAGATTGTGTTGTACTAGCTGTTGGAAGGAGCGGCAATGATCTCACGCATCTTTTGCAGGGCAATCATCGCTTCCATTCCCTGAAGTCCGAAGCATTCGTGCATGAGCATCAACGCATCGTTGAACCGGTTCTGGGTGAGTTCCTGGCGTATACGCATTGCCTTGACCACAACGGCCGTATCGCTTTGATACCTGGCCGAGAACGTTTCCGCACACTTCATGCCGCTATAGGGGGAAAGCCCCAAGATTTGGGCGATAATATCCCCTGCCTGATCGGTTTCGCCTTGTTCGATATGGGAAACAAAGCGAGCAAAAGCGGGGGCCTTTGGCAAACTTACCCCAGGAGCAGGTAACCCGATGAGATCATCACGTTCGACATGTGGTGCCAGTTCCATTGGCGATTGCGTTGCCAAAGGAAAATGAGGCAGTCGAGCCGGCGGTATTTCATCTGCCTGATCTTCCCGGGCAAATAGATCCGAGGTTTCCGGCGATACTGGCTCAGCCGGCAGATTGGCGATCATCTGATTGAGATGTGCCAGCTTGTTTCCCATCTGGTCGTACAGCGTTTCGATTTCACTGAGAAACGACTCACCTTCCGCATCGGCAACGATCTCTTCGGCTTGCTCAAGGATCGCTTCCGTCATGCGAACCAGCAGTTTATCGCGAGCTTGCTTTAAAACGGCCAAGGCCTCATTTCGGTCGGACATGGCAGGCACACCTAATCATCGAGAGGGGAAGAATCTTCGCCGGCGACCTCTTTGGCGATAGCCACCGGCGTGACTCCATCTTAGTCGCTTTCCCCCCGAACGTTAAGAATTCTCGCCGTTGGTAGCTTCAAGGGAAGTGGTTGGGGCCGCAGAATCGGTAGAATCCGCACTTTTGGGCACTCGATCGGCCACACGAAGCGTCCCAGCCATCAAGACCAGAATGACGGCCAGGGCAGCATTGAACTTCAACCAGAAGGCCTCTTTCTCGCGAAACTTCTCGGCATTCTTACTTCGCCCCGAAAGCAAACTGGCGATGTACAGAATCACGAGGGCCAGCAGGAACTTCATTCCAGCCACCGGATGATAGTACTTCTGAGGGAAATCGTAGGTGGTGGCCTGAAGGACCAACGACGCAATCCCACTCAGAACCACAATGCCGGCACAAATCATCACGACCTTGGCCCAACGTGCCCGGATGGCAGCTTTGAGATCGGCCTTTTCGGCGAACTCGGTTGCCTGCATCGCGGGATGCAGTGCGAAGACCATGTATAGCGATCCGCCAACCAGGATGATGGCAGGTAGGATGTGGGCCCAGCGAATGATCAATTCCAGCAGCAAGTCCATTGAGTTATCCTTCGGTTCTCTTATCGGTGTCGCATATGTCGTTTGAAAGTGTTGGTATCATTCCCAATTAGCCTTGGCAAATGCCAAAGCGTCTTCTTTCGTGTGCAGGCGTTTCTCCAGTTGTTCATCACGAACCGCCTCGAGCACTCGTTGAAACTGAGGGCCTGGTTTATATCCGGCCTTAATCAGATCGCTTCCGGATAGAAGAGGATTGGGATTCAATTCTTCCTCGGGCAGGCTCAAACATGAATCGGCGTGTTCAACACCTACCGTGGAATTGCCTCGAGCTCGTTGTACGGCAAACCCAGTCGCAATCAGCAACGGTGCGTTATCTGCGATGAGTAACCGCTGGAGCTTTGGCCAGGCAACCTGATCTGCCTGGCGAATGGTATTTTCGTGCCGCAGAAGCCACTGGATCGTTTTGGTCTCGTCGTTCGTCAGTTTCCACCGCTGACACACCACATCGGCCGGTTGTAGCGGCTTGAGCGGATTGCCGTTCAGCAAGCTATTCTGGCACGCATATCTCAATATTAGCGCCATTGCTGCGCGAAAGTCACAGACAGTCAAACGCTCGAGGGAATGGTACGTTTCGCTCCACCTCAGCGCATGACCAACGGTTGATTCTGCCTCAGGAAGAATTTCCTGCAACAATGTCAGATCACGCAGCATTCGCACGGCAATCATGCGATGTTTATCCGCCAACATCCGCCGCATTTCGGCAGCGATTCGTTCCGCACTGACAACATGAATATGGCTGGCATACTCGCGAATCGCATGCTGAGTTTGTAGTTCCAAATCAAACGCGAACGTTGAACTGAATCGAACCGCTCTAAGCATTCGCAGTTTATCTTCTTCAAAACGTTGAAATGGGTTGCCGATGCTGCGGACAAGGCGATTCTTCAGGTCACGTTGTCCCCCGACATAGTCGAGAACCTTCTCTTGGATGGGATCGTAGAACATCCCGTTGATCGTGAAGTCTCGTCGCTGTGCGTCTTCTTCGGCACTACTGAAGCGAACTTCATCCGGACGACGACCATCGGAATACCCCAGGTCTGTCCGAAATGTCGCAACTTCGACCTGGCCACGCCGTTTGCCTCCTTGCACGGTAATGACGCCAAACGACGCCCCGATCGGCAGAGTACGGTCGTGGCCGAAAACGTCGCGAACCTCGTCAGGTGTGGCATTGGTGGCGACGTCGAAATCCTTCGACGGCTTTCCCAGTAGCAAATCTCGAACGCACCCCCCTGCCCAGAGAGCCTGGAAGCCAGTTGCCTGAAGTTTCTGGACGACTTCGATCGAGAATATTCGGCTTGCTTCGAGATTCATGCTCATCGGCATACTAGTTGAGAAAGGCGTGCGTCCTGGAAACCAATCAACTTATCAGATAACGTCCTACTGGACGATGGACGGGCCGATCCTTTAGATTCGTCGGTACGCGAACTTCAATTGCCAGGAATTAGAAATGTCTGAAGAAACCAGCCTGCCCATCGAAACGACCTGTCTCGAAGTCCAGGAACTGAAAAAACAGAATGCCGATTTCATCCTGCTGGATTGCCGGGAACAGAACGAATTCGATCTGGTTCGGATTGCTGGTTCCACTCTCATTCCAATGAGCGAGATCCAGGATCGCATCGGCGAACTGGATTCCCACCGCCAACGGCACATCGTCGTGCATTGTCACCACGGCGGTCGCAGCATGCGAGTCACCCAGTGGCTGCGTCAGCAGGGCTTCCCCAAAGTACAGAACATGGCCGGAGGAATTCATGCTTGGGCCCAAGATATCGACCCAAGCATGCCCACGTATTAGTCCAGCGACTAGTTGTTTTCTGCTTTGTAAGGACGCTTCGCTTCGGCGTTGGGTTCAGGAAAATCATCTGGAATCGCTTGCGTTACCTTACCAGTAGCAGCCCATTCCGTTCCGCGTAGCAGTGTCGAAATAAAGCCGACACACTCCATGGAATAATCACCATGCCCCATGGGGGTGTGGAAGATCCGCCCTTTGCCGTAGTCGATGGTCATGATCATCGGTTCGTGCCGTCCACTTCCACCGGTCGCCGGATCGGCGTAGGCGGTGGCCAGCACTTTCATGTTTTCGGCCGGTCCACGTAGCTGATCGTACAATTCGTCTTGGGTATGCATCCACGACTTGGGCATGCCGTGGGTGATGGGGTGATCTGCATCTCGCACGATTACTTGAAATGGATGTTGGCGGCCATGGTGTCCCCCGTTCCCCTCGGACGTATCGCGGACGAGTTCTTCATCCTTGCCGAAGTAAACATAGGGGCCACTCTTGGCGTTGCGTCCACCCCATCCCCCTAGTCCGATGATACGGTTGTACTCGTCCCAGTCGCCAAACGAATTATTCGCGGCATGAACGACAACGAACCCGCCCCCATTTCTCACGTACTCGACGAATGCCTCGTCGGTAGCCTTGGGCCATCGTTTGCCGTTGTAATTGCTGACGACTACATCGTAGTTCTTAAATTCGGGAGCGAACCCTTCGGTCGAGTTTTTCCCAGTAGTTGCGACGTCGACCGTAAACTTGCCGGATCCTTCAAGGTACGACTTCATCATCTGCGTCGTTTTCGGCCAGACTCCATGGTTATTCTGACCATCGATAATCAGGGCCTTCAGCTTGGCATCGTCGGCGAAGGTTAAGGTAGAAAGAGCAAATAAAAGCAAGAAAGACCAGGACAACGACAGAATACGCATCGAGGAGGGCTCCAAGGAAGGTCGTAATGGGGACGAGAAACGTGTTCCGATTTACCCCAGTATAAACCAACCTTCCAGCCGATGCGCCAAGCGGTTGTTCAAGCCAACTTAGAATTGCCAGATCAGCAAACAGGCATAATCCAAGTCGTTTCTTTTGCGATTATTTGGCGTACTATCGTAGCGATCTTCCGCACTAAGCTTCAATGAAAGCCCATGATCCAGAGCGATCGTATAACTCGCGTCGGTCACGCTACGGTAGCCCTGGTTTGCTTCAAATGCTGGAAAGAATTCAAATTTGATCTGAAACGACTGCTTCTCGGTAATCTGATGGGTTAGCTCTGAGCCCAAAGTGGCTTCAGGAATGATCCCCTTCTGTGGGCTTCCGTACTCCTGTGAAAAACCAGAACCGATCGACAATGTCCAGTCGGTTGCATCGGTCTTATATGGCTTGTAACTGACACCGCCGTTGAACACCAACCGCATGTCAAAGGCTTTGAATTCATCGTATTCGACATCCGTTTTTTCGAACAACGACCATTTCTCGTGAATCTTCAGCGGCCACTCCAACTTGTGTTTCACATAGGCGTTGTTTTGCGTCAGACCATCTTTGTCGCTCGTACGCAGGTGTCGGATATCCGCTGAAAAGACAGTCGCATCCCCTTCTCGTTTGATCTTAGCACCCACACGCAAACTATTGGATTCTGTATTACCTGTCTGACCGTTCAGGCCCAGTTCAGCACTGTTCTTCCACTTGGCTTTGCCGAACCAGTAGTCGACATGGTAGTACTGGCCGTAAGGAACATAGTCGAAGTAGCCGTATGTATCTTCTTCCTCTTCCTTCGGCTTCTCATCCTTTTTGGCGTCTTTCGGCTTTTCCACCTCTTCTGGCGTAGGCTCTACAGGCTTCTCTTCTTCTGGCTTCGGCTTGGGCAACTCTGGCAGAGGCGGTAACTCTAAGACAGATGTGAGAAAGGACTGCACATCATCCTCAGGCATCAGGTAATGAACGAATTCAGAGTCTGATTTATCAACAGAGGACTGCTCGAAGTAGCTAAGTCCGATCCCATCGAAGTCTTCGCTATCCGCAGCATGCGAATACGACGCTAGCGTCGTAAGCGAGATCAGGGACACAATTAAGATCGAATGTGGAAAGATCCATCCCATTCGGGGAATTTCCTTGTCGGACTCCAAGGTGGGCAATTACCGAGAGGAGTCGTATAAAGAAATTCTGACCTGTTGCCAATACCAATCGTTAGCGCAATGAATGAGCCATGTGCAAAAAAAAGAGCGTCCCGAGCTGCAAGCAGCTAGGGACGCTCTTAATGCTGGCGTACAAGGACTTATGACCTCCGTGCCGCCGTATCAAACTGCAATTGTTTTGGGTGAGCCTATCGACACAATCGTCGAATCCATCTCTTTAGCGGACCTTCACAGCACTGGGTGCGACAAGGTCGGCAACAACAGGGGGTGCACCCTGAGTCAAGTGCTGGGCAAGGCGTTGTAATTCCGACTGGTTCATCGGCAACAATCGCTGCTGGCTCACTTGGCTGGTCAGGCTCTGAATCACCTTCCACGGACTGACTGGCGAGGACGGAGACGAAGCTGGCGTCGGGGATCCAAGTCGAGCGAGGAGCTCCCCCACGGTGGACTGCGCTTCCTCCATATCGCGTCCGGCGCGATTCAATTGTTTCTGCATCGTCAGAAGTTGCTCCAAAGATTGAACCGCAAATTGGGAATCTCCCATCTGGCAGATCAAGTCGGCTTCAATCTGGATCATGTCATTGGCAACTTGACGGGCTTTTTTCGTGCGAGATTGCCCATCAACCAACTCTTGCTGCATCGCAAAAACATTTTGCAAAACCAGGTCTGCCTGCTTCGCTTGCTGTGCTTGCAACACGAGTCGATCCTGCAAGTTGACCAGATCAGCCAGCGTCAATTTTGCCTTGCGAACATCCCCCTGGGCCAGGATCAGCTGCGAGTGCAGATTGGCCGACTGATTGAACGCATGCTCTGCCTGAATCGCGGCAGGATACTGACTGGCAACACGATCATGGAGACTCGAGATACGATCGAGCGTGACCTCAGCCTCGTGCATCGCAAGTTCCATGGCCGTTAGACGTTGAAACTGAGCCAGCAGCTGATCGTTGACCGCGCTAACGCGCTGCGTCAGTTGCTTCTGTTCTTCCAATGAAGCCAACAGATCATTCGTGCCACTGATCGTGGTTGCGGCTTTGCTAAGTTTTTCGACCGAGCGATCCAAACGCGAGACGCGAATGTTGAGATCGTGGAGCTGTTCTTCCGAAGGCCGAACGGCAAAGACGTAGACCAGGACCACGCCTAATATGATCCCAAACGCAAAAGAACCCCAACTATAAGGTTCGTAGGCGTGCTCTTCCCCATCGAAGTTGCGATAACCGTCGCTCATCGTCCACCTGCCTCCTGCGGCCAGCATTCATCCTAGATTTGCTAATCGTTTCCGTACGATAGCAGTGGTTATCGTCACCCTTTATGCAAGCATGAAGGTCTTTTCAGATTGCCCAGTTTAAATTTATATAGGACGGTTCGGGTTGTAGCGAATGAATTACTAGTGCGTTTTCCGTTGGAAGAGGCATCTTTGACAGCATTCAAGCTGAAGCGTTGTGTTGTATTGTTGCCGAGGTTTTGCCCTAGACCCGCTACAACCATCCTGGTACCCTTCGCGCCCACATAAGTCTCGGGCGGTAAGAAAAGGTATTTGGATTATGAGCAACAACTTCAATTTCTTTGAATGGATGCGTAACGGAGTCAAGTCGGCTGTCTTGCTGGGCGTTTCAGACGCCGTGGAAGAAATCGGAATGCCAACCGAAGCCGAAGGCTCTGAAAACAACATGCTGAGCTTCCTGCAAAATGCCAAGACGCAGAAGATCAGTAATGCCTCGAATTCCAGCAGCACCAGCACTCGGACCGGTAGCCGAAAGCGTCTCGGACGTTCGCTGAAAGACATCGAACCATCCGCGAAGTAGTCGAACCAGGCGGTTCACTCCACCACGAATCAAAAAAGGCCATCTGATTCAACTGAATTAGATGGCCTTTACTTTGTTGACCTGTTGCTCTGCAAGTATCAACGGCAAACCGATATCGATGTCGGTTTGCGTTGAAATCGCAACAAATAGCTTTAGGCTGCTCTCGCCTGGGACTCTGGCTGGGCGGAAACAGAGTTTGTCTCCGACTTCTTCGCCGTATGATCGACTCGCGGCTGCTTGGGATTGAACAGTTGAGGAATGGCCTTCTTCAGTCGACCATGCCACCAGAATTTGTTGCGCCAAAGCGGGACATGCGAAAACTCGGGCGTTTCCCAGTCTTTTGCGGCAATACGATCCGCCATCAGAGCAGGGTGAGTTCCCTTATAGGGAACACACGATTGCATGTCGTAAATGTATTCGCCGACTTCTTCGAGGGGTCGATCCTTGATGTTCCGGACCTGCTTTCCCTTCTTGTCAAAGACGTAGAACTGCTGGAATTGAGCAGCCTTCTCAGCCATGGCTTTAGGAGGACGGACATACCCGTAATGGAAGACTCGGGCGTTAATCAGGCTCGAATTCAATCGGTGTCCATTCTTTCCGAAACCACAGGCATCGCCAACGCTACGAATTTGAGGGTCGTTCCGCACAATTCGCACTTGGCGGCGGTAACCCAGCGGATCGCGAATGCTGTAGTCACCCCGGAAGTGTAGATACCGAAAGCGAATTCCGTCGACCCATGGCTTGTGCCAATTGTCTTGCATAGCCTTGCGAATGACAGGGTAATCGACCTCGTGGATCACCTCGTCCGCTTGGATATAGAAAAACCAGTCACCATCGCAACGGTCCATCGCCAGGTTGGTCTGATAGGCCAACACTTCGCCGGCCTTCCGCATTTCAGGGTCCCATGGCGTGATTTCGATATCGATCTTCGGGTCGCCGATTGCTTTCAAGACTTCCAGCGAATTGTCCGAACAATCCCCGACCTGAATGACGAACCGGTCGACCAGTGGCAATACCGACTTAATACTCTCCACAAACGGGTACCCGAAGCGTACACCGTCTCGCAGAATTGTGAATCCACAAACGCGCATTTGACGCATCCTTGCGACGCTAGCATTTCAGTTCACGGCGGTGCTTGCCTGTGAACCGACTGTTGTTCCATAAACTGTGCGTGACGATAACAAATCGATCGGTTTGAAACCAACCCAGTTCACGGACGATCAATTTGCCGCAGCGTCCATTTCCTCTAGCAGATCGGCGAACTGCTGCTCATTGAGAACCGTCACACCTAATGCCTGAGCTTTTTCGAGCTTGCTTCCCGCCTTGTCGCCGGCAACGACGTAGCTGGTCTTCTGGGAAACGCTTCCTGACGCTTTCCCACCTCGGGCTCGAATCAGTTCTTCGATTTCGTCTCGAGTGAATTTCTCCAGTGTGCCTGTCACTACGAACGTCATTCCTCCAAAAACCGCCGGCCCGGCATCTTCACCTCGCTTGGCAGTTTCCATCGAAACACCGACGCCTTTGAGATCTTCGATCGTCTCCTTGCCGAATTCTCCGTGGAAGAATTCACGAACACTCTTGGCGATCACGCCGCCAATGTCTTCGATTTCCGCAATCTCTTCTTCCGAAGCTTCCACCAACTTGTCGATCGTCCCGAAGTGTAGGGCCAAACGCTCTGCGCCTCGGGCACCTACATGGCGGATGGAAAGGGCGTTCAGCAGGCGGCCAAGTCCGCGTGATTTACTTTCCATGGCTGCGGCAACAAGCTTGTCGCCAGATTTCTTCCCCATGCGGGGCAGGGCGGCGATTTGATCCGAAGTAAGTCGATACAAATCGCCGTATGTCTTCACCAACTTCTCGTCGACCAGCATGTCGACCAGCTTGTCCCCCAGGCCTTCGATATCCATCGCATTTCGCGTCGCAAAGTAGCGAATGCGTTCTTTGATCTGGGCCGGGCATCCTTGCCAGTTGGGGCAGCGAATGTAAACGCCTCCCTCATCCTTAACCACAGGCGTACCGCAGGAAGGGCATTCAGTTGGAAAAGGGAAGGGGGGAAGATCTTCCTTTCGTTCGTGTTTTTCAGTGCGAACGATATGCGGAATGATTTTGCCTGCCTTCTCGACGACAACGACATCGCCGATACGAACATCTTTACGTTCGATCTCGTCAGCGTTGTGTAGGCTTGCCCGCGAAACGGTCGTCTCGGCAAGCTCGACCGGCTCCAAAATTGCCACCGGTGTAATGGCCCCCGTTTTGCCGACCTGGACCTCGATATTGTTGACCTTGGTGGTCGCTTCATACTTCTCGAACTTGTAGGCGATCAGCCAGCGAGGGCTCTTGGAGGTCGAGCCGAGTCGTTCACGCTGTTCGAAGCGGTCGACCTTCAGAACGAGCCCATCTACCTCGAATTCCAACTCATGAAGCGACTCAATCAACTCCTGACAGTGTTCGATAGCGGATTCGAAATCGACAAACGATTTAACAAACGGAGTCGCAGGCAATCCGTACGAATTCAACTCTTGTAGGAACTCGGTATGCGAGGCTGCCTTAAGCCCCTCGACGTATCCGACGCCATGACAGAATACCCGCAGGTTTCGCTCTGCGGCGATGCGTGGATCAAGCAAACGAATCGTCCCGGCCGTCACATTACGGGTATTTTTGTAGGCTGGAAGGCCTGCTTCGGCTTGCTTCTCGTTGAGCTTCACCAGGTCGGCGTTGGTCATGTAGATTTCGCCCCGGACTTCCAGTACCGGTGGCACGTCATCGCCGGACAACTTAAGCGGCACGTCGGCGATCGTGCGAACATTATGCGTGATATCGTCCCCAACCGTTCCGTTACCTCGGGTCAGTGCCCGGGTCAGTACACCATTCTCGTACAGAATAGATACCGCTACACCGTCGATCTTGAGTTCGACCACCCAGGCAATCTTTTCATCGGGCAGCAGCTTATTGATGCGTTCGCCGTATTTCTTCAGCTCTTCCAAGCTGTAGGTATTGTCGATCGAAAGCATCGCAATGCGATGTTCATGTTGCTCCAGATACGGAACCGGAGCGTCACCAATCCGCTGCGTCGGGCTATCAGGGGTGATCAGTTCGGGATGCTGCGACTCGATATCCTTGAGCTTGTTGAGCAGCTTATCGTAATCAAGGTCCGAAATCTCTGGACTTGCTTCGACGTAATACTTCCGATCGTGGTAGCGGATCTGGTCACGTAGCTTTTGAATATCCGTTTCAACCGACATGAAAAGATTTCCTTCTTCATTCCCACGAAGCGAGGGCTGGAGTAACCGCAACGACGACCTAAGAGCTATTCCTGACACTCAGGCGGAAACTGGGCGTTATTGGCCGCGTTGGGAACCAGGCACAAGAACTTCAGCGGAGAACTGCCCGTGTTTCGGAACTGATGAACTTCGTCCGGCTCGACCAAAATAGCGTCCCCAGCTTTGATCGGACGGGGGGAGTCGTTTTCCAAGATCACGCCTTCCCCAGCGATCACGTAAACCTCGTGTTCGTACGGGTGATGATGGTGGGGCGTGTATCCTCCCGGGGCGACTTCAAACTGGCGCATGGCAAACAGCGGGGCACCATCTTTTTGACTGATCAATTGTTTAACCTGACAACCGGAAACACCATCCATTTCGACCTTCATGGCGTCGCCTTGATCGATGTTCTGAATCTTCATTTCCAATTCACTCCCTCTAGGAACACGGATACTCGGAACAAAGAAAACTTATCCCACCCCCAGGGCCTGAACAAGTGGACAGTCCTCCCCCCCTGGTATTCTGACAACAACATTCTGGGTAACATGAAAATTCCATTTGCCATGATGGATCACATCCAGAGGAAAGGCGAACCTTGTCGACACTGCAGATAGAGGCCCGAGGGGTCGAAGTTCATAACCTGAAAAAGGTCGATCTCGATATTCCGCACCGTCAGCTGATTGTCTTCTGTGGAGTAAGTGGAAGCGGGAAAACGAGTATGGCCCTCGATACGCTCTACGCCGAGGGACAGCGCCGGTATATCGAAAGCTTCTCTGCCTATACGCGGCAATTTCTCGATCGGCTGGAAAAACCCGAAGCGGATCGGATCGACAATATCCCCCCGGCCCTGGCTGTCACCAAGGTAAACGACACCCGCTCCAGCCGGTCTACGGTGGGCACGGCAACTGAAACCACCGATTATCTCCGGCTTCTTTTCAGCAAGATCGGAAATATTATCTGCCCCAGCTGCAATCAGCCAATTACCAAAGACACCCCGGGGCGCGTCGCCGATCACATCTGCGGGGCAGGGGGAAGCGGCCGGATGATGGTCGCGTTTCCCGTTGCTTGCGAAAGTGATGAGTGCGAAGGGGTCATCGAGCAGTTGCGCGAAGACGGCTTCGTCCGGGCCATCGTGGCTGGCGAGACCATTTCGTTGACCCCGGAACAGGACGAGGCCCTCAGCAAGCGGCTTGAGTATGGCGAAACGATCTCGGTAGTCGTCGACCGACTGACGCTCGAATCGCTCAAGATCGAACGCTTGAGGGAATCGCTCGAAACCGGCTTCGCACACGGCGACGGGGTCTGTGAGATACTGCTTCAGCCCCAGGAAGAAGGCGAACTAAAAGGGCAGGGGAGTGCCGTCGTAATCGATGGAACGACCTGGCAGAGCCTTCGCTACAGTAGCCAACTTCGCTGCGAAGCATGCAACCTGGAATTCATCGAACCAGACCCGCGGCTGTTCAACTTCAATAGCCCCCTGGGGGCCTGTCCCGAGTGCGAAGGCTTCGGCAACATCATCGACATGGACATGGACCTGATCGTCCCTGATCGTCGCAAGTCGATTGCCGAAGGTGCCATCGCCCCTTGGAATACGCCTGCCTACAAGCACGAGTTGGAAGAACTTATCGCGTTGGCTCCCGACTATGACATCCCCATCAATACACCTTACCGCGATCTGACCGAAGCCCAAATCAACCTGATCATCGAAGGCGTACCTGAACGCGAGTTCGGCGGTCTGAAGGGCTTTTTCGCCTGGCTCGAGCGCCGCAAGTACAAAATGCACATGCGCGTCTTCCTCAGCCGCTGGCGAAGCTTTCGCATGTGTGAATCATGTCGAGGAACTCGCCTTCGCCCGGAAGCCCTGGCCGTTCGCGTTAATGGGAAGAATATCGCGGAGATCTCCTCGATGAAAATCGTGGACGCTTTAGAGCACTTCCGCCAATTGAACCTCAGCACCTATGAGAGCGCCCTTTGCCGCCAGGTACTGCCACAAGTACTCGCTCGCTTAGAGTACTTGTGTATTGTGGGGCTTGGTTATCTTGCGTTGGATCGTTCGCTGCGAACCTTGAGTGGTGGCGAAGCGCAACGGGTCACGCTCACCAGCACGCTCGGCTCGAGCCTGGTAAATATGCTGTACGTGCTAGACGAACCAACGGCCGGGCTTCATCCGAGCGACATTACGCGGCTCAATGAAGCGATTATCGACCTGCGGAATCGTGGCAATACGGTGGTTGTCGTCGAGCACGAAGAAACGCTTATTCGTGCCGCTGATCAGATTGTCGAGTTCGGTCCCGGGGCAGGGGAGCGAGGGGGCGAGATCATGTTCCAGGGGTCTCCTTCCGAAATCGAAGGGGACGAAGACAGCCTTACCGGCGAGTTTCTCTCCGGCCACCGCAGCGTGGTCCGCAAACGAGACCGTCGTACGGCCACGCATGGAAGAGTTCGCCTGAAAGGAGCCTGCGGCAATAACCTGAAGAACCTGGAAGTCGAGTTTCCGCTGGGGGTCCTAACGGTTGTCACTGGCGTTTCTGGAGCAGGCAAGAGCTCACTCGTCGATCAAACCCTTTACCCGGCACTTTGCCGCCGCAAAAAGAAAGAGAATATCCAGAGCCTGCCGTATGACGATGTCTTCGGCGACGGCCAGATCGACGACGTCGTACTGGTAGACCAGGGACCGATTGGTCGTTCGCCTCGGTCGAACCCGGTCACCTACATCAAAGCCTTCGACGAAATCCGTAACGTCTTCGCCGGAACCATGCAGGCCCGCACTCGCAACCTGACGGCCAGCCACTTCAGCTTCAACGTTCAAGGTGGCCGCTGCGAGAGTTGCAACGGGGACGGGCACATCGCCATCGACATGCAGTTCATGGCCGACGTCTACGTCAAGTGTCCTGAATGCAAAGGGCAACGCTACAAGAAGGAAGTCCTGGAAATTACCTACCGTGGCAAAAGCATTGCCGACGTGCTGAACATGACCGTTCGCGAGGCGTTCGTCTTCTTCCGCGGTCAGCCCAAGGTACAAGGCAAGCTGAACCTGCTCAACGAAGTGGGCCTCGATTACCTTCGTCTCGGCCAACCGGCCAATACGCTATCGAGCGGGGAAGCCCAACGTTTGAAACTGGCCGGTAATCTGGCGACCACCAAGAAGGCACGTACGCTGTTCCTGATGGATGAACCAACCACCGGCCTACACTTTGCCGACATCGTGCAGCTATTGGATTGCTTTGAAAACCTGCTGCAAATTGGCCATTCGCTGATCGTCGTCGAGCATAACATCCACGTGATGATGGCCGCCGACTATATCATTGACCTGGGCCCGGGTGCCGCCGACGAGGGAGGCAATGTGGTCGCCATGGGTACGCCGGAAGAGATTGCTGCGAATCCCGATTCCATTACCGGGAAGCACTTGGCGGCAGCACTGAAGACCTTGAAAGCATGATCGGACATGGCTTTCTGCATCACTGAGGGAGACGCCGAGATGCTGATTCAGGGAAGCACCTCGACTATCCAGGCCGAGATCTGGTGCTTTCCCGAACAACATGGAATTACGTTTTCTAGCAGTGCCTTCTTAGAAGGTCCATTCAGTTCGCGTGGCAAGACCCTGACAACGAAATTCCAGTTCGTTCCGTCAAAGCTAGGTGCACAAGATGCCTGGAAGGCGACCATACTCGAACCTGTCCTATGGTCTACTCGCACGCCTGCTCTCTATGAAATGCGTGGCATATTCGGCACGTCTTCGACGATTGGTCTCCGAGACATTCGAATCAAGGGCGACAGCTTCTACTGGGAAGATCGACGTTGGGTTGCCCGTGCAACGGCACTCCAGCCGAGAGAAACGCATCTCATGAAGGAGTCTCCATATCAAGATGGACTATTGCCCATCGTACCGCCGCTTGGTTCAGCAGCCTTAGCTCAAACCGATAAAATCGGTTCGGCAATGATCGTCGACGCGACACAAGTTAAGAAGAATGACTTGGCGAGCGAAATCTCCCGGCTTAGCGCCCATGTATCCGTGACGATGATCCTTCTCCCAAACAACTGCGACGAAGATTATCGCGATGCTGCACACTCGCACGTTCTGCTCGGTACTTTCTTGAAAGCCTCACGACAAGTACCGGAATGGGCAGAGTTTATCGCCGTATCCGAATCGCGACTTTCTTTGGGCTGGAGCCCCAATCGTCGACTTCCCATCGTTGCGATGCGAGAATGTAATACAGAGAATCGCTCACCAGCAGAACTTCGCGGCTTGTGCGATCAATTCCAAGCCGATCTCGACCACGGTGCCGACTACGCAGGCCTTTGGCTACTTCCGAAAGCATCTTCATGACCCAGCCGAATCGCGATCCTTTTGCCAGGTACGCTCGTCAGATGAGCTATGCCCGCTTCGGTCGAGAAGGGCAAGAGAAGCTCGCGCAGTCGACGGCGTTGATTGTTGGTCTCGGGGCACTCGGTTCGGTGATCGCAAACACCCTAGCCAGATCAGGCGTGGGAACCGTAAGGATCGTCGATCGCGACTTCGTCGAGTGGAATAACCTTCAGCGGCAAGTCATTTATACGGAAGAGGATGTTCGCCAACGCTTACCTAAAGCAATCGCGGCAAAGAACCACCTGGAAGCAGCCAACGCGGACATTCGAATCGAAGCTGAGATTGCCGATGTCGACCATCGCAATATCCGCCAGCTTTGCGATGGAGTGGATGTCATTGTCGATGGGACAGACAACTTCGAGATTCGGTTTCTGCTCAATGATGCCTCGCTGGAACTTGGTATTCCATGGGTTTACGGCGGTTGCATTGGTGCCGAAGGGCAGACCATGACCATCGTTCCCGGGGAAACGCCCTGCCTGCGATGTGTCGTTCCGGAGTCTCCACCACCAGGCACAACACCAACGTGTGACACGGCTGGAATTCTGGCTCCGATCATCGGGGTAATCGCATCCATTGAAAGCATGGAAGCACTCAAAATACTTAGCGGTCATTCTCAGCAGATTAACCGAACGTTAACCGTGTTCGACCTGTGGGAAAATCGCATCCGCCCAGTCAAGCTAGACGGCCTTAAAGGCAACGCAGACTGCCTAGCTTGCGGCCAGCGCGATTTCGCATGGCTATCGGGGCAAAAGGGGAGCCAGTGGGCGGTTCTCTGTGGGCGAGATGCCGTTCAGTTGAGTTTTCCCGAGGACAACGAGATCGATCTCGCAGAATTTGCCGAGAAACTCAAGCCACTCGGAACGGTTGAGGCGAATCCTTACCTGCTTCGAGCGAACATTGGCGAACATGCGTTTACACTGTTTGGAGACGGGCGTTGTATCGTCCACGGAACCAGCGACCCGGCCGAGGCCCGTTCGCTACATGCCCGCTATATCGGAACGTGAGCCACCATTCTGGTTTTGGATTCCGCAAATCATTACAATGAGAAAAGCTTCCTAAGGCTTTAAATCACCGTAGTTTCACCCTCGTGCGACCAAGGATTTTCCTGTGACGGAACAACCCCACCACCAGTTCAATGAGTCTGACTTCCAACGCATGTTAGATTCCATGTTCGTCGCTGAAAACGAAGAGCTCCTGGCCAAATTGCGGGAACAAATCAAATACGACGAGCAAGTGGAAGAACTTTCCAAAGCGATTGGGATCGAAGACAAAAGTCTCATCCAAAGCTTGATGGACCTCGGCATTACCCCCCATAGCATGGCCGCTTTAACGATGTACCCCATGGTATGCGTTGCCTATGCCGATGGGGTGCTGAACCTTGAGGAACGTGACCTGATCATGAAAATGGCCAACGAATGGAACATGAAACCTGGTGACGCCGGTTTCGAGGTTTTGAATCATTGGCTAGTCGAGGGCCCAACCGAAGATGGTTTCGCGGTCTGGAAGAAGTATATTCAGACCGTCATGACCCAAATGACACCTCAGCAGATCGCTGACCTGAAACTCAGCATCATGAACCGCTCTCACGCCGTTGCGACCGTTGTGGGAGACGTTTTAGGGCGATTTGGCAACCGTACGAACAAAGCGGAAGATGCCCGCCTTGCAGAGATTGAGTCGGTCTTCCCGTAAGATCGGGTGGCACGGGCTCTTCTTTTTTCCACGAATCGTTTGCAAGAATTCGCTCTACTTTGCAAACTAAAGGACTTACAGGGGAATTCCAAGGATCGATTCCCCTGATTCCTTTTCCACTCATCCCAAGCTCGTGGTTCTCATGGAGCGATCCAGCGCGCGACGTCAGGCACTGCTTTTCCTGGTGGGGGTCTGCCTATTAGGTATGACCGCTGGTCGGTCGTTTGGCGTGGAGCTAACCGCACAACTAGCCGAAAACGGATTTGAGAAATTTGGCTCGAAGTGGGTTCTCACTGAAGAACTCGCTTTGAAGCGAGATCTGGATGCCTTGGAAGACATTGTCAAACGCATCATCCCGCTGCGCCGCCAGATCGATCTTGCCGTTGCTGACAACACCTTGCGATGGCAAAAGCAACAAGCGACGTCGAAGCTGATTGACCAAATCGCTATCATTATGCGTCGTTCGGCCGTTGGCACAGACGAAGAGAAAAAGATCCAAAAGCAAGTTGATCAACTCAAGGAAGCTAGTCGGGAACTCAAGGACGGGGTTGACCCAAAACGCTTCGGCGGCCAGCCACACATGCGGGCCATGCTCGAATCATTGACCCTCATGCACCAACAAGCATCTGTCTTGGCAGTTCGCGTGGAGAACGACTCCACTGAGATCAATCAGGCTTATCAAAAACTGTCCAACACAACACAGACTTGGCTGAAAGAGCACCCTGAACTGAGCATCGGTCCACTCTTCCGAGTTGAACAAATTGATCAAGCGGTTCGAAAGGCCCGAGCATCGATCAATTTTGAAGACATCCCGATGTACCTTCAGGGGGATCAAAAGCGAGTTGGAGTTGTTCTAAGCGACCAATTTCCAACCGTCCTCACCGTATGTCCAAAGGACAATCGGCTCATTTTGACTTCCAATATGGCCTACACGATTGGTTTGCGCGATCTAAGCGGGGCCGATAAGGTAACGCTTCCCTGTGGCACCGAAACCAAGGGCCGAACCGGCAAGATTCCCCAGGTCCGCATGGGGTCGGCCACTCTGGTTGATGTATCAGTCATCGTCCTAGAACCCTCGGACGAGCATCTAGGGGGTTTTGTTGGCCTCAAGCTACTTCAGGCCTGGAACCCGACTTTTGCCAAGTCGGGAATTTCTCTTTCTCTCGATGCGTCTAATCAGGCATCAACAGCTTCTCGATAAGGTTCATGCAGCCAAGAACACTCACTCGGCCATCGCAAAGCGGACACCCGCATTTACATGGTTTTTGTGAGTTTTTAGACGACGATGCTTCCATTGCTTTAGATAATGGTAACAATAAGAAACTTGGGAAGTTCCATTTAGGCATCGAGATGAATTTTTGCTGGAGCGAACCAAATTATTTCAAGATTGGGTTTTCCTAGTTTCGGAATAAGCATTATGAATAACCTCGCGGGTTGTTGAATTTTGGCAAACTTTGCGTGTTGGCTAATTTCTATCCATTAGAACGCCGAAAGCGTTCTAGACGGGCAGATAATTGTACACGGCAAAGTTGAACGTATAATTCACTGAGTCGATCACCGCGATAGTATTTTCTGAGGAGTATTGGGGTTGGCGGCGAAACCCAAAATCCTGTGCCTGTGCGATGCCAACAACGATTCCAGTGTTGTTGAGGAACTTCGTCAGGATTTTGAAGTCACGGAAGTGAACAATCCACTTCGCGTGATTGCCAAACTTCGAAACGACCCCTACAGCGGGCTGTTCATTACGACTTCTCATCAAGAGGTCGCCAGCCGAATCAGCAATCTTCTCGAGAACGAGCACATTCTTGATGGCATGCCAGATGGCGTCGCCATGCTCGACCGCGAGAACACCATCCAGTGGGTGAATTCCTGTTTGCAGCGTTGGGCCAATCGAGGCGACTTGGTTGGCCAGAACTTTTACGCGGCACTCAATAGTCCCGAGATCCTTGGCCCTGACTATTGTCCGTTTCATACGGCAATGACAACCGGCCAGGCAAGTGGGTCGACACTACGAACGGAAGACAATCGTTACTTCCACGTACACGCGGCCCCGGTGCTTGTCCCCAACAGTCCGCCGAATAACCTCATCGTTACCGTCCGAGACGTTACCGATGAAGTCATTCAGCGACAAAAGCTCGACGCGATTCATCGTGCGGGGATGGAATTAGCCGATCTGACGACCGAAGAAATCTTCAATATGGAGGTTTCCGAGCGTATCGAACTTCTCAAGAGCAACATCCTGCACTACACCAAGGATCTGCTCAGTTTCGATGTCATTGAGATTCGCCTCTTGGACCAGCGAACCGGCGAACTCGTACCGCTTCTTTCTGTCGGCATCGACAAGGAAGCCGCAGAACGTGAACTCTATGCACAAAGCACCAACAACGGCGTGACCGGCTTTGTGGCATCGACAGGCAAAAGCTACCTTTGCGAAGACACCAGCAAGGATCCGCTTTACCTGGAAGGGTTCAAGGGTGCAAAGAGTTCATTAACGGTTCCTCTGCTGTTGCACGATCAGGTCATCGGATCGTTCAACGTCGAAAGCCCTGAACCGCGGGCATTCACCAACAGCGACTTGCAGTTTCTCGAGATCTTCTGTCGCGACTTGGCCGTCGCGTTGAATACGCTGGAGCTACTCGTTGCTCAGCAAGCCAATACAGCCCAAGCCAGCGTCGAAGCAATTCACAGTGCCGTTGCCTTGCCCATCGACGAAATCCTCAACGATGCCGTGAATGTAATGCAACGTTACATCGGCCACGACGAGGAAGTTGTCGAAAAGCTGAAGAACATCATTCAAAACAGCCGCGATATCAAACGCGTGATTCAACGTGTCGGCGAGAAGATGACGCCAGCCAAGGCAGTTCCGGCTTCGGCCAAGCAAGAACAACGGCCTTTGCTCAGATCCGCTCGCGTTCTGGTCGCCGATGCCGATGAATCAGTCCGCAGTGCGGCTCACGCGTTGTTGGATCGCTACGGCTGCGACGTGGAAACGGCTCATGATGGTGCCGAAGCGTTGTGCATGGTCCGCGCTGGCCTGCACTCCACCGGTTACGACGTCATCATCAGCGACGTTCACCTACCCGATATGTCCGGCCATCAACTCATGGTCAAATTGGGCGGCATTATTTCCCCCGTCCCTATGATTTTGATGACGGGCTTTGGCTACGATCCTGGACATTCAATCGTCAAGGCTCGCCAAGCAGGCCTTCTGCCCAACGCAGTTCTCTACAAACCGTTCCGCCTCGATCAACTGGTCGAAACGGTCGAACGCGTCATGACCGCCTTCGCCAGCACACCGTCGCCGTAGTTCCATCGGCGAAATCTGATCTTACGAGTTAGCTGACGTAACGTAGACTTCATGTAGTCAACTGCCATGCGCTCTAGCGTTTGGCTTTATACATCCCTATTCTGTAGGCGACTTTGGGCTGATTCCTCGTAGATTGCGGCAAAACATGTATGCGTTGATTGCGGTGTTGATGTTGATTGCAGGCGTCGGGCATTTGGCGATTTGGACTCGTCTGCACTGCATGATCCACAGCTTGCCCATCAAACAGTGGATTATTGATCTCGGCGAATATACGTGTTACCTCATGTCGGTACTGATACCGGCCGTCTTTCTGGTGTGGTGGATGCAACAGCCACTCAACCCGCAGGTTTCCGTGAATGAATCGGTCCAGTACTCAAGCGTCTATTACGTCTGGCTAACCTACTGGGCTATCAGTGTGGTCGCGTTCATCGCGGCGAGCCTGCTTTGGCTCCTTTATCAACGCGATGCCCAGATTGCCGCGGCCTACTTCAACGAACGCCTTCTCGCCTCGTTTGATTTTGCAGACCTTGCCCCGCAGTTGTTGACATCGCCCAGCACGCAAATCGCCAGTCTTATTCCGGGGAACGAGATACTGCGTTTGGAGGTCGATCGCAAAGAAATCTTTCTCCCGTGGCTTCCCCA
Source organism: Blastopirellula marina (assembly GCF_002967715.1). Taxonomy (NCBI): domain Bacteria; kingdom Pseudomonadati; phylum Planctomycetota; class Planctomycetia; order Pirellulales; family Pirellulaceae; genus Blastopirellula; species Blastopirellula marina. The sequence continues at coordinate 99,748 of NZ_PUIA01000051.1, forward strand.
GCAGTTGGATGGTTTTACCATCACGCATCTGTCCGACCTGCATCTCAAAGGACACATGGCCGAAGACTTCTATCGCAAGGTAGTCGATCAGGCCAATGACCTGCAAAGCGAAATGATTGTGATCGCAGGAGATATTTTCGATCGCACCAAGTGCTTTTCGTGGAGCCGCACCCTCGCTGAGCTATCGGCCGAGTGCGGTGTCTACTTCATTCTGGGAAACCACGAAGTACGAACACTTGATACAGACGGCTGCCGGAAAACGCTCGTCAATGAAGGTTTCATTGATCTCGGTGGACGCCACATGGCTTTGATGATTCGAGATTATCCCGTGGTCCTCGCTGGCAATGAGTTGCCGTGGCATATCCCTGCCGCGGATATGCGATCGTTGGACGAGTCCCAATTCGATCAACGTCCCCTCAAGATACTACTCGCTCATACACCGGACCAAATTGACTGGGCGCGATCGTTCGACTTCGATTTGATGCTGGCCGGACATAACCATGGCGGACAGATTCGTTTACCGATAATTGGCCCGGTTGTCAGTCCAAGCTGGCATGGAACGCGTTACGCTGGCGGCGTGTTTTACCGAGATCCCACGCTGATGCACGTTAGTCGAGGCATTAGTGGTACGAGCCCCTTGCGATGGAACTGCCCTCCTGAAATCACGCAGATCGTTTTACGCACAGGGGATCAGACGTAAACGCGACGGTTGTAGATATACCATTCGACTAGCAGGATCAGCAGCGCAAGCACGACCAACCACTTCCAGAACTCGCGCCGCATGGGCAACCAGGCCGATTCCCCAGCGATCGTTTCCCATTGCGTTTCAATTTCCAGCTTCGGTTGAATCTCACTCTCCTGGGCATCGAATATGTTCACGGAGAAGTACCGAGAAACATCTTTCGCATTTCCCTCACGAACTTCGTACGTCCCAAGCTGATCGGTCTCGCCAAAGCTAAACAAGTTATCGGCCGTCGGAGCGATCGTTCGGACACGTCCTGAAGGAGGTATGATATGAACTTCCTTGGCAAATCCACTAGAGCGGAATGCATAGTTTTGACCGGGTCGGATGCTGAATTCCCCCTCCCCTTGTCGTACTCCTCCGAGATACTCGACCAGATTCTTGACAAACACGGGGAAGCTAAGCCGCTTGGTCCATTCCGTATTGAAGAACGTCTTGTCGTCCTCAGATGTCAAAAAAGCGAAACCTAGCACAACGTCTTCAAAACTCTTGCGTGGGGCGATGGTCATGATTGCCCCCTGGTCCGATTCAATAAGTACTGTGCTGCCTGCCGGCGCTTCAAGTGGAGAGGCCTTGTAGATGGAGACGTTTCCTAAATTGACGAAGTTCATCACGGGATGACTTTGCGCCACATCGATAATTTGTGGTAGCACCTGGGCTTCCTGAAAAACCCATCCTTCAACCGGAGGCTTTCTTCCAAAGAAGACCGTGTTCGATTCCGGCATCGTCTCAGGTGCGCAGTCGTCGTAGATGATAACATCGTAGCGACCGCTGGCTGCTTCTTTTGGGTAGTCCTCTCCGGTCAGATAATCAGGCGTTACCAGCGTCACATCGGCAATACGCCGGATTTGATCGGTTGCCAGTGAGAACCGCAAGTAGTTGTTCCCTTCCGTCACAACCAATACCTGGGCTCGCTCAGGCGGACTGATCGCGGCGTAGGCAATATTATCTGCGGGGAACACATCTTTGTGATCGACCTCTAATCGGAGCTTTCCGACATCCAGACTTCCCAGGTCGAACTGGGCCCCGCCGGTGCCATCTTCCTCATCCAAACGAATACGAGCGACATCTAAAAGTTCGTTATTGAAATAAAGGTTAGCCGTCACTTCGGTTGGTTCGGGGCCGAAACGAGCAATGCGGCAGAACACCTGAAGCTCGTCTTCCTTCTCTGGATTTCGCTGGGTGCTGAAAGCCAGGATGCCAACGTTGGAAGAGACTTCGTCTCCGAGTGGGATATAGACAGGCTGCAGATTGCCGAACGAAAAGTCGGTAATCGTTTGAAATCGCCCGTCGCTCAAAATGTAAGCCGTCGCAGGCTTCGCGTCGGCAACCTGAACATCCCCTTCTTCAAATGCCGACTGACCAGGATTCGCCAGGCCTGATGCGACTCGCAAGGCCTCCATGATGTTGGTCGTGTGCTCACTAGGCTGGATCGCGGCGACCTTTGCCGAAAGGACTCGCTGATTGTCCGTAAACTGCTGAGCGACACTGGCCCGGTCGGAAAACGTCACGACCATTCCCACGTCGCCACTGTCCATCTGGTCGATCATTTCCTGCACGCGGCGTTTGGCTTCATCCAATCGCGTGCGTCCCGACTGTTCATCCTTCGATCCCATGCTTGCCGAGTTATCGATCAGAAAGACAAACCGGTCTCCGAGCAGTTTCTGTTCGCCGTCCATGCCAGGACGCAGCACGGCCAGGATCAGCAACAAGATGAAAAGCAGTTGCAAAAAGAGCAGCAGGCTCTGCCTCATCTTCTGCCACAGGCTGTTCACATGAAGATCTTCGATCGTGCGGCTCCACAGGAAGGTGCTAGGAACTTCAAGTGGTTGCCGACGCAGTTTAAGAAAGTACAGGGCAACGATCGCCGGGGGGACCAGTGCCAATAGCGTCCACCCCAAGGGCCCCAAGGTGTTGATAAACCAACTTGTCATCGCAGAAGCCCTCGCTGCCGCATGTAATTGGAAACAAGGTGGCTCACCGAGACATCGGTGTTGGCCAGCATGTAAGCCATACCGCGTTTGGCACAGAAAGTCCGTGCACCATCAACAAACGCATCGAGAGTTCGCTTATAGCGATCCAAAAGGGGACGACTGACGGTAATCTCGGCGATGTCGCCATCTTCGCAGTCGACAAGCTTCAGGTCACCTTTGATCTGCTCGGCGGGATTCAACTCGACCGGAGCCAGCGTCTGAATCACATACACGTCCATCTGCTGAGTGGAAAGAAACCGTAAGGCGGGCTCATAGCCACTTTTATCCATCAGGTCGGTAACCAGAACCAAAATTCCTTTGCCGCTGTTACGCAGACAGAAATTCTTCGCTCCTTCCAGTAGCGGCACATTCTCGCCAGGCTCGATGCTGTTCAAATAGTCAAGCATCCGCCAAACGCTATGCCGCCCTCGCAGTACCGGGCCTGGTTTTCGCATCGGCGTTCCCAGCGTCTCGATTCGTACGCGATCTGTTCGGCACAAACCCACAAAACCAAGCGCGGCAGCCAATTGCTTGGCATACGTGAGCTTGCTTGGCGTGCCGAAGTCCATCGAAGTACTGGCATCGATCAGCGTGTAAAAGTGAAGGTCCTCTTCCTCCAAAAACATCTTCAAAAACAGCCGATCCAGCCGGGCATACATGTTCCAGTCGATGAAACGCAGGTCGTCTCCGGCCACATACGGCCTGAAGTCTGCAAACTCGACGCTCGTCCCCTTTCGTTTGCTACGACGTTCCCCTTTCATTCTTCCCCGAAACACCTTACGGCTGACCAGTTCCATGCGTTCCAACTGGGCCAGCAGTTCCGGAGAAAGGAGATCGGAAACAATATTCGTCTTCGCCATCGAGCTTGGGTGCCTAACAGAGTTTTGCTTCAATCTAGCGGCTTACTTCGCGACCGATGCCAAGACCGTGTCATCTGCCTTTTCCGGAACTTTCTCCAGCAGTTCCAGTAACACATGATCCGTATCGAGCCCTTCAGCTTGGGCCTCGAAATTGAGGATCACGCGATGTCGCATTGCAGGTAGATAAACACGACGGACGTCTTCGTAGCTGACGTTGTAGCGGCCATCCAGCAAAGCACGCACCTTGGCGGTCAAAGCCAGCGTTTGCGCACCACGAGGGCTCGAACCCCAGCGTAGATACTGATTGGTAATCGGTAGCGCCATCGGACCTTCTGGATGGGTGGCCAAGGTTAACCGTACGATGTAATCCTGCACGTGCTTGGCCAGAATCACCTCACGGATCACTTGCTGCCACTTCAGGATTTCGGCCCCCTCCATCACCTTTTCGGCTTCCACCCTGGTTCCCTTGGTGGTGCGGTCGATGATGGTGCCAAGTTCATCCGCCGTCGAATAACCCACAACCAGCTTGAACATGAACCGGTCTAACTGAGCCTCTGGTAGAGGGTAAGTCCCTTCCTGTTCAATCGGGTTCTGCGTGGCCAACACGAAGAAAGGTTTGTCCAGGACATACCGATGACCACCGACGGTTACACAGCCTTCCTGCATCGTCTCGAGCATGGCCGACTGGGTCTTGGGGGTGGCACGATTGATTTCGTCCGCCAGGCAGATCTGGGTGAAGATCGGACCTTTCTGGAACTCAAACACGCGACGGCCATCCGGCGTTTCCATCACCATGTTGGTACCCAAAATGTCCGCAGGCATCAGATCTGGCGTGTATTGAATACGGCTGAAGTTAAGATCTAGCGCTTGCGACAGGGTACGAATAAGCAGCGTCTTGCCGAGCCCCGGAACACCTTCCAGCAGGCAGTGCCCACCGACAAACAGACAAGTCAAAACGCCATGGACGATATCTTCGTGCCCGACGATCACCTTCTGAATTTGCTCTTTGACGGCCAAGTAGCGACTGCGAAATTCGTCAGCTTGCTGCTGCATCGATTCAGCGACACTCATGCGGTTTCCTTGCTGCGGCGAAGTTCTCTGGGGTGTAATTCGGGTTGTGCTTTGATAATGTTGGCAGCCAGGGCAGCCATAGCTATCGTAACTGAAATTGTTTCATATGGGGTGAATCAGACAATTCTAGGATGAATCATTATCATCCAGGTTTCCCCCGGGGCGTTTGCGAGCCTGTTTCTTTGCTTTCAACAAACGCGAAGTGTATGAGTCGTCGTCGGGAGACGAGTCTTCCATGGCTTTCGACTTCTTCGGCGGCCCAGTTGAGGATGGCATCTTTGCGGCCAATTCTTCGTCAACGGCCGATGTCCCGCTGGGCTGATCCAAGCCAACTTCGAATCGTGCGGACGATTTACGCTCGTCATAATCGGCCGTAGCACGCTCTTTGATCATGCGTAGACGTTCCATTCGGTCTTCTTCATCTTCTTTCTCCGGAACGCCAAACATGCGAGCATGAACCCACTGGTAGCTGTGCTTGATCCACTCGGTTCCCAGGGTCACCCGCCGAACGAAGACATCCTCGAAGAAAACCAGTCCGCACAAGACCAGCAAGACGGGCCAGATGTGTTGACTGCTGATCGCCTTAGGAAGTGTGTGTCGGAACGTATCGACATCTAAAAGTTCTTCGACACGTCCAATCGCGAAGTCGCCGTCGATTACCTGCCCCACTTCGCCACCTTCTGGCTTTAATGCAGCCAGGCTATCGACCAAGGCCGAATTCAAACGTTGCTGACGAAACTCAGCCGAGTAAGGGACATTCGCGCCGGTACGAATTGGTGCTTCGCCTGGCCCGGGCAAGATCGACAAAAAATAGCTGCCGGACTTATCCGCAGGAAACTCACCCACGTAGCGTCCCGATGCAACTTGTTCGAGTTGAAAGTCTTTGGATTCCATTTCGGGATCCACTGCGGTACCGGAAAGCTTCAGGAAGTTGAGGTACTCGTCCTTTTCATCGGTGGCAGTAACAACAACTCGTACCTTGCCATCCTTGACCTCGCTGGCAACCGTGAAGTTCCCCTGGTTGTCGGTCGGACGCATGGCATAGCGGACAAACTGAGTAAAGAACTTGTCGTATCCTTCCCAAGAGGTCCAGTTGTTCGCCCAGCGTTTGCCGGCATCGGTTGTTAGAACACCAGTCCGCCCGACTCCGTAGGTCCATGTTGCCATGACGGTAGCATTCTCGGGGTGCTCGGCCGGAACGGGTGCAACCATTCCCACATCGACTAAGGGATTGTCCTTCAAGGTCGTCATCACGTAGCCGTCGAACGATGGAAAGCCATCAATCCCTTCCAGCACCTCATGCGGATAGGTAATTGGGACCATGCCTGGATGATCTTTAATCAGCGGCTGGGCGATTCGACGCGCCTCGCGCTGATAAATTCGAGGAAGTGCTTTTGGATCAGTTACAGCGTAATACTTGCCACCTGTTTGCGTAGCCAATTGCCGTAGCGGGGTACTGCCAGCCGGGCCATGTGTACCGATGGCGACCGTGGTGATTTTAATGTTGGCGTTTACAAACCCCGCTACAGTAGCCGGGTTCGGTGGCGAAGGGTCACCATCGCTGATCACGATCATATGCTTGATCGCGACATTCGCCCCTTTCGCTTGAATCGCATTGAAACCTGCCAGCGACATCTTCATGGCCGGATCGAACTGCGGCATGTCGCCGGGCGTCATTCGATTGAGCCGGGCCAACATCTGATTGCGGTTCGGCCCAACCGGGATCAAGCCATCCGGTGCTCCCCACATCCATTGGTCATTGCCGCTCCAGTGAATCAGTCCGCAGTAGTCCTGGGGCCCCAAGGCTTTGAGAGCTTCGCGAGCAACGACTTTCTGCCAGTAATTGCCCTGTGCGAGTTCCGATGCGTGCATCATCATCACCAGCGCACCGACCGGAACGACCTTAGCGTCCTTGATGTTGAAATCCACCGGCATCGATTTCTCGAGTTCGGTATTCGACCACCCCCCAGCGCCAAAGGCCCTGGGGCCACCAATCATCAACAAACCACAACCCAACTGCTGCGTGTTGCGGACCAGCATCTCGACCTGCTGGTCACTGAAGCTCGAGACGTCCCCTGCCCCGGCCCCGCTCGCCCGGGGAACATCCCCCAGAATCACGCAATCGAATCGCTGCAGTTCGGCCAGCGAGGTGAAGAGTCCATTGCTGGGCATCACCTCGACCTCGATGTTGTTCGCCCTCAGTCGCGAGATCAGAAAATCGAACTCGCCCGGATTTTCCCAGTCTTCAATCAGAAGCACCGATCCTTCACCTCGCACGTGAGCGAAAGCAGAGGCCAGGTTATTCTGGGGCATCGAGTCATCAAGCCGATCATCTGGAACAAAGCGAGCTTCATAAGTATAGAAGTCGCTCTGGTCGATCGTGTGCTCGAATGTCAGTACTTTCTTGCCCGGCTCAAGATCCATCGGCTGCTCGATGAGCACGTCTTCTCGCTTGCCATGCTTCCGAACGACAACCACTTTGCCGCTCACTTTGCCATCGTCATCCGCAGAAGCTTCGGTCATGTTGTTCAAAACAACATTCACCTGCACAGGCTGCCCTTTACGAATGTCACTGGGAAGCGAAATCTTTTCGACGGCCACTTCGGCTCGGCTTGAGAGTTCTACCGGCACCACATCGATACCAATGCCACTTTCGGCAAGCTGCCGGGCAATGTTGGTCGCATCGCCGTACGTTTCGTTACCATCAGTGACGATGACAACACGCTTGGCGGTATCTTCCGAAAACGATGCTTGAGCGAGCTTTAAAGCACCCTCCAGGTTCGTCGCATCAGTGCGAACCTGCATCATGGCTTCCAAACGCCCTTGCTGGATCGGCAGGTTATCGTCGTAAGGGGGAACTTCAATCGCCGCTTCACGACCGAATACCACCACCCCCGCGCGGTCTCCGCGGGCGGCCTGGCGATGCTCGGCAACATCCTTCACGACGTACTGCACCATGGCGGCACGCTTCTCGCGTGGGATGCTTTCCGATTGATCGAGCACGTAGATTACCGTGACGCGGTCGCTCGAATGGCGCAACTGCATTTCGGCCAGGCAGAACACCAGCAGCAAGTAGACCAGCGATCGCAGGCCCAGCGCGAAGAATCTCCGCACTCGTCCCAACCCCGAGATGCTACGAAAGCTAAAGAACCACAACAGTGGCAGCCCCGCCAGCAGCAGCAAAAACCACGGCTTGTTGAACGCAACATCGACGCCAAACATGCGGCTGGGTGACTCCAGAGTTCTGAAAACAGGGACGAGGCCAGACAGATGCACTGGGCAATCTGCCCGACAATTCGAGAAGTCCTTTCATGGTAACGGTTTTGTGCGCGCGTGCCCATAATTTCATCGGCAAAAAATCTAAGAAGCACCCACAAGCCCGCCACCCAGAAGAGAGGGACACTTTCAACGCAACGCAGCTTTGGAAAAGCGAGCCTGTTTATCCGTCATGGTCGGCATTGGTACTGCGATACATCACGTCGCTACGAAGTACGTACTTCACGCCACTTTTCACCTCTTCCCCTTCATGAAGCTGAGGATGGTGAAAGAGCAACGCACTGCCTGCCTTCGGAACAACTCGAAATGTTTGCGGCTGGAAGAACCGTGTACCTCCTCCTTTGAAATCGTCGTTTAGATACACGAGAAACGTAAAATCACTTTTCTCGAAATCGCTTCGTCGATAGCGACCATCGCAATGAGGGGCAAACGACTGACCTGGCTCGTACTTATAAAATCGCAGGCGTTCGTTCAGACCAATCGCATGGCGATGCCGCCACGGATCGATTACCCAGGGTTGGATTCGTTGCCAAAGTATGTTGGCCGTTTCCGGATCATCCGACATCAGCCGCAGATTATTACGAATATCCTTCCGCATCACTTGCCCCTGGGATGTCGAGACGGGTGCCTCCGTAAACCCAATGCCTTCCGCCATCTCGATGTAGCGCGCACACTCCACAGAAGTCAAAAAATTGTGGATGACGTAAACGTAGTCGTAGTGAAATGTTTCGCGATGCATCAAAAGTCACCATTGCGGGGTGTGTGAACATACGTACCAGCAAAGATAACGACAAACCACAAAGGTTCACCGAAGCACGTTCGGTGGATAACGCAGATGACAAGGAAGCGAAACCTCTAAGACGACTTATCCTGACTGCGTGAAACAGCCTGCTGACGAATCTCGTCGCGGGCCTTATTCAACCGCTCAGGCCAAAAGAACTTAGGAGCCTGACCAGGATCATATCCTTCCAGATGGTCCTTCAAGCGGGTCACCGGTTTCGTGTACTTGAGTTCGGTCTTCCCAAAGACTTCCTCGCATAGCTTGGCCAGGCCTGGGTCATATTCCTTCAACTCCGCTCGGGTATCGACATGATTGTGATCGTGATCTGGAGCACGGTTGTTGTCGAACCAAGACTGAACACCTTCGGCAAAGTACTCGTGATGATTCACCGACGCGTACTTCCCCTTCCAGAGCCCAGCGGCCATGGCCTCGTCGTACGCTTTTTTCACACGATCGTCGAAGGTCGGGTCGATGTTCACCATCCCCCGCAAATGAATATTGTGGGCGAATTCATGGATCAAGATGCACTCGGTCGAGTAAGGATCTCCATCGTAGCCCAGAAGGTTTTCTTCGCCGCAGGTGCAGAATGGGTCGGTCTTGGATCCGCCGGTGCCCCGGGCACGAGCATCCCAGTAATCTTTCGGCGTGAAATGGGCGAACTCTGGCAGGTCGGTGGTGTACTCGTTATGGGCAATAATCAGCATTCGCGAGCCACTGGCGACCATCGCATGTTTGATATCCGGTCGCTTACGCAGCATCAGTTCGATCAGGTACGCGGCCTCCTTCAGGGCGTAATCATCCACGGTCTTCGACGCCAGCACTGGGTAACCGCCTGCATCGATGTACTTGCCGTAGAACTCAGGTGCCTTCATTTCCTCCGGTGGAGCCGCCACACGATAAGACGGCTCAGCATGCGCGGATGTGACCAGGAAACCGTACAGAAAACCCGCGGCAGCAATCGATCGAAGAAAGAAGCTAGTCATGTGCTATTCTCAAATGGGATGGATTTCAGGCGAGGTGGCTGCGCTACATGATATATTGCGTACCTCGCGTCTACAAAAAAGAATCCCACGGGCTTTCGTAGCTGGTCTGCACATCAATCCCTTTAGCACGAATACGTTCGGCCGTCTCGTCCAGAAATCGTTGGCCACCTTCCGAAGGCCGACAACGTCCGCGGATTTCTATGCGAACGGTTCGTCCCTGGGCCTTGGGATAGGCTTTCTGCATATCGCCACTTTCGATAAAGCGGAGATAGGTCGCGAGTTTATCTTGTAGCAGTTTTATGTGCTCATCTTCCTCGTCCCAATCTTCCTCATCCATTAATGAGACGACGACGCTACCAGTTTGCTTGCAGATGCCAACGGCATCGATGATGTATTTTTTGGCTAGGGCCATTTCAGGTGTGCCTTCTCTCTGAATCCATTTCGATGTGGGCAAGCCGAGATTACATTCCGGCTAGCCTCCGTTAGACGATTACCTGATTGGCTCGACAGAAATGCTCGAACCCCATTGCCGTATCGAAGCGATCGTCGAATAAGACCATCAATCCGTCCCGAAAGTCCATCCGGATTGCCAGTTGAATCGGTTCTTTCATGGGCATGCCAATGGGATGGGCCCATGTGTTTCCCCAGACCAGTGCTCCCTGCTGGGTCGGCAGGAACCGCATGTCGTTCATTTCGGTCATGTCGTCTGGAGGTTGAATTACGGAGTAGAACAACTGAAACGCTCTGCGTGCCGCGTCTTTCCCCTCGTGTGTTCCTGCGAAGGGAAATACCTGAGGATCTCCGGAAAAATGGATCACAATATCATCCGAAATGAATTCCGACATCGCATCGATCACGCCGGTTGTTTCGGTATACATGCACTCGATAAATCGCCGCGCGATGGCTGCGGCTTCCATCTCTAAATCAGCCGCAGTCACCTGCAAACCATGCTGCTGAAACGTTTGTGCCAGGACGGTCAGCGTCGCCGCCGAAACTGACTGTCCTGCTTCCGCTTTGCGAATGAGTCGATCGGAATACCCGGCCTTTACGGCCAACACCTCCTGAGTCCAACCGAGTTGATTTCGTAGTGACGCGACCTGCTGACCGTTGCAGCGTTTGTTGGAAGAATTTGAATTCTGATTCATCGTGGCTCGCCGATAGAAAGTCCTGGGAAGTTCGCTACAACCGAATCCGCTGGACCCGATGATTCTCGGAATCAATTACATGTACTCGACCAAACCGGTCCAGGATCAGTGCCCAGGGACTGTTGAGTTGACCTGGCTCATGGCCGGAACTTCCCCACGCCCCCAGACTGTTTCCGTCGAGGTCGAACTTCTGCACGCGGTGATTGCTGTACTCAACGACATACAGATGCCCTTTTCCATCGAGCACTAAATCGTACGGATAGCCAAGCTTGCCTGGCTCGCTCCCCTGCTCTCCCCAGATTTTGATCAGCTTCGCCTCGTCACCGGTTGCATCGAAAACCTGAATCCGATGGTTGCAGGCATCGGCGATCCAGATGTGGTCGTTCTCGTCGATCACCATGTTCTGCGGGCGGACGAATTGCCCAGGCTCGCTGCCGTGCCCTCCCCACTGGAAAAGGAAGTTACCTTCAGGATCGAACTTCTGCACGCGGTCGTGCTGGCCGTACTCGCTAATGTAGTAGTTGCCCTGGGAGTCTTGAACCGCTTCGGTAACGAAGCCGAATTCGCCTGGCTGGGAACCTTCCACCCCACCAATCGTTTGTTCGTCCAGCCGCTTGCCGTCCGGCGTGTACACCAGCATGCGGTTGTAGTGGGTATCGGCGACCAGAAGGTTGCCGTTGTTGTCGAAGGATAGTCCCGAGGGGCGACCTTTATAGAATTCAGGGATCTGCCAGGCCCGGCGGAAGTTCCCATCGAGGTCGAAAACCTGGATGCGAGCGGTCATATCAACAATGAACAACTCGTCATCCGGGCTGACGGCCACGGCCCGCGGTTTTTCGAATAACCCTTCTGAAACCCCACGTCGTCCCCACACGACTTCTGGTTCGACACTAGGCCCAGAAGGCGGTAGACAGCCGGAAATGGTCGTCAAACCAAGAGTTAGCAGCACCAAAACCTGTGTGAAAAACGACCATCGGAGGTATCGGGGGGAAAAGAATAGCACGTTGGAACATATTTAAGGGAAAGTCATCGGGCAAAATCGCTTGTGGGGGGATTGCCCCTTTTCGTATAGTAACTTCTTTCAAGATAATAACTTCTGCATCTGAGTCCATTCAACTGCCGATCAAACCCGTAACCGCAGGGCTATCTGCGGCAAAAAAGGTAATGGTCGCAGTCATTCTCAGCTATTCCCAAGAAACTACCTGGAAATTTAAACGTTGCCCGCCACTGTTATTGATGTAAAAGCAGCAGACGACCGCCGAGATGTCGTCCATCGTGCCGTCCAGGCTTTGGCCGAAGGGCAACTCGTGGCTTTTCCCACCGAGACCGTTTATGGGCTGGCCGCATCGGCTTTAAATCCTCAAGCGATCCACAATCTTCGCCATGCCAAAGGTCGCCTGGAAACGAACCCTTTCAGCTTGTGCGTTTCTGGGGCCGATACGCTGTGGGATTACATTCCCAATGCCTCGCCGCTGATGTGCCGGTTGGCTCGCCGCTGCTGGCCAGGCCCCGTAACGCTGGTAATGCCGTGTGACGAAGGTTCTGTGGTTTCGCAGTTTGCCCCCGAGGTTCAACAGGCCGTCTCGCCCAGTGGATTGGTTGGACTGCGTGTTCCGGCTCACGATTTAATCGCCCAGGCAATGCACTTTTTGCCGGGTCCGTTGGCATTAACAAGTGCGAATCTGTCTGGCCAACCCGATGCGATTCACGGAAAAGAGGTCGTAGAAGCCCTGGGAGATCGAGTAGGATTAATATTGGACGATGGCAAGTGCCGGTATGGGCAACCTTCCAGCGTCGTCAAAGTGGAAGGAAATCACTTCCAGATGTTACGTCAGGGTGTCGTTTCGGAGAGTGTCTTGAATCACCTGAGCAGCTACTTTGTCCTGTTTGTATGTACCGGAAACACCTGCCGTAGTCCCATGGCCGAAGTGGTCATGCAGAAACATCTGGCAGACAAAATTGGCACCACCATCGATCAATTAGATCAAAAGGGAATCTTGGTCGCTTCGGCTGGAATTGCTGCCTATCCAGGAGGTCGCGCGGCACCGGAAGCCATCCATATTCTAGGGGCTCGCAGCCTGGATCTGAACGGTCACGCCAGTCAGCCGCTAAGTGACCGATTGGTGGAACAAGCCGATTTGATTTTGACCATGACAGCCGGACACCGCGACGCCATCTTGGCACGGTGGCCGGAAGCGCGTGACCGAATTCAAACCTTGAGTAGCGATGGCCGCGACATAGCCGATCCTATTGGAGGATCGGAAGATGTATATCGCCAATGTCTCGAGCAAATCGAATCCGAAATCAAACAGCGGGTCAAAGACCTCGACTTGGACAACCTCCTTCCCTCCTAGTCTTTTCCTGCCACGCAAGCGGAAGCCTCATCTGTTTTCCGCGGTGGGTGGCGTACGGCCTTTTGTCAAAATGTGACCGCCATGAAAATCGCGATCGGTAGTGATCATCGTGGGTACGAAGTTAAAACGAAGATCATCGAACACCTCAAAAAGCTAGGGCACGAATCGGTCGACTGTGGTGCCCACGACTGCAATAGCATCGACTATCCTGATATCGCCACGGCGGTGGCCGAAAAGATCGTCAACGGAGAAGTTGACCGGGGCATTCTAATTTGCGGTTCTGGCATCGGCATGGCCATCACGGCCAACAAGTTCCCTGGCGTTCGCGCGGCGACCTGTCACGACGATTTGACGGCCGAAATGAGCCGCCGCCACAACAACGTCAACGTGATGTGCCTTTCCGCCGACCTGCTAGGCGAACGCCTGATCGATCGGATGGTCGACCTGTGGATCAACACGGAATTCGAGAAAGGCCGCCATCAGCGGCGTGTCGACAAGATCACAGAAGTCGAAAAACGGTTCTCCAAGGGGGACTAACTGCAGGCAATGTCTTCACCGTTTGCGCAACTGGTTCGCAACATTCTGATTGACGTTACATCCCCTCTCCTTAGAACCGGATTGCTTTCGCTTGAATTTTTCGGCTAATTCTTAGCATAGTTTCTGGGAAATGTGGTTGGTTTAGACCGATTATTTCCAGATTCCTCGGCAAGCTATTCCGTTTATAACGATCGCACTTTCGTCCGAGCCATTTCTGCAGTTTTTCTCCTCGCCGGACGCACTCCAAAATCTTGATGCGAGATCGATTGTTGATAGAGTCATCTAAACAGTCATCGAAAGCGCACGTTTCGATTTCGCATCGTCGTGCATTGCCTCTTTTTCGGAAAGATTGCCAGGAATGGTTCGATTTCGTCGACCCCATCCCGAGGATGTTGAACAGCTGCTCTTGAACGCGAAACTGCGCGACGAGTTAGAGCCGTTCTTCGACGAATCGCTGCAGATTTTGGACAGCGGTCGGGTACCTATCCGCGTAGAAAACGAGTTTCTCAGTGCCATCCTGGCCTGGGAACGTGCCCCGGTCCTGCCCATCGCTCAGTGGTTCACGCCAACCCTTGTTCCGCCCCGTGCCGACCAACTGGCAGCGGAAGAGCTTCACGAAGTTTTGTGGGACATGATCCACAAACTGGCATCACGGCGGATTTATCTCGACTTCACCGATCACCTGAGCGACACCGAACTGTATCGCCTGATCGTGCGTGATATTCTCCCATCGCAAGAGAAGATGGTCGATCTATCGAGCCACTGCATCTACTACAACTGTGCCGAAGTCGACGGCGACGTCGATACGTGGCTTCGGTTCTACGCTTCCGAAGAGGAACGACTCGGCTGGATGGAAGAAACGGGCCAGCCGCTGCCGCCGGTTGAACCTCCCCCCTGCCCCCGCAAGCTACCTGACGGGTCTTGCTAACAGAACACATGAAAGCGAAAGCGAATTTCACCGCGTGCAGATCTAAGCACCGGGGCATGGTGAGATCTGCTTCGCTTTTTTTTACTGGGCGATTTCCTTCTTCTCGCTAGTCTGCAACCAACGGCGTGCCAGGAAGGTAAGCAATAAAGGGAACCCGGCCGAAATCGCAAGGGCAACGACCAGCCATTCCTGCTGGGCAGCCAGATTTCCGAATGCGGAATAAGCCAGGGCAATTCCCGCATTGGCAAGCAAGACCGGCGGCCAGAACTTTCGCCACGAAAGTCCTTGAACACCCAACAACACGACAGCTGCCTCGGCCAGGATCGGCATCGCTCTGGTAACTACCAAAGTGACCACTCCCCAGTTTTCAGCAAACTTTTTTAAACTTTGGGCGTCGGCATCGGCCAGCCATCTTCGCTGAAGCGCCGGCCCCGCCAATTTTGCGAGGCCAAAACCGATTGCCGCGCCGACGGTAAGTCCGGCGAAACATACCGTGGCACCTGCAAATACCCCCAATTTGGCCCCTGCCAATGTATTAACCAGGCTGGACGGCACCGGGAGCAGCACATCCAGCGAAAGCAAACCAAACAGAACAATCGCCATAACCATCGGACTGGGCTGGGTTTCCTCCCACGCCAGGGCGGCTTGTTCCAGCGAATGCCCCCAAATCGCAAAAGGTACGATGGGAATTGCCAACGCCACGGCAATCAGGATCAGGATTTTCACGAATGTCCGCATCGTTTTGCTCGGTGATTCCCCCATTTTTCGTGGCATCTGATTTCTGACTTAACTATCATTTTTACTGGGGTAGGATTACCAAAGTACAGCAACATTCCCTCGCAACGTCGCTGCGAGGTCGGTCACCCTTATAGCTTTCCTGCAAACGATGGATAGAGTCATGGTCTCACGATCACTCATGGCGGCATTGGTTTTGCCGCTTCTAGCAAGTTCCTGCTACGCACAATACTGGGGCGGCCCTTGGGGGGGTGGTTATCACGCATCCACCGCTGCCGAAGGCTACCAACGCGGTTTGGCAGACGTTGTCCGCTCGCAAGGACAATACAATCTTGATACCTCGCGAGCCAACGTCAACCAGCAAGAGGCGAACGCCGCTTACATCGAAAATCGCAACCGAGCCCAAGAGGTTTGGTTTGACATGCGTCGTCGCAACGATGCCTTCCGAGCGGAACAGGCAGGCCCCAGAGTCACCAGCGAACAGATCTTCCGCATCAACGCTCAACGTGCTCCGAAGCGTTTGAATGATGATCAAATCGACCCGGTCACCGGCGAACTACATTGGCCCCTCCTGCTCACGTCGATGATCTACACGCCTTATCGTGAAGTGATCGATGCTGGCTTTGAGAATCGCCATCAGAAGGGTTCGTTTTCTGATTTCGACGCACATCAGACTGTCGTCAAAGCGGTTGATTCGATGTACGACGAATTGAAGAAACGGATTCGCGACTACGAACCACAGCAATACATCGATGCGAACCGCTTCATGGAAGCTCTTTCCCACGACGTGCGTTTCCCTTCCAGCTAAGTCGTCGAAAAAACGTACGCCCCTCACACCTTTGACTTGCAACGCAATACTCTTCTCAATGAATAAGAAACTGGAGACGGCGATGAGTGCCCGTTATTTGTTTGTTTGTGTCGCGCTGTTGTTGTGCGGTACGCTCTCTGCTGCCGAGCCGGACGCCGGCAAGCTGATTGCTGACCTGAAAGCCGGAGGTGACACGGCCTATCAGGCAGCCGACGATCTGGCAGATACCCCCGCAGACAAGGCCGTTCCTGCGCTTACCGAAGCCCTTGGCAGCGACGATTCCGAGCTACAAGGCCGTGCAGCGCGAGCACTGGCACAGTTCGGTAAAGACGCCCACACGGCTTCCCCTGCCTTGGCCAAGCTTCTGGATAGCCCCAATCCTAAAGTCCGAGCCTACGCGGCTTATGCCTTGGGTAAGATCGGCAACGGCAGCAACAAAGCATTGCCGAAGCTGATTGAGTTGATCACAGACGAAGATCCAACCGTGCGTCGCGAAGCTCTGGAAGCGATGTTCGAGATGGATGCCGATCCGGACGTGACTTTGTCTATCATGGTGAATGTGTTGGAGAAAGCGGATCCCGCCATGGTGCTTCCAGTTCTCAGCGAGCTTGCTGAGAAGGGAGAGAAGGCCATTCCTCGTCTTCGTAAGGCTCTGCAAAATGAAAAGGCTGCCTACTGGGCCTGCCTTGTTGCCGCAGAAATGGGGCCAGATGCTGCTCCAGCTGTACCTGAGCTGGCCGCGGTGCTTGATAGCAACGACGCCGAAGTCCGTATGCACGCTCTGATTGCCCTGGGCGAAATCGGACCGGCAGCCAAGCCAGCCATCAGCAAGGTCATTAAGGCCCTGCAGTCGGATGACGTTCCGGCCGTGAAGTACTCGGCTGCGTTCGCCTTGGCTGCGATGGAAGACTCTCAAGCAACCGAGGCACTGCAAAAGGCCGCTGAAGGGAACGACGCATTCCTGAGCCTGATGAGCTACTACGCGGTTGCCAAGCTGAACCCAGACGACAAGCAAAAGATGACCACGGCCGCTACCTTCCTGGTAGAAGCCATGAAGAACGAAAACCCGAACGTGCGTGCCGCAGCAGCTCGCTGCCTGGCAAACCTCCAAGCACCTCCGGAAATCGTTCAACCGATTATCGCCGATGCCCTGCAAGATGCCGACCCGCGTGTTGTGGTGAACATCACCGACGCCGTCGTGAAGATGGGCCCTCATGTTCTGCCGAAGGTCGTTAAGGGCCTGAAGGACGACAAACTGAAGTGGGTCTCGGTGGGCATCATTCGACAATGGGGTGAAGCCGCCCCAGACGCCGTTGCTCCACTTGTGGAAGCCTTGGCCAGCGAAGACGAACTATTCCAAGCCGAGGTGCTGATGACCCTCGGGGCGATTGGCGAAAAGTCCGCCGGAGCTGTCGAACAAATTCGTCCTTTCCTGAAGTCGGACTCGCGTACGCTGCAGATCGACGCCTTGTATGCGTTGGGTCGCATCGGAGCTGGAGCGATCTCGGCCAAAAGCGACATTGAACCACTGCTCGCCAGCGACGACCCCTTCACACAGTTTGCCTCGGCCTGGTCGCTAGCACATATCGCACCTGAAGACGCGGATGTTGCTGCCAAGGCCGTTCCTGTGTTGGTCACCCACCTGTCTGACACTTCGCAGGCCTACATCCCCGGCGAAGCGGCACAGGCACTAGCCAAGTTCGGCGATAAAGCCAAGTCGGCCCTGCCAGAACTTAAGAAGGCCGCCCAGGCAGGCAATGAAGCCGCTGCCGAAGCAGTCAAAGCGATTTCGATGTAAGCATCGGTATCCAATCGAATCGAAGAAGGGCCACCTGGTTGAGGTGGCCTTTCTTTTTGCTAGCAGCCAATGCGTCGGCAAAAGTAGTGTTTGACTTGAACTGATCTTTTACCCAATTAGCAATTTTGCTAGTAATTCTGGGCCGACACTATTTTCTTGAGAATGGATGCCAGAAAGAAGTCTCGCATGTTAGGCAAGGATGCCATGAAGAACATTTACTTACGCTTGGCCGTGATTGGTGGAGTGGTTGCGCTTGGGGCCACCGCAATCGGACAATCGATGTTGGCATCTCGGGATCCCGAGCCCGAGCCGATCGAGATTTCCCAAATCCCACCAGGCACAACGCCGCAGCAGCTTGCGGCATCATTTCCTGACTCGCAGGTAGTGCTCGCGTCGAACGACACACCCGCCGAAACAAGCTCCGATCAGCCAACACCGGCTAAGCCTCCGGTTGCCACCGGGACGCCCACGCCAGCGGCACGGTTCAGCATTTCGGATTCCGAAGAACCAGCTCAGCCCACGCCTGCTGCATCCAATCCCGCCGCTACCGGGGAAGGAAGTGCGCCACCAAGTCGATTCAGTCGATTCCTGGGCAACTCCTCCGCAAATCCAGCCGCAACGGAACCTGCAGCATCCGAACTGTCCACAACGGCAACCTCCGCTGCTGGCAGTCGATTCAGCATCGGCGATACGCCAACTCCAGCCGCCGCGAATCCTGCCGCCGAAGCCACAAACCCAGCCGCTGCTCCAACTCCCATGCCGCCTGGCCCACAAAGCTTTGCCACCGATGCCGCTGGTCCTACGCCAGCCAGTCCAACAGGCATGTCACCGCCACCGGTTCGATTTCAATCCGGTTTACCGGGTGCTGCCGAAAGCGTAGCAGAGCAAGTCAAAGACACGGCCAACACCATTGCATCCGAAGTTAATGTAGCCACCGAAGACGCGTCTTCGGCAGTTCGTGGCGTAGTCGAAAATGCCAATAATCGCTTTTCCTCGATGGTGAATTCGGCGACACAGTCGATTTCCGACCAGGCGGGTGCCATGACCGATGCCGTGAACGAGCAACTGCCGCAAACGGCTCCGATGCAGCCTCGCTTTAGCTCGAATGTTGGTGGAAGCCCAAGTCCTGCTGCAGCGGAATCGGCAACACCAACGCCTCCTAACCCAACTCGATTTTCCGCAACAAACACTGCGACGAACACACCTCAGCCAAGTGTGATGGGCTCGGCGACTCCCCCTGCATATGGGCAAACCCGTGGCTTCTCGGCTTCCCCTTCTCCGGCACCTACCGAGATGGCGGAACAACCACTGCCTGCGTATCAGGAAACATCGCAACCACAGCCGACACGATTTTCGCAACCACCGCAAATCGCATCGCTTCCTTCCGCAGCGGAAGGTGCCATGGTTTCGGCCCGACCTGGCGACATTCATCTTGAGGGGGATCAGCAGCCAAGTATTCGCCTTGAGAAGGTGGCTCCGCCGGAAGTTCAAGTAGGCAAGGTCACCACGTTTGAAGTTCACGTAGAAAACAACGGACAGGTCGACGCATCGAACGTTATCGTACGCGACATGGTCCCGGCCGGTACCAAGCTTGTTTCCACCAGTCCTCAAGCACAACAAGGAGCCGATGGCAGCCTGGTCTGGGATCTGGGTACCTTGCGGCCACAGGAACGCAAGACGCTGAAGCTAGAGATCCTTCCTTTGGAAGAAGGCAACATTGGCAGCGTGGCAAGCGTCGTTTTCTCGGCCAAGGCCTCTGCCAAGTCGATTGTTACCCGACCTAAACTGGAAATCTCACAGTCGAGTGCCGCCACCGTGCTGGCCGGTAATCAGCTGGGGATCACCATCACGATTACCAATCCTGGCACAGGTGCCGCCACCGGCGTCGTTCTCGAAGAAAACGTCCCTGGCAATTTCGCTCATCCAGCCGGGAATGAACTCGAATTTGAAGTTGGCACGCTCAAACCAGGCGAATCTCGCCAGCTTGATCTGGTGCTCAACGCTGTCTCGGCAGGCCGAGTTCAAAATGTTCTCCGTGCCCGAGGCGATGGTAATCTCACGGCAGAACACGCCGTCGAACTGGAAGTGGTCGCACCGAAGCTTCAGGTCGCCATGACCGGGCCCAAGCTGCGATACCTGGAACGCCCAGCGAAATACACCGTTTCGGTCAGCAATCCCGGTACTGCCCCGGCACACGAAATCGACGTCGTCACCTACCTGCCTAAAGGCTTGAAGTTTGTCGAAGCAAACAACGCCGGTCAGTACGACTCGACGCGACATGCGGTCTTCTGGAACCTGCAAGAGTTGCCACCAGCCCAAACAGGCACCGTCGAGTTGGTTGCTTTGCCGATCGAGGCCGGTGATCAGCGGCTACGCGTCGAAGGCTCGGCCAGCAAGGGGCTGACCGCCGAGGATGAATCGACCGTTCGCGTCGAGGGCCTCGCTGCCATCTTCTTCGAGGTCGCCGACGTTGCTGACCCGATTGAAGTTGGCAAGCAGACCACCTACGAAATCAAGGTCGTCAACCAAGGCTCGAAGGAAGCCATGAACATCCAAGTGGCCGCTGCGTTGCCGCAAGGTTTGCGTGCGATTGCTGCCGATGGCGAAGTGCCGGGCCAGGTGCAAGGCCAGCAAGTAGTCTTCCAGCCCATCGGTCGGATCGATCCAAAACAGACGGTCCGCTTGCAAATCCAAGTCCAAGGGACCATGCCTGGCGATCAACGCATCCGCGTTCAAGTTCGCACCGATGGCATTCCTGATCCGATCACCAAGGAAGAAAGCACGACGGTCTATACCGATCAGTAGATCTGCTTGCCAAACCGAGGTAGTACTGGGAATTACGGATGAATTCAAACGATGAGACTTCATCCGATCTTCCGCAGGTGTGGGTAGACTTCCAGTTCGCTGACCCTCAAGGGCGGGTCTCTTTAAACACAGAGGGCTCCCGCCGAGACTTGAAGGAACTGGGCTTAGAATTACACGAGGGACTTCGCCTGCGAGTCTACTGCGATGAGCTATCCACAGTCGGTACCGTCTGTTGGGATCCCGACTGGGAATGGCTTGTCCAAATCGATTGGTCTGACCTTTAGAAGCTCTCGGCCATGTCGCGAGCGTGGTAGCTACTTCGCACGAATGGACCGCTGGCAACTTTGAGGAAGCCCATACTCTTTGCCTGCTGCCCGAGTTCGTCGAACTCTTCCGGACGAAGGTAGCGAACCACCGGCAGATATCGCTTCTGGTCAGGCTGCAAATATTGACCGAGCGTCAGGAAATCGACTTCAGCGTCTCGCAGATCTGCCAAAGTGTCCAGTAGCTCCTCGCGGGTTTCTCCCAGACCAAGCATCAGACCACTCTTGGTCTTCGTTTCGGGAGCGATCTCTTTTACACGCTTCAAAAGCTCCAAGGTCCACGAATAGACCGACTTCGGACCACGGACGCGGCGATAGAGTCTGGGTACGGTCTCGGTGTTGTGGTTGAACACTTCCGGCTTGGCAGCCAGAACACGCTCGAGCGCTTCTTTGGAGTCGATAAAGTCCGGTGTGAGCACTTCGATCGTGGCCCCCGTTCTTTCTCGAACCGCTTCGATACAGCGGTAGTAGTGATCGGCACCACCGTCCGGGAGGTCGTCGCGTGTTACAGACGTGATCACGACATGCTTGAGTCCCAAGCGATAGGCGGCTTCGGCCAGACGTTCCGGTTCGTCCGCGGAAAGCTCTTGCGGAGCACCTCGCGAAACCGAGCAGAAACTGCAAGCACGCGTACAAATGGCCCCCAGAATCATGAAAGTCGCGGTCTGCTGCGAATAGCACTCCATGCGATTGGGGCACTTCGCTTCCTCGCAAACCGTTTCCAAGCCCAACTCTTTCATCAAGTTGGTTGTCTTGTGGCCGGGATCCCCCTTGGGGATATTCCGCTTGAGCCAGCGGGGAAGACGTCGCCCTGAATCTGGCGACGGGATATCGGACGAATCGATTATCGGTAGCTCAACTGGCTGCTTCGCGGGTTCGATCACGGGTTTGCTTGACTACTTCAGGAAACAGAGGATGGCTCGAGTGCCAGGTTGCCTGGGCGGCCTCGAACCGTTGCGCCAAATGGTACGCCACACTCCGTGCGACCTCTCCTATTGTAGGGCACGTCTCTGTTTCTTCCAGGAGACTGCTCATAGTGGCAGGATCTCCGGGACAGGCAAGCTCGGCAGGATTCGCCTCGACACCCACCTGACTGTGGGGTCCGCAACTGACATTCAAGAACGCTCCGTGGCTGGTAACCCAGTTCTGGACGGCGACGCCAATCGCTGCCAGCATACCGCTTCGCCCCCAAAGGCCGAAACGTCCAGGGCGTTTATAGCTGGGAACCTCGAACTGCCGAGCCGTGTCCAACAGTCCATTCTGCAGCCGCTGAAGGTATTCGCCGACAGACCACCCGTAGTGTTTGAGCGGTACGATCGGATAAACGGCCAATTGTCCAGGCGAATGAGCGACACAGGCACCACCGCGTCCGATCCAACGCATTTCGAGGTTCCGGCGTCGCATCTCTTGTGTGGTCAAGCGGATATGTCGCCGAGAGCCCGCTCGGCCTATACTTATCAGCGGTGGATGTTCGCAAAGCAGGCAGGTAATGTGACCATCGTCGCGTCCCCCAGTTTCATAAACCAGGCGTTTTTGCAAAGCGATACACTCATCGAAGTCGACGATTCCCATGTGATGGAAGTCGATGACTGTCGGCTGCCGCCGGACTAAATCGGATGACTGAAAGTCGAATATTTCCACGCGCTCGATATACCTGAGAAGTCGTCGTTGCGAGGTCTTCGTTGGAGGGGGGGAGATTAGCAGGAGGCCCGATCTGAGCCTAGGTCGAAGTTCAGAAAAACTCCCTCTACATGCTGGCATCGCTGACACACCTACCGCCCCATCTGGAAAGTATCGGAAGTGGCCAAGAAGTCAAAAGCTACGAAAAAAGAAGAAAACAAGAACGAAAAGAGCATCGGTGAAAACCGCAAGGCTCGGCACGAATACCAGATTCTTGAGCACCTGGAATGCGGCATTCAACTGACCGGTAGCGAAGTGAAGAGCCTGCGGGACGGCAAACTTCAACTGGCTGAATCGTTTGCGCATGTCGTCAACGGTGAAGTCTTCCTGGTTAACTGCGAGATCTCGCCCTACTCGAATTCGAGCGAGTTCCTCAATCACGAGGCTCGGCGCAAACGCAAACTGCTGCTTCACAAACGTGAGATCATCAAATTCGCCCTGAAAAGCGAAGAAAAGGGGCTCACACTGGTTCCCCTGAAGATGTACTTCAAGCAAGGACGGGCCAAGGTTCTGTTGGGCATCGGTCGTGGTCGGCAAATGCACGATAAACGCGAGAAGCTCAAGAAGGATGTCGCCAAACGGGACATCGATCGGGCCATGAAACGGGGCTAACTACCGCAAATTGCATCGAACCGATCGCTAGCACGTTGCGTAAATGGCTTGGTAGCCAACCTCTTAACACAAACATGCGAACAACATGCACACGCAACTCAATTGCATTTAGGGGTTGGCGCAAAACGTCTCTCGTATTTCAATAGATGCTTGCGCAACTTGTTGCTCCCCTGCCTTATGCCCCATAAGTGGCCATGCTTAAGATCTCGAATCTGAAAAAGTCCTTTCGGCTGCCTACCGGCGAGCGAATGCCGATTTTGGACGTTCCCCAATTCAACGTCGCTGCCGCTGAGCAGATGGTGATCGTGGGACGTAGCGGATGTGGTAAATCGACGCTGCTGCACATGATCTCGGGAATCGGGACGCCTGATTCTGGAACCATCGTTATCAATGGGCTCGACATTACACGGCTTTCCGAAGAAGGACGCGACCGCTTCCGAGCGGAGATGATGGGCTACGTCTTCCAGACGTTTAATCTGCTGCAAGGTTTCACGGCTCTGGAGAACGTGATCTTGGGCATGTCCTTCTCGCGTCATAGCGTCGACCGCGATCGAGCACACGATCTACTTCGTCGTGTCGGGCTGGATCACCGCTTGAATGCCTACCCCCGGACGATGAGTGTCGGCGAACAGCAGCGTGTCGCCGTGGCTCGAGCCCTGGCCAACCGCCCCAAGCTTCTGTTGGCTGATGAGCCAACGGCGAACGTCGATCCTGCCAACCAGCAATCGATCGTCGATTTGATTCGCGAAACGTGCCAGGAAGAAGAAATCTCGCTGGTGATGGTCACCCACGCGATGGAAGTGGCGGAACAATTTCAGCGAATTGAACCCCTTGAGAAACTGAACATGGCATCCCAAGCGAATAAGGCACACGCATGAGCATCTGGCAAATCGCTTGGCGAAGCGTCCGACAACGAGCTTTGGCCTCGTCGTTAACTTCCTTCTCGATGGCACTCGGGGTACTGCTGGTAACGGCGGTACTGCTGGTCTATGGCCTTGTATCGAAGTCGTTCACGGACAACTCCGATCTCGGCTACAACATGATCGCCGGAGCCAAAGGGGGCAAACTTCAGCTGGTGCTGAATACCACCTTCTACCTGAGCGAACCGGTCGAAAACGTTCCGTATACCTTCTATCAGCAGTTCCTCACGAAAAAGCAGCAGGAACAAGAGTTGGAGTTGATGAAGCCGGAAAACCGCGGCGAGTTGACCGACGGCACCTACGCGAAGAACACCGAGTTCGCGATTCCGGTCTGCCTGGGGGACTACTACCAGAACTACCGTGTTGTCGGAACGCTACCCAAGTTCTTCGAGGTCTTCAAAGATTACGACAACGACGAGCCCAAATACTCGTTCCGGGAAGGACGAAACTTTGAAACCTGGAATGACGAGAACGGATATTTCGAGGCGGTTGTTGGATCGATAGTGGCGAATCAAACCGGCTTGAAGATCGGTGATAAGATTGCCGCTTCCCATGGCGGTGATCCGAACGACATCCACACCGATTCACCCTTCACCGTAGTCGGTATCCTTGCCCCTTCAGGTACCCCCAACGACCGGGCCGTCTTCATCAACATGGAAGGCTTCTACCTCATGGCCGGGCATGCCAAGGTGGAAGAAACGGAGGAAGTTGGTGCCAATGTAAGCGGGACCACCATTTCGCGCCGGCAGCCGTTGCCGATCAAACAGCGGGAAGTTACCGCGATCCTCATTCGAACTTCAGATCCCTTTTCTCCGATCATCATCAAGAACCGAGTTAACGAAGGGAACGTTGCCCAAATTGTGATGCCGGTGATGGAGATTACAAGCCTGTTCGAGCTGATTGTCAAACCAATTCAAACGTTGTTGCTGGTCATTACCGTTCTGATTTGCTTTGTCTCGGGAATCTCGATCCTGGTTAGCATCTATAACTCGATGAACGACCGCAAACGCGAAATTGCTGTGATGCGGGCCCTTGGGGCCCGTCGCCGGACGGTGATGGGGATCGTTTTGTCCGAGTCGATCATCCTGTCCGTTGGAGGGGGTATTCTGGGCTGGTTAGGCGCTCATTTCCTATTGTTCGGGGCAAGTCCCATGATTGAGGCACAGACAGGCGTCCAGATTGGGCTGTTCGACCTGGCTCCGCTTCCCAGGAAGCTTGAAGTTCTGATACCTTCGGCGATAATAGAGAACGACTGGATAGGGCCCCTATTTAGTTTAGAGTTCGTGATCGTTCCGGCTCTCATTCTGCTGGCAGTATTGGTTGGCTTTTTGCCTGCCTACACAGCGTATCGTACCGACGTTGCAGAAACACTTAGTTCGTCTCCTTAACGGCGAACTTGGCGGGCCGAGTATCCCCAGGAACGATCCCTCCAGGCGTGCGTGGATGACGCATGCCACCCTCGCCATTTTGCCTCGAACCAAAGAGATATGTTCTTATGCTCACGCGGCTCATGATTCTTTGCGGAGCGTTGGCTTCTACCGTCGCTCTGCTGACCAGTGCCCTGGCGTGTCCTTTCTGCGCGGCTGTCTCACAAACGTTCTCGCAAGAGATCGAATCGATGGATGTCGCGGTGATTGCCAAGTTGGTGGAAGCCCCAGCGATAACTGCCGAGGGAGCCGGCGTGGAAGCCACGTTCGAGATCACCCAGGTCCTCAAAGGCAAAGAACACCTTGGCGATACGAAAACCATTAAGTCGCTCTACTACGGGGAAGGACGCCAAGGCCGAGAGTTCCTGATTCTGGGGACTGAGCCTGAGAACATGATGTGGTCGACCCCGACTCTCCTGACCGACCGTGGCATCAAATACATCAACCAGGTGATCAAGCTGCCAGCCACCGGTAACGACCGCTACGTATTCTTCCAGGATTACCTGGAGGACAAAGACGAAATGCTGGCTCGCGATGCTTACGACGAATTCGCGAATGCCCCGTATAGCGCTCTGCACGACTTGAAGCCAAAGATGAAGCACGATCAACTGGTCGAGTGGATCGAGAACCCAGATATCGCCGCCAACCGTCGACGCTTGTACTTCACGATGCTGGGTGTTTGCGGCACCAAGGCAGATCTTCCTTTGCTGGAAAAGATGCTCAACAGCGAAGAGCGAGCCAACAAATCAGGTCTCGACGCCATGATTGGCTGCTATCTGACCTTGGCGGGTGGGGATGGCCTGCCGCTGATCGAGAAGCTGTATCTGGCCAACAAAGAAGCGGAATACGCGGATACCTACGCCGCGATCATGGCACTCCGCTTTCATGGAACCGAAACCGACATCATCGAGAAAGACCGCCTGCTAAAATCGCTGCACCTGATGCTCGATCGACCTTCGCTGGCCGACTTGGTAATCGCTGACTTTGCTCGCTGGGAAGACTGGTCGGTGATGGACAAGCTAGTCAAGCTATTCAAGGAAGCCGACGAGGAAACCAGCTGGGTTCGCGTGCCAGTCATTCGCTACCTGATGGCTTGCCCGAAACCGGAAGCCAAAGAGTACCTGATCGAACTCGAGAAGATCGATCCTGATGCGATGAAGCGTGCCCAAACTTTCTTCCCTTTCCAGTCGCAAGCAGTACCCACGCGAGCCGATGGCGACAAAATGAAGGAAGAGAACCTGCTGGCCATGGCCGACGTAGATGACAATCAACTGCCTCCGGAAGAAGAGGAAACCGAGATCGGCCAGCCAGACAACGCAGCTCCTTCGGGTACGCCCAAGACCGGTGAACAAACCGCGATGGCCAAGTCGCACGTCACGCGCGACGAACTTTCCACAGCTGGCGATCGAGCACTGGCTGCGGCAATTACAGGAACCGCGGGCACGAACATCGAAGAAACCTCGACCGTAGGACTACTGCAGCGTATTTTTTCGACTTCCATCCCTGTGGTTGTGACATTTGTGTTAATGCTTGCAATCTCAGGCATCCTTTGGAACCCAGGCAACAAAACGTCGCTATAAAAGCGGGATACCTTTATCTCGATTTTCCGTGATAGCGAA
Organism: Blastopirellula marina; assembly: GCF_002967715.1. Lineage (NCBI taxonomy): Bacteria > Pseudomonadati > Planctomycetota > Planctomycetia > Pirellulales > Pirellulaceae > Blastopirellula > Blastopirellula marina. The sequence goes on from NZ_PUIA01000051.1 coordinate 127,125, forward strand.
TCTGAACAAGCAATGAGCACCTCCACCGAACCCCAACCGGCATTCACTGGCGACGTTGATCCGGCGATGTACGAACAGTACCGCTCTATTAGCTCGTTGGCGGTTACGTCCCTTCTCATTGGCTTTATCAGCCTGGTCACCATTCTGGCGATCATGCTGGCTCCGATCCCGGTGGCGGGTATCGCGCTGAGCATTTGGGCGATCATCACCGTTCGCAAAAATACTGCGACACAAACCGGCTTGCCACTGGCATACGCTGGCCTTGTTCTTTCCACGTTTGCGTTGGTGGCCGGCACTAGTCGTTACGTTTACGAAGAGTACATCAACCTGCCGGAAGGGTACGAAGTCATCGCTTTTGGGCTCCTTCAGGAACAACCAGGGCAACCTCTAGGACAGCCAGTGCCAGATTCCGCTTTGGAACTCGACGGCAAGCAGGTGCTGCTTCGCGGATATGTTTACCCGCATGCCCAGAAGTCTGGTCTGACTCGTTTTGTGATGGTTCCCGACTTCGATACGTGCTGCTTCGGTGGACAACCTAAATTGACCGATATGGTGGAAGTTCGCCTTGCTGACCCGCTTTCGGTTGATTTCTCCTTCAATCGACGCAAGATTGGGGGAACGCTACGGGTTCATACCGATTTGAAAAAGATCGAAGACCTGACGGGCGTCTTTTATGAACTGGAAGCTGACTACGTCGATTGATGCATCCCACCCACAAACCGCTCGCCTACCTCTGCTCTTTGACCCTGTGCCTTGTCGTCTTCGGCTGCTGGCCTCCGGAACCACTGCGTCCAGTGAATACGACACACGACACCACATCGCCAAATCAAACCCTCCCCCTGCCCACAGAGGCAATTGGCGTCCGCTCTGAAAAAGAGCCTGCCACTCCCGAAGACACCAATTCTGAAGGCGAATCCGCCCCCCAAGAGAAAACCGACACCGTCGTAACGCAGCCGACATCAACCGATAAGAAGCCGGCAACTGGTACTGAGGCTTCGTCCTCGAAACGACCAGTGCCAAAACCGCAGCCAGGCAAAACACTCGACCTGACGTTCGATGACATCAAATTCGACATCGAGCCAGACGCACCCTTTAAACGTAATATGCTTCCTCAGGCGATCGAGGATCTCAACGGGCAGAAGATCAGCATCGGCGGTTACATGCTTCCCAGCTTCCAGCAAAGGGACATCAAGCAGTTCGTTCTCGTCCGCGACAATATGGAATGCTGCTTTGGCCCTGGGGCCGCACTCTACGACTGTATCCTGATCGAGATGGATGGCCGCGGCGTCGACTTCACCGTTCGTCCTGTGGTAGTTGAAGGGATATTCACCGTCAAAGAATACCAAGACGATAGCGGCAAGCACCTGGCAATCTATCACATGCAAGGTACCGGCGTTCGTTAGCCTGCTTGTCTGAGCCGCGGAGACTCGCGACGTGAATCCATCTTCCGCGGAAATTGAACGCACATCGCGCGGGGCGAATGAAAACGCGGGTATCTGGGCCCTAGGCAACGGGCTCGTCTCCACTACGCTTGTTTCCTACTTCGCCCAAAGTCTTGGTGCTCAGTCGGCAGCTGTCTCTTGGATAATCGCGGCACCAAAGTTAGTTGGCGTCCTGCGCTGGTTCGCCCCAAACCTTTTGAAGCTAGGTGGTAGCTACCGCGCGACCAGCACCTGGGCGTTCCTGTTGTCGGCCGCTTTCCTGCTGCTTTTGCCCCTCAGCTCGGTGCCCGCGTTTTGGCCGTCACCCAAGGTAGCTGTCTGGGCGATTGTCATTTGCTGGTGTATGTACCACCTGGCCGAATATTGCGGCTACGTGGTCTTCGTTGCCTGGCTGATGCAGAACGTGCCGCCGGCGGTTCGTGGCCGATTCTTCGGTCTCCGTGAAAGATGGTTAACGGCTGGCAACCTGATTGGTTTTCTGTTCGCAGGGCTTCTTGGGGCCGTACTTCGCAATGCGTTTGAAGCGGACCTGCGTTGGATATCCTATCCTCTGCTGGCCATCTACGGAGCGCTGGCGATCGGCCTTTCGGTGCTGCCACTCCGGCAAATCCCTGAACCCCAAGTGTCCGCTCCCAACAAGCACTCTCTTGCCGACGACTGGATGCATTGGAGTGGTACGCGTGCTCGCTGGTTTCTTCTCTATGGAACCTGGTTTTCCGCGGCAAACGGGCTCTTTTCGACATTACTCTACATCTATCCCTATCGCGGGCTCGACTTATCCCTCTTTTTGCCCCTAACCATGGCAGCCTCGATGCGGTTAGGGCAATCTCTGATTAGTCGGCCGGTAGGTATCACCGTCGATCGTTTCGGCTGGCGGTCGGTCATGATTTGCGGCCAGGTGTTGATTGCCTTTGGTCCGGTTCTGTTTAGCTTTGGCACCGTCGGATATATCGCAGGCAACTTGATCTGGGTTGCGTATGCACTGATTAACGTGGCCCTTCCCATTGCCATCGTCGATGGACGTCACGACCGAAGTGCCGCACCACCACTGGCGTTTTATTTTGCCTGGACAGGCCTCGTTTACGGCCTGACGGCCCTCGCTGGCCAGAGTGTGGCAGACTTTTTTGTCGCAGCACAGTACCGCGATGACCCTGCCGCCTACGACACTTACTTTCTGGTGGCAACTTTGGCCCGCCTTTCCGCCATACTGCCGTTGGTGCTCCTCCCCGCTGAACGCAAGAGCCACACTTGATAAACTTGGGGGATCACCTCTCCCTCTCCAAGGAATGATCATGGCCATCCAGTCCTGGACCGGTTACTGCACCAACGTTCATGCCGGGGCAAATCTCGAGCAAACACAACAGAATCTCATCACCCATGCCTCGCGAGTCCAACAGATCCTCGGGCCTCAGCAGCCGCTGGGGGTCGGACTTTGGCTCTCGAATTCAACGGCCCAGTCGCTAGTTGAACCCGGCAAGCTGGACGAATTCGCCCAATTGCTGCGCGACAATCAATGGATACCGTACACGTTCAATGGTTTTCCCTTTGGCGATTTCCACAAGTCGATCGTAAAGCACGACGTCTACCTGCCAACCTGGTGGCAGCCAGAACGTTTGGCCTACACCAAGAACCTGGTGACTATCCTCGACCGTCTGCTTTCTGCTGGGGAAGAGGGAAGTATCTCGACGATGCCCATTGCCTGGGGAACGCCAGAGCCCTGCGAGCAGCAGTGGTCGCTTGCCGCCCAGAACATGCTCAGCCTGGTGCAGCACCTTTACGAGTTGGAACAAGCGACCGGCCGGTTGATCTATGTTTGCATCGAACCAGAACCTGGCTGCCTACTCGACACGACCGAGGACGTCATCGAATTCTTTCAGAAGCGACTATTCCCGGCTGGCGACCCAGAGCGTATCCGCCGGTACCTACGCGTCTGTCACGATGTTTGCCACGCGGCGGTCATGTTTGAAGACCAATTGAGCGTGCTCGAGAAGTATGCCCAGGCAGGCATCTTAATCGGTAAGGTGCAGATCTCGTCCGCAATCGAAATCCGTTTCGCCGATCTAACGGAGGACGAACGCCACGCCGTTCTATCGGAAGTCTCGGAATTCGCCGAGGATCGCTACCTGCACCAAACGACCTCGCGCGATGCCGAGGGGACACTGCGTTACTTCGACGATCTCCCTTTTGCACTGCAAGAAGCGTCCCAGAAGGTGCCGGAGAATGAGACGTGGCGAATACACTTCCACATGCCGATTTACCTCGATCAATTCGGCTTGCTGCGAACCACCCAGTCGCACATCCATGACTTTCTTTCCGAGATAAGAAATCACCCAGAAATTCGACACTTCGAGGTCGAAACATATGCCTGGGGCGTGCTCCCCAAGGAACTGCAACACAACGAGCTTGCTGAAGGGATCGCCCAAGAGATCCATTGGCTTCGCCAGCAGCTCACCCACAGCCAACAAGCCTAGGGACTTGCTCATGCAAACCGTTTCCAAGCGTCAAGAGACACACGAGTTCGTCTGGTTCGACAGTCAAGGCAAGAAGCGAGTCTTTCCGTTTCTGTGCTATCAGCCGAGTGCGTTTCAGGCAGAAGCCAAGCTTCCGCTGCTGGTTTTCTTACATGGGGCAGGGGAGCGAGGAACCGATTTGGAATTGGTCAAGAAGCATGGTCCCCCCAAACTAATCGACCAAGGGGAAGACCTACCGTTTGTAACCGTTTCTCCGCAGTGTCCCTTAGACCAGTGGTGGGCGATGCACGAAAACATCAACGGCCTGGTACAGCTCACGCAGTACATACAAAGCGAATATGCCGTCGATACCGACCGGACTTACCTTACCGGGCTGAGCATGGGAGGCTATGGGACCTGGGCGACTGCGGCCGCTTATCCAGGCCTATTCACGGCCATTATCCCCATTTGCGGCGGTGCCGATATGGCGACGGCAGCGAACCTGAAATCGACGCCGGCGTGGGCCTTTCACGGTCGCGATGACGAAATCGTTCCGCTCATTCGAAGCGAAGAAATTGTTAACGCAGTTTCCGAGATTGGTGGTGACTCGCGTCTGACCATTTATGACAATGTGCAGCACGACAGTTGGTCGGAAACCTATGCCAATCAGAAAATTTACGATTGGCTTCTATCGCACAAGATCCGCAACCGGAGTTAAGCCTGATGTCGACTTCTGGAGACAACCCATTCGCTTCACCCGAAGGTACAAGCTACGAGCCTCCTCAAGAGGAAGGGGGCGGAAGTGTTATTCCACGTAGTTCAGTCGACTACATGGAAGCGGTAAGCGATGTCTTCGGTAACCCCAACTGGTTTGTTAATATCCTGCTGGCAGGTGTCGCGTTTCTTCTCTCGGCTGTAATTCCGGTCGTCGGTGCTTTGTTCGCGTGGGGCTATATCGGAGAAATCATCGGGGCGAGGGCATACGGTCGCACGAACAGTTACCCTGATTTCGATCTCAATCGACTTGGCGACTATGTGATGCGCGGCCTTTGGATGTCGCTGGCAGCGTTTGCCGTTTCGATGTGCGTTGTGCCAATCATGATGCTGGCCTGGGGTGTTATGGCCGCATTAATGGCCACCAATAATGACGCGCTCGCCGTCGTTGGTTTCGTAATCTACTTTGTGATGATTATCGCAGGCAACTTGTTTGTGTTTTTTGTCACATGCCCCATAGTCATTCGGGCTGGTATGCTCAACGATCTCGTTTCAGCGTTCGATTTCAAATGGATCATGGACTTTATCAGGAAAATGTGGGTCGAATTATTCCTGGGCGGGATCGTACTCTACTTCGTTGCCATGTTTTTTATGCTGATCGGCTGTTTGGCACTTTGTGTCGGATACATCCCTGCAGCCGGTGCCGTGGCAGTTATGGGTGGGCTTTTTATCACACAGCTCTATCAGGTCTACGTCTACCGCGGCGGCGAGGCTCTGCCGTTCAAAGAAGCGACCAAGCTATAGACGAGATAACACTTAAACCAGGCGGCCGTCTTCTGCGACGACGACCGCTGGTATGGCCTGGGTATCGGTGCAGTTCTCGGCGAACTGGAGAAAAGCGGGACTGGCTCCTCGCAATTGAAATTCCCCTTTCTTGTAAGCCTTCACCGTGAGGGGGCCGTTAGCACGAATGGCAAACGTCACCATCGCGACAAATGAAAACACAACCCCTAAGGCAAGCCAGGAATTCTCTAAGTTAACCATCAGCGCAATCATCCCAATAAAGACCCCCAGCGAAATCAGGCAATAAACAATATTGATTCGCTGCTTGGCATTGCAGTCTCGACAGATGGAATACTCAACGCGGCACTTCCTACGCGTGACAAGATAAACAATCAGGAAGATCAGCATCTGGATCACTAGAAAAAAGATCGCGGGATGCACCCAGTACAAATCCTTCTTACGACGCGTCGAACCATCGTGCTCAGGCAGGACTTCCCCACACTTCACGCACGCATGCGGCAGAATAATCTTGTCGGTCCCCAGAATTCGCTCTCCCTGGATCTCGTACGATCCTGGGACCACCTTTATCGACTCACCAACGGTTGACGGGGAAGCAAACGGATTCGTGGATGTCTGGTCACTTGTCATTGGATTCAAACCCACTTTGCAGGGGGACACTTTGTTGCCTAAGGGTGAGTTTAGTGACTTTCTAAGCGAGAATCGAATCCCAATTCCATTCCCACCGATGAATTTTCAATCGGGATCTGCTATACCAGATGGATTACAGACTCAAAAACTCTGATACCCTTTCCCATAGTGCACCCCCACCATGTCGATCGAACTCCGAAATCGCCTCTTCCAGCAACTCGACCAACTTGTTCTGATTGACCCACATACGCATATTAACTCGCTCGATCCCTCGTCGCACACGCTGGCAGACATTCTCGGATATCACTACTACACCGAGTTGGCCCACTCGGCTGGCGTGCCCAAAGAAAAGATCGAAGAGGAGGGGATCTCCCCCAAGGAGAAGGTTGGCCGTTTGATCGAAAACCTCGGCCCAATTACCAATACTATTCAATACAGCTGGTTCATCGAAATGGCCCAGAAGCTGCTGGATTTCGACGGCGATACGATCGACACCAGCAACTGGGAAGCCTTCTACGACGCTGCGGAAGAAAAGATGTCGGCCGATAGCTGGACCGATACCGTCTTCAGCAAGAGCCGCCTGGAAGGAGTCTTCCTGACCAACGACTTCGATGATCCGCTTGAAGGTTTCGATACCGCCAAATACATCCCTTGCCTGCGAACGGATGACTTGGTTTTCCATCTCACCAATCCTCGCACCAAGGTGCGGCTCTACGAAGCGACCGGTGTCGACATCAGCGACGTAGTGTCGGCCCGCCAGGCGATTGGCAAACTGTTTGATCACTTTGTCCGAAACAACGCCAAGGCCTGTGCGATCTCACTTCCGCCAACTTTCGCGCCGGTCAAGGTTTCGGATGCTCGGGCCAACACGGCGCTGGCAAACGTTCTTTCCAGTGGCACCAGTGCCGATGAAGACGATCAACGTGCCGTCAGCAACTTCATCTTCTGGACGCTGGCCGAGAACTGCCAAGAACGCAAACTGCCGTTCGATCTGATGATTGGCGTCAATCGCAAGGTCTTCCCCGAAGGCGTCTTCCAAGGCCAGGACCTATACGACAGCCGCGTTTCGTTGATTCAGTACAAAGACCTGCTCAACGCGTTTCCTGACGTGACCTTCCCGATCTCGGTCCTCGCGAGCGTGACGAACCAGGAACTGGTCAGCTATTCTTGGATCTTTCCGAACGTCGTGGCCAATGGTCACTGGTGGTATAGCAACACACCGACCTACATTCAGCAGGACTGTGCTGCCCGCCTGGAAGCAATTCCCCGCACGAAGCAGATCGGCTACTACAGCGACATGTACAAAATGGAATTCGCCCTGCCGAAGTTCGCCATGTACAAGCGAATCCTGGCGAAAGTCCTGGCCGAGAACTTTGTCGTCGACCGCGGCTGGTCGGAAGAATCGGCCGTTGAGCTGGGTACCCAGCTCCTGCGAGGCAACGTCGAGACGATTTTTAACGTCGGAAACTAGCCTGCGACCAAGTCGAACTCAAATGAAGCTCACGATGATAGCATCGTGAGCTTTTTCATGGGTTCGTGGGGAAAGACAAAAACTTTCCCTAGAACTGCCCATTAAACGCAACCCACTACCAGTAATACACTTACGAAAATCCACATGTTTATTTCTTAGTAGGTTCGGGCAGATTCTGGACATTTTCTCTCCCTACCTGCGAACCTTTTTTGACCATTAGGCATCTACCCGGTATCCCCGCTGACGGCATTTTCGTCGCACGCTGGGAGAATCTTTGTTGTTGCCGAGTCCATTTCGGCGATTTAAGATTCAAGATCCTTGTACTTGGAAAGTGCCGGGATTTAAAAACTTCCACTTCATAGTTCTCTCACTGCGCGTAGACGCGTAGGAGGATGAAACAATGCGTTCCAACATCATCAACATTCGCGCCAATTTTGCCGCCGTCGTCGCCCGCGTTTTCGTGGTCGCCGTTGATGTTATTCGCAATGCATCCGCCACCTGTCTGCGCCTCTATGGCCATACATGGCAACAGTACGGACCAAAAACGTGGGGCAAGCAAAGCCCCCCGAAACCGTCCGAACACGATTTGCCGTGTGATGCACTGCGATGTCTTGGCGGCGGCAGCCTACTACTAGGCAGTACCGCGTCAATGTCGCTCTCGATGCGATTCCGAAACGAGGGATCGCTGGGCCTGATACCCAGAAGCTAACGGACCAGAAAACCCAAGCAATGTCGCAAGGGTTGGTCCCGCACAATTCGCGAAGCTTCTGAGACGCTAGGCCCCGAGAGCTCGAGTTGTCCTGCTGTGATGCGCTGTATGCCATCCGTTTTCAGGCCATCTCGTCGCCGGGTTCCTTTGTGCCGTGTGCATAGCCGTCGTTTGCCGCCGCATGCACTGATTTCGCCAGAACTGCCCTGAATATATACGTCTGGAAACTATGATGAACGGAAACTTGTACAACGATGAACGGGATCGGATCGTCGATTTGGTCCTTGAAGCTCAGAACGGTGATCGGGATGCATTCGGTCAGCTGGTGGAAATCTTCCAGCCGGTCGTCTTCGCCATCGCTTTGAAGCGTTTGCGTCACTACTGGGAAGCCCAGGAACTGGCTCAGGACGTGTTCATCCAGGCGATGCAGAAGTTGGACCAACTGCGTGAACCGGCTGCCTTCCCAGGCTGGTTGCGTTCGATCGCAGCCCGGATGGCTATCAACCGGGCAGTTCGTCGGCCGCACGATTTCGCTACCGAACCGGAAGCTTTGGCTTCGGTCTGCGTAGAGAACGAAACGCCGCTGCACGCGATTTTGGAAGTCGAACGTCGGGATAACCTGGCAGTCGGCATCAGCCGCCTCGGCGCGATGGACCGGGATACGCTCCAGGCCTTCTACGTCGAAGGACAGTCGCTGCGTGAAATGAGCGATGAATTCGAAGCTCCGATCGGAACGATCAAGCGTCGTTTGCACGTCGCCCGTAAGCGGCTGGCAAAGGAGATGGAAGAATTGGAAGCGGTCGCCGTTTAGGCGACCAACACCAAACTTCTGTCACCCAGTAAGATTGAGTTGACCGCGCCCTTGGGTTCACCCTCCGAGCCCAAGGGCGACTTTTTTGCGCGGCGTTCACTTACGCGTTCCCATTGCTAGGGCAATAGCTCGCTAAGATCTCGTTCAGTTGCTGGTAATCGCCAGGAGTAAACCATTTGCAATAGAACTCGTAGGTTTCGTTGTCCTTTGTGCGCAGTCGAAGCGTGGCCGGCGAATTGATTAGTTGAGAGAGCCCGCTGAATTGAAAGGAAACGATCTCTCTCAGGTCGATCTCATCGTAGTGCTTGTATCTTTCGCGTCGGAATCTGCCGCAAAGCTGATGATCAACAAGCTGCAATCGGCCGTTGTGCCAGGTATCGATGGCCCCTTTTAGGACAAGAACACCGATGACCAGAAATGCCATCACGACATACCAGAAAGTGGGTGGAACTTTCGGTCCGGCCAAGTAGGCCACCAGACCGAGCCAGCATCCTACTAACACCGAAAAAACGCCGGCGATGGCGAGTGTGATAGGCAAACTAAAACGCTGAGGAAAGGTCGTTTGTGCGTTATGGCTTTTCTCAGTGGGTGACGCAAACGGGTTGGCCTGATCTTCACTCATCCGTTTTCGCCATATCGTCTGAATAGAACTTGAGCGTTTCCTTCAGCGGATGCCACTTGCGCGATCCCATCAAGCTCAAGTCCGCCACAAACTCTTTTCCGTTGATGGTCGTGACCACCATGCGATTCCGCGGAGCAAAGGTCACTTTCGCGACTTCATCCCAGGCAAAGTACAGGCCGGTCCACTTGTCCCCGTCTTCAAACTTCGCGCGGATCCCCTCATCGTTAAGCTGAAGCGGGAAACGCTGCCAGGCATGTCGGGCACGGACAGTGTGATTGACGACCGTTGCCACGCAGCTAAACGTCATGAACGCCAACACGCCGTGACCGATCAAAACATCGCTGTTGAAGAAACCGGCCTGAACAATGAGATTGATCCACATGGCCGCGAACACAAGAACCAGACCACCAGCAAAGACTGCCTGGTACTGTTCCCTCGAGACGACTTCTCGGTCCCACACATGAAATTCACGAAACTCCTTCGCCGACACGGCGGCAGGAGATGCAAACGGGTTGGTGGGAACCTCGTTCACGGCATCACGTCGTTAGTGGGATTTCCGAATCGCAGAATGCCTGGTACTTGGCAGCCAACTGCTCCATGGCGTCTTTCCCTTCTGCCCGGACGAGTTGAATCCGCGATCGGCGAATGACTCCCTTCTCCAGGTGAAGCGAGAAGAGCGGAATCGTGACTTCGATCGTTTCTTCATTGAGCCGTTCGGCCTGAATGGAATCACAATCGCCTGGGTAGGCGAATACGGCGTACTGAACCGCATCGAGACAACCAACGGCAACAACCATCGGATCACGCAGTTGGGCGAGGTTGTCATCCCCCAAGCCCGGTGGATTCCATTGACCATCGGCGTTCATCGTGATCACCGAGTTGGCGTCGTCAAAGCGAAACTTAAGCGCCATCTGAGCATCTGAATCGAGCGTGGAAGTCTGCCGAGACAGAATCAATTCGACACCGTCGAGCCCTGGCAGAATCCTCGAGTAGATCTCAGTGGAAAGCTTGTCCTGGTCGGATGTGTATCGCTCGACGAGATCGTTTCCACGTACGTAGAACTCTTCGCGGTTGCCGATCCCCTCGAGATTCCACTCGGCGGCCTGCCAGTTTTTAGGCTGCGAGACGAACTTGGCGTTCATCTTGTTAGGAAATGCGGCGACGGAAAGCTGAAAGTTTTCCGTCTTGCAGCGGTGAATGACGTCGTAGTCGGAGATCCAAATCGAGTTGCTCATGGGCTCGATTTTGTTCGATGCCGGCGACAGCCGAAAGCCCACCGGCAAGAAATAAAAAACCCCGTCGCTCACAAAAGCAAGTCGACGGGGCCGGAACAGAGAAGAGGCCGAAATTTTGCCTTGCGAAATTCACCCTCGCAAAGCGGGTATGGGCGGTATTTAACCGCTGTCCCGGGAATGATGTAGTCGATGATACCAAAAATCGGGAAGGTGTCCACAATAATTTGCAAAGATTCTTGCGAAACCTGTAAGTGGTCTTCTTATTGCGTATTTTACGCGAACTCCCCCTGGCAAAGGCAAGTACCCATGTTCGAGAATACGTTCTAAAACGCATCCCACACCTCCGATTTTAAAACAACGCACCCAGCCCCTGAAAAGGAACGCAATGTCTTCCTATTTAACGAGTTGCGAAAAGGCGGCCCGAGCTGCTGGGGACGTACTAAAGCAGTGGCGCGGCAAGTTCAATGTTCGGGAAAAAGGCAAGGCCGACCTGGTCACCGATGCCGACGACGCAGCCCAAAAGGTGATTGAAGAAATCCTTACGGCCGATTTCCCTGAATTCGAATTTCTAGGAGAAGAGGGGCCGTCTGGCGTGTCACGCAAGACAGGTAGCCCATTCTGCTGGGTCGTCGACCCACTGGATGGCACCATGAACTACGTCCATGGGCTACCCAATTACGCCGTTTCGATTGGCCTCACCGAAGCCGGAAAGGTAATCGCAGGCGTGATTTACGACCCGGTGTTCGATCGCTGTTTCAAGGCCGAGAAAGGGCAGGGGGCCTACCTGAATGACGAGAAAATCGAGGTAAGCGGGGCGCAATCTCTCGACGAAGCCCTGATCGCATTCAGCTTTCCGACAACCGTCAGTCGTGATTCCCAGGTCATCGAAGATTTCATCAATGTTCTGGTAAAAACGCAGGGAATTCGCCGGCTGGGCTCGGCAGCTCTCAATTTGGCCTATGTCGCGGCGGGTCATATGGACGCCTACTGGGCAGCATTCAACAAGCCTTGGGATGTCGCGGCCGGTGCGATCTTGGTCGAAGAAGCCGGGGGCATTGTACAGGGGTTTGGCAATCAACCATTCGATATCAACAAACCCAAAATCGTTGCGACCGCTACCCCCCAATTACAGGCAGAACTTCAAGCCCAAATTGCGAGTTCGTAGAGTTTAGGGGGTTAGCCACCCATAGGGCGGCTCTCCTGATAGGTGCGGGTGGTATAATTGGTGCGACTGGATTTTTTTTCGCAGTTTTCGCAAGCCATTGGCGTTAACCTTTCAGGAAGTACGGTCATGGCTAAATAGACTTAGATTACTACGTCAGGCAGTGGGAATCGTGAAACAGCGGTCACTACAAGCGATCTCCCCATGCAAGTTCAGGACACGTTCTCCACGGCAACTTGCTGGTGCTTGGCGTTCCCCCATGTTCGTTGGGGGCTCCTTTTCAGACTCCTCCTATCACAGATATCTCCCGACTCCATGAACACCGCGTGCCGAGAACATGGTTCCGCACTGCCGGGGCACAGCTATTGTTGCTGGTCGCGCTGGGTCGGCATCGCGCTATTCGCGCTGGTTTTTGTTGCACTCAGCGGTTCGAATCATCTGCTGCATGCCCAAGCAGGTACAACCGGATCGAAAATCGAAGAACGAGAACCCGAAATCATCTACCTGCCCATCAAAGATGGGGCGATTGCCGAAGGCGGTCCTCTTGAACGCGTTCTTGATTTTCCGGCCGAATCGTTCCGAGCCTGGTACAAAGATGTTTACCTGAACCGAAACCCCAAGGACCTTCCCAAGTATTCCTTAGAAAACGTCTCAGCAGACATTCAAGTCCAGGGTCCTAACGCCCTCATCCATGTCACCTACGAAGTCATCCCGCATGCTTCAGGCTGGATTCGGATTCCAATCGGTTTACAAAACGCCATTATTCGATCGAGCGTGGAAGTCTCGCCATCCATGCCGGTACGACCAGATCGTCCTCAAAGCGGTACGACCAGCGGCGGATATGCTTTGTGGTGCGAAGTTCCGGAATCAGATAGCGGACTTCTTTCTCCCCAGCCGGCAGAGACGATCACGTTTCGCGTGACCGCGCTGCTGCCCCTCGCGACGCGAGGAGATGAGACTTCGCTAGAAACCAACCTGCCGGTCGATACCAAGTGCGTGGTCAAGCTGGACATGCCTCAATCGGGTGCCAACATCTCTCACAAGGGGAGCATGGTCGTTAAGGATCCGACCGAACCACCGCCAGTCGACCACAGCCAGCAACACTTGGAATACGCCGGTGGAAGCCTGGGCTTAAGCTGGCGGTTCGATGATCAGGCCATGGAGGAGCAGCCGGTCAATCTGAAGGTGAAGGGAGAACTGGCTGTTTCGGTCGACGTGGACGATACCGTCACAACGATTGCCAAACTACAAGTCGAAAGCACGACCATTCCGTTTGATTCGTTCGTCGTCGAGATCGACGACGATGCCGAGTTCATTCCCCCGGCGACTCCTTCTGCCGTATACGAGATCCATCCGCTCGAGCGGCAAGGTCAGGCGTTTGGCAATCGCTTGCTGGTGGAATTGAGTGAAGCAACCAAAGCCCCCGTTTCTGTGACCATCAACACCAAACAAACCGATCCCGTCCCCGGCGAACGAGGCAAACGGCGTTTTACGGTCGGCCAGTTCAACGTTTTAGGATGTGATATCCAGGATGGCCGTCTGAGCCTTACCGCGGCCGGCAATGTACACGTGACCTGGGATACCCCACGCGTCTTGCGCGAGCAATCGTCGCGAGGAAGCGATGGCATGAACTACCGTGCTACGTTTTCTTACGATCAGCAACCGGCGGCGCTGGTTTTACACACGCTGCCCATCCAATCGACCGCCCGAGTTAAGACAGACTATGAACTTCATGTCGGTAAGCTCAATTCGCAGCTTGTCGGTAAGCTTTCCTATCGCTTACCACGTACGTACAACGACGACCTGGTTATCGACCTGAATGGTTGGAGCATCGACTCTGTCGACACCCAGGGTGCAGCGCAATGGCAAATCGGCGAGGGAGACGCCAACCAATTAATTCTTCCCCTAGCTGGTGAGACAGGTGCCGAAGCCATGACGGTTGCTCCTTACCGCACCATCGAAGTCAACATCAAAGCCCAGCGAGAGCATCAAGGGGAAGACCCTACCGAAGTCAGCCTGCCGTGGCCCATTCCTCGCGCCGAACCGTTAGGGACGGCAACAGTGACGGCTATTCCAGATAACGACATCGAGATCCGCTTTCAGTCAGAAAAAAGCGAAGGCTTCCAACTCGACCGCAGTCGCAGCCAGGAAGTGGAACTCTCTGGCGAGCGAGGAACGATTGTCCTGCGTGCAGCGCCTTCGCAAGAGTCGCTTTTGTTGGGCCTTCGCCTGACACCGGTGGTGCCTCGCTTGATTGTGGGCTCTACGGCAACCGTACGATTGGTCGAAGGCATTGACCATGCGGCAGTGACCCACGAGTTCACTCTTGAGCCATTTCACAGTTCACCAGAACAGGCCGTTTTCAAACTTCCTGAAAACATTCACTTCTTCGAGGTAACAACGGCCGTAATCAATACCGAAGATGTCGCGGGGCAGCGTATCGGCCTGGGTGACAATCAGACGATGGTTTATTCGCTCTCTGATCTTGCGCCCCCCTATCGCATCAAGTTGATGTACAACTCGCCGCTGGAAGAGATTGCTCCGGGTAGCAGCGATTACCAATTGAATTTGATGACGCTCGAATCGACAAGCCTGATCGAAAAGGGAATTGATGTCGACTTCAAGCCATTAGAGCTGACGTTCGAGTCTTCCCAGGAAGTAGACGTCCTTTCCGAGACAGAAGACTGGCGTTCGTTCACAATGAGTCAGCAGGGACAAACCGTGCAACTGCCAGGCGACCAATATAGCCAGGTCCAGTTCTCGGCTCCGTTTTTGACTCCGAAGACCGATGATCGTGTCGTCGTCGACTTCCATTGGCTTCAAGTCGCACTGACCCCGGACGAACGTCGAGATCGAGCTGTGTTCACGCTTCGCACGCTTGCTCCCCATTTAACCATTCAACTTCCCGAAGGCGCGCGACAGCCGGAAGTGTATTGGAATGGAATCGAACAGCCGTTTACCTCAGACGAAGATCGAATCCAACTCGAAATTCCTGAACACCGTGAGACGGGAAGAGACCGATTAGAGGTCTGGTACAAGTTTCCGGTTGGCGAGGGGATGAAATCGTCCCTCATAATCAATTCTCCCACGATCAAAAACTCGGTTTTGGGGACCAGCCAGCCTGGACGAGAAGGGGGATACACGTACCTGCAGATCGTTTCACCTGGAAACTGGCTCATCCTTTCTGCGTCGGGAATGTCCGATGAAATGGATTGGTCGTGGAACGGTGGGCGGTATCGTCGCACGGCTCGTCTAACGCAAAAACAGTTAGAGGCATTGGCAAACACCAACATCTCGACCGTCTATCCCGAAGGGATGCATCGTTCCTTGTACAGTACGATTGGACCGGTCGAGAACGTACGCGTGTCTTCGGCCAAGACGAGTTCACTGATGCTCCTGTTTTCCGGGCTTGCCCTGGCTGTGCTACTCATCCTGTTCTATCTGCCTCAGTCTCGACATGTACTGGTGTTCGGAGTTGCCGCGATCGTGGCGATTGGGGTGGCCGTTACGTATCCCGATTTCGCAGTGCTGATTGGCGAGATGTCCACGCTCGGTATCATGTTGGCCATCTTTGGAATTGTTCTCTATCGACTCGCATCATACCGTGCCCCTGTGAAGTCCGCCGTGCGCGCGAGATCTTCCAGCGATAGTCAGGCTTCGGTACCAGTGACATCTCAGTCTGCTGTCGCCGGGAATTCGGCGGTTTCCACGACTTCCATGCCTGCCGCGGTTCAGTCCAGCGGACAATCTCGATGATCGATTGGCTTCGTAAAACGCTCGGTATCTTCCTGGCGGCATTTGTCATCACAAATACCTACCATGCCCCGTGTGCTGCGCAAGAGACGAACGCCGTCCAGACCATCGAATTCCAACGCGTCTACGTGCCAGAGAATCGTTCGCAAGAGTGGCCTCGATCCGGCTTCGAATTCGCGCCCCAGATGCAGCTCAACGATTTCGAAAAGCTGATTTCCGAGTTTGCGCGAAGTCAAAACGACCTCACTGAAGACCTGGCAGTGAGCAGCCTTACCTATCATGCTACGCTCAATGGGCGTACGCTTCAGGGGGAAGCAGAATTTGAAGTCGAAGTACCGCCAACTGAAACCTCCGGGTTTATTTCGCTGAAGAACTCGAACCTGTTCTACTTCGATCAGCATCAGCGGCTTTCGTCGATGCCGACCCTTTGGGTAGGTGGCAACGGTTCGCGGACTGGCATCTTCCTGAAACAGATTCAACCCTCGTTCACGCTCGATTGGAGCTACCAAGCGACCGCTAGAAGCAGCGACGAGTTGACCGTCGATTTGAGCCTGGCGTTTGCCCCTAAAGTTGATTTCTACCTGGAACTGCCTTCCCAATGGCAAATGGTCCTTCAGGAAGGCATTTTGCTTGACGGCCCGAACATCTCGGATGCCAGCGGTGAAGAAACAAACACCTGGCACCTCAGCCCGCAGTGGCAAGGCAAGCTTCGGTTTTCGCTACTCTCAAGTGACCGACTTTTTCAGTCA
Organism: Blastopirellula marina; assembly: GCF_002967715.1. Classification (NCBI taxonomy): domain Bacteria; kingdom Pseudomonadati; phylum Planctomycetota; class Planctomycetia; order Pirellulales; family Pirellulaceae; genus Blastopirellula; species Blastopirellula marina. The sequence continues at coordinate 143,674 of NZ_PUIA01000051.1, forward strand.
GATGCCGCCGTAGCGACGCAGTCAACTCGCTATCACGTTCAAGATAATGTTTGCGAGGTCAACACCCAGGTTTCCCTCCAGTCTCCGCCGCAAGCCACGCTGGATCTTTCGATCCCTAAAGACCTGATCGTGACCCGTGCTTCTGTGAATGGGCTGGTTTTGGAGAACCTTGACCTGCACGATACGGCGGAAGGAAATCAGTCGCTGATCATCCCCCACACCGTTTTTACAATGGGAGAAACGGCGGCCATTTCCGTTCAAGGATTATCACCGATTACGATTGGGAATTATTCTCGTATCGACCTGCCGATCATCAGCACCACCTCACAGCCCACCGAATCGCACGTGGTAGCGGTGCAATTGGATGAAGGAATCAACCTTTCCTTCTGCACGCTCAAGAACGCCCAACAGGTCGAATTCGTCCCGCACAACTCGCTGGGCAGGTCAAACCTTAAGTTTCGACTCTTCGACGAATCGGCTCAGATTGGCCTGCAACTGTTCCGTCGACAAAGCAAGCTGCGCATGTCGATGGGACATAAGGCTACCGTCAACGACCTGATGATTCAGTCTGATAGTGTGCTTCACTTACTTGAGCGCGATAACCCTACCGACCACCTTGAGCTTCCTCTATCGCCAGGCTGGCAGGTCGAGTCGGTTCAACGATTCCCCGAAGGCACGGCCGTTCGCTGGGAAGAAACGACACGCGATCGGCAGCGTCTGCTGCGAATTGAAGACGTGTCCGAGATGGTCGATTTCCAGGTCCGCTTGCGTCGTACACGTGAAAATGACTTTGGGAACCTGAAAATCGCAGACTTCCGCCCCTTCGATTTCCCGCCGGGCATTGGACACATCGAATGGCTTTCGGTGAAGCCTGCTGCGGGATTCGATCTGCAACTAGAACCTGAAGGCCTGGTTGCCCGCCATTTGATCGCGGACGCTCCGGTCGATATCCAGCGTATGTTCGGCACGAAGTGGCAAATCCCTGCGTTTGAAATCCGCGGACGATCCGATCTGCAACACGTGACCCGGGTTACGCGAAAGCGGGCAACCTACGACGCTGAAATCGAAGTGCAAATCCGAGCCAATGAATCGTCCACACGCCGTCAGGCTTCGATCCGTTTGAGCGGCATTGGCCTGTTGCCTGAGACCATTTTCGTCTGGTCGACGCAACCCTGGTCACAGGATGTCACCTGGACTACTCCCGATCTGGCCCCGATTCGCTGGACAGCCATCACGACCTCGGCCGGCGAGGGCCCTAATCAGCGTGATCCGTATTTTATTTACGAATTGCGACCGCCATCGGACAGCACGTTCCCTTTGATCTTGCGCGGTAACTTCCCATTACAAGACACACCGTTTTCCGATCCTCTTTTGCTGGCGGTTCCTTCTGCTGAGTCTCAGTCTGGTGTGCTGACCCTGACAACGCCAGCGACATGCCGCCTTACGGTGGATCCGGCACTGCTCCGTAAGATCTATCTCGATTCCGATTTCGGTACTTCGTCAGAAGTTACAAGACTTGAATACCGTCCCGACGAGATCCGGCGTCTGGCCGAAAACATTTCGCAGTTAGTGAATTGCCAGTGGCAAGGGGGGCAGCCGCTGCCAGATATTTTCTCGACCCAAGCGAACCACTGCATCAGCGTCGAAAACAACGGCCGACAGCGGATGAACTCGGTTTGGACGATCGTTAGTCAACGTTCATCCACCGCCGTATTCACTTTACCCAATGGAGCCCGGGTCGATCTAATTCAGTGGGCTGGAGAACCCTGGACGCTCTGGAAGCAAAGTGGGCAAACGATCGAGGTCGAGGTTCCGGAAGCCGTGTCTTCTGCCGAACTCGAAATGCACTACCAAGTTAATCCAGGCCCGATTTCTCTGATTCGTTCCATTACACCGGAGTTTGCCACAGCCGCATTTCCAACTTCGACTGACGAACGAGAATTCGCGCTAGGTAGCCTGGTCCAGCGAGTTGAATACCCTAGTCCGCGCTGGTCTACGTTTGGTGATCGAATTCGCAATGGGCTTTGGTCCGGACTATTTCAAGCCGATCTGATCTCCGGAGACCAACCGCCACAAGATCTCAACGACAGCGTCATGCCGCTTCCATCAGGATCGATTTGGGTTGTTCATCGCGTTTCCTTGTTAATGGCCAGCCTCACGCTGTTCATGGTCGCCCTGTTCGGCGGTGCCTATGGCTTTCTGAAGATGCCGCGAGTCTTCTGCGTATTGCTGCTGGTGCTGATCCTTTTTGTCCCTTGGCTGCCAGACGTCACCGCTCCTTTGACATCGGCATATTTTCTGGGCCTGATACTAGGGGGCATTGGCTCCTACTTACTCATTCCGCCGGCGATAGCCGATCGGAAATATCCCACAGGATCGACCGTGACCGTGACCAGTTTGGTCGTGGCGTTCACGCTTTGCTGGCTGAACCAAGGGGCGACTCCCACCATGGCGCAGGAACCGATGGCGGATTCCGTGCGGAAAACCACCGTATATCCGGTTCTTATTCCGATCGATTCCCAGCGTAAGCCGGTCGGACAAGCCTATCTTCCCCTGCCGCTCTACGAACGTTTGAGCGATTTGTCGGACCAACCCGAGGACATCATTCCGCTTTGGATCGTTGAAGGAATGCGTTATGAATTCTCCGTCGTCGACTCGCTAGAGTTGACGCCTGAGATAACCGTAACGACCCATATCGAATTGGTCACAGCGAAGACCAATCAGACCATTCGACTCCCGTTCGATTCCAAGCTAGGGACTGGCCTAGATACGGCCGTCGATCAAGTTGGAATGAACTCCGATACGGGAAGCATCCTGCCCAATCCATTCGAAACGACCACGAATGAACTGGTTCTTTCGCTCAAAGAGATGGGGCACCACACGATCGTGATTAAGAGTCGCGTCCCTCTGCAGCAAAGCGAGAGTACCCCTCCGAGCTTGCACATTGACACTCCCTCGCTCGCCAGCACGGCCGTTACCATCGCCGATTCCATGCAGTTGGGCTCTCCACTGATTCGTTTCAATAATCGAGAAATCTCCGTCGAGGCTTCGAGCATCCGGCAAACCATCCCACTGGGAACTGTGACAGGTTTCGACTTGGAATGGAAGTCTTCAGAACTCCAATCAACGTTCGAGTTTCGGGAGTTGGATTTGCTTGAATTCAACGACGAGAATGTTCAACTTCGTGTCCGGCTGGATCTGACGAACCGTCCCACCGAGATCGGCCCGATCCTCATTGCCGTCGACTCGCGGCTGACGCTCGATATGCAGCAAGCTCTGGGCTGGACCGCGGAAGTCAAGTCGACCAGCATTTCCGCCTCAACGCGTACCTATGCCATTCATTTGCTCGACGGCGATACACCTATTCAGCAAGTCGACCTCCGATTCTCGCTCGAAGGTGCGCAGCAGGTTGGGCAGCTTCGTTTTCCCAATGTCGAAGTCATCAATGGATTGCTCCAACGCCGGTGGGTGGCAGTCGCCGCGACGAGTCAATTGCAGGTGCAAAGCCAGGCCCAGTCACGAGTCAGCATCCTGTCGCAAGAAGAGTTCCTAAGAGAATGGAAGGAAGAAGAACCACGGTTTCGCTTTGCCGTTGCCGTTGGCACCATGGAGCCGCTGGATTGGCTTATTTCGACCCGTCCCATCGCAACTCGCGGTAATGCAGATCTTCGCTATCGCCTGAAGTTTGACGAAGATGGCTATGATTTCGACATCAAAGCCCAGATCGAAACCTACTCGGGCAAGCCCAAGCAGTACGTCGTCGAAATGATCCCTGGCTGCGAGGTGGAATCGGTCCAGTACCTGGTCGATGGCCTCTTGCGTCCGATCCAGTGGCACTACGATTCGAAGAGTGGAGAATTGGGCGTCTTGCTGTTGACCGACGTCAGTGGGCTCCAGGAACTTGCCATAAACGGAAGAAAATGGCTTTCTCCCCAAGTGCGCGACGTGAAGATGGCCCCCATCAAGATTCGCGAAGTTCACACCCAGTCGAGCCGTGTCCAGATCACTCGTGATCACTCGGTGCTGGTCCGCACTCCTAGCACCATGAACCTGATTCCAGTGCAGGAAGAAATCTCCGAGCCCAACAACGATCGAAGCGTAAGTGTCGGAATGTGGCAGGTCGTTGATCCGGCACTCCCACTCGAATGGCAGATACTTCCCAACAACGTGGTGATATCCAGTGACCTTTTAACGGTCGTCAACCGACTTGATAGCCAGTGGCGGCTGAAATGGGTTGGCAAGATCGACATCCGCAGTGGGAGTGTTGGCTATCTCCAATGGTTAGTGCCCAAGGAAATCGAGTTGGATGTAACTTCAATCGACGGATTCGACGTAACATCGCGGCTTCTTCCGGACGAATCTGCGTACGTCTATACGTTCGTCCCTCGATCGACACTGCCCAGTTCGTTTTCTTTCGAGTGGCAGGGGACTCTGAAAACGACGCCTGGACGGCGTGTTTCGTTTTCCCCAATCCGATTGATCGGCCAACATCGCGTGAGCCAATGGGTCGCAGTTCCTCGTGAAGTGGACGACCAGGAGGTCCTCTGGTTATCCCAAGCGTTGCGTCCAACGACTGTGTCTGATCGTTGGCTAATCGCCAACTCGCCAGTAACGCATCAACTGCTTAATGCCACGCGGCCAGACTATGTCTGCCAGATGATGCAGCGAGCCAATCCTACCGGCAACCCTGTGGTTAACAGCCTGGAAACGACGCTTCAGCTTGATTCCACCGGAAGAGCCATCGGCCTGACACGCATTTCCGTTCTTCCCCAAGGCAACAATGCTGTCGAATTCAAGATCCCCAATGAGGTCCAAGTTCTCGGACTCTCGGTCGATTTCGATCATCAACGCCACATCGAACATAAGACCGATCGCATCGTCCGCATCCCATTGAAGTCAAACAGTCTCCCGCAGGTAGTGGAAATTGCTTTCTCGTCGAAGTTAGAACCTAGCCAAGATCAACTGTATTACGAGCTCGAACGTCCGTCCCTAAACTTTTCGACCAAGGCCGAAGAACTGCTTCGCATTTCTCTACCTTCTCAATGGACACTTGAGAATGCACCTCATCTCGACCGAGTGGCTTGGAGCCGCGACCAGGTCACCTCGGCGTTTCAGCTAAAAGATGCATCGCGCGACACACAATCGGGGCTCTCAACCGCCGAAATTCAACGTTGGGACAGTCTTCGAATGGAACAGGCATTCACGGCCGTTTCTCAATTTCAAGAGGTACTCCGCCAACAGGGTGAGACCCCCGACAATACGCTGGACATCGTCACCAAACTGCTAGGAGACAATGCGACCGAAGTAGAATCGTGGGCCGTCTCTTCAGATCCTCTGAAGCGGCAAACCTCGGATGCGTATTACGCGGCAGCTCCAACAATGGGTGAGCGTTTTCGTTACTATCGACTCTCAACACCTTCAGGCCCGCTTTCCATCCGCCAGACGTCACCTCACACGTATTCCTACTGGCCACCCATTGCGACAAGCCTGCTTGCCTTGGTGGCGATTGGGCTTCTCGTGGCGACACCCCCGCTTCTGGTTCAAAAGTTTCACCATGCACGAGGTTGGATGAGCCGCAATCCCCAGGTCTGTGGCGTCCTGGTAGGACTCTTTTGGTGGCTATTCCTGCCACCCCATTTCATTGGTTTACTGCTGATTGGGATCGTCGTCTGGGCCTCGCTTCCCTTCCGAGCCAGTGCCCTCTTGGGGCGAAGTTAGCGCAACAAAAGAACTATTCTACGTGGTTTAACAGCTAGCGTCCGACGTGACCATTTCATCGCGCAAACGGGCCTGCTTTCGGCTTGGCACATTTCGCCAATTCTGATAGGTTACCGCTTCCTCAGACAGACAATCCGAGCCGGTCGTGAGGAGGAGGCCTTTCCGAGATCGATGCGAAAGGCAACCAAACGATTGGCATTAAACGCTCTCGGCTAAATACAGCTTTGGCTATTTCGGAAGGAGTCCGGCATGAGTCAAATTAGTCAACGAACTCTACCTGTTCATATCCGTTGGATGATTCGACGTGATATGCAAGAGGTTCTCGATATTGAAAGCCTCAGTTTTGAATACGCCTGGAGCGAAGAAGAGTTCGTCAAATGCCTTCGTGAACGCAACTGCATTGGCATGGTTGCCGAACACGAAGACCGCATCGCCGGATACATGATTTACGAGATTCTCAACACGCGGCTTCATCTCTTGAATTTGGCCGTTGCCCCATCCATGCGTCGCGCCGGCGTTGGTCGCCAGATGATTGGCAAGCTGGTATCCAAGTTGACCCATCGTCGACGCCGACAGATCCTGCTGGAAGTTCGAGAAACGAACCTGGAAGCTCAGAAGTTTTTCCGCAGTCTCGATTTCAAAGCGATTTCGCTTCTGCGTGACTTCTACGAAGATACCACCGAAGACGCCTACCTGATGCAGTACAAGCAGCTTGAGTCCGGTGGTTACACTCCTGTCAATCGAATTGCCCGTCTGGCCAGCTAAACTTCAATGATCTCGTGATGCATTGTCATGAGATCGACGATGGCGATCGTGTGTCGGACAGCCCGAAAGAGTGCTCCGGGGTTAATAACCAGCGTGTGCCCCACCTGGCGAACATTTACCTGGTGGGTATGGCCTGAGCAAACCAGGTCATACTCTTCACTGCGGATCATTCGCATCAACAGTGCCGGATCGTCGCCATGGGTCATACCAATCCGACGACCAGCAAGCTCGATATCGGCAACCTGACCGTAATACTTGCCGCCGCATGCTTTAATCTCTTCTTCCAGCACAGTGCGGCTATCATCCGTGTTGCCATAGACGTAGTGTGTCGGCCACTTCGAGAAAATCTCGACAACGCCCGTACTCCCGATATCACCACAATGTAAAACGTGCTCTACTGAGAACGTTTCCAACATGTACGCGGCCGACTGGGCAAAACGGCTGTGCCCATGCGTGTCGCTTACAATTCCAATTTGCACTTTGTACCCCCTAATCCCGATCAAGAATTGAACGTTTTGTTGGTACTCGGCCTGGCAGCATCCACCTTTCTGGTGGGGATTACTGTCCTTTGGCTTTTTGCTCGCCGTACAGAATACACCATAGTCCAATTTCTATTAGATCGCACGGCTTTTATCTTATTGCGATTTCTTTGGCGAACTAAGGCCCCCAACGAACTTCCGCTCTCGCAAGATCAAGGTGCGGTGATCATTGCTAATCATCGCAGCAGCGTCGACCCATTCTTTATCCATTTGGCCGCCAAACGCCGTGTCCGCTGGTTTGTTGCCCGCGAATTCTTTGGCAACTGGTTCTTTGGCTGGTTCCTTCACGAAACAGGTGCCATCCCGACACGACGCGGGGGAATCGATAATGTGTCAGTCCGCGAGGCGGTGAAGCTTCTCCACGAGGGAAAATGGGTGGGCGTGCTACCAGAAGGTCGAATCAATACCTCAGACCAGTTCATGATGCCCGTTCGCCCTGGTGCCGCTCTGTTAGCTCGCAAAGCCAACGTCCCCATTCTGCCGGTGTACATCGAGGGGGCTCCCTATCACAAAACGGTTACCAGCCCCTTCTTCATGAGTGCCCATGTTTCCATTACCGTGGGCAAACTTATCTACCCGAGCGAGTTTCAATCGGACCAAGCCATGATCGTTGCCGCGGTGAAAGCGATTGCCCAACTTGCCGGTCACTCCGATTACGAGCCAACCCTTGCTGGTAAGAACTGGAAGCCGACCCCTGAAGAGTTAGCTCAGAATCAACCGCCGCCTGAAGATGAACCCTCGGCATAGATGATTGCGTCTAGTTGCGTTTCACTTGCCACAAGGGCTTCTTCCACCAGCGATTCTCCATTGCCATCGGCATACAGCGTGCAGACGGGATGACCCTGCTCAATGATGGTCCCTGGATTTGGGATGTCACCAATTCGAGGCGCAAGCAGCGAATAGGGATTACGAAATGCAAACGCATCATCCATGCGTTCCACCATCTCTTCGGTGACTCGCAGGCTCCGTTTCGCATAGATGATGCGCATGCCGCTCACCCCCACAGCATACTGCGGCAGAAGATCAACCTCCTGGTTTAAGCAAGCCTGAAGGTGATGCTTCATCAACCCATCGTCGCGCATTCGTTCGTGCAGAGGCATTGTCGCCGTCCAGCGAGGGTTTACTTCTAAAAGAACTGGCTCGTCAGCCTCAAGATAGTCGAACCCCCAAAGCCCCTTCATCCCAAATTCATGGTAAATCGCATGAGCGATAGGCTCGATAGCCTCAAAATTCGGCGGATACGTTGAGATTGCCCCAGCAAAGACAAACGGCCCCGGTGCACCATAGTCAGTTCCTACCAAGAGTCGACTTGTCCCCACGATCCAACTTTCATCTCGCATTGATAAAACTACCGCCGACATCGGCACGCCCAGCATCCTTCGCTGAACATAGAATCGGTGGGGCAGTGCAGGCAGCACACTTACCATTTCCATGTTTAAACCACCTGCCGATTTGAAGGGTTTGAGCAGCCACTGGTCGCTCAGTTGCGGATGAATCGGATCGAATGCCGGATCGTAAACGCGATGCGTTTCGGGAAACGCAAAGCCATTTGCCTTCGCCAGGTCCGCCAGCAAAAACGGATCGCGAACCAGTCGAAGCGTTGTCGCTGAATTTCCCAGCAAACGCTTTTCGCCAGCCATCCGCTGGATCAGCCGCGGATAGTTCTCCATTCCTCCGGTGTAGCACCAGGCATCCATGTCAGTTTCGCGCAGCCACCGCGGGGCCGACCAGGGATAGCTTTTCAGTGCCCTGGCTTCACCGATTTGCTGCAGATCATAGTCCGCAAACAGATCCGCGGCCGCAACCGAAACCCCGCTACGGACGAGAGATGCGGCCATTGCCCGGCAACTGGCACCAATCAATCCGATACGACTTACCATGTTCTCTCCAACTACGTGTCCACATTCCGCGCAATCTGGAAGGTTTTTCCCATCCTCGAGATCAGACGTAACCTACGTTTGTAATTAGCAAGGACACTCGTCATCTCTCTCCTTCAGAGAGGTTTGCCGCAGAAGGCTGATCGCCATGTGTTGCCAAAAAGCATCATCGATCAGATGGAAGCGAACTCCCTAAATCTCGTTTCAGATCCTTTTAAATAGTTGGGTTGCCCCGAGCACGCCAGCACGAAATTCCCCTCGGCTCGCCGCAACCAAACAAACTTCTTCCAATTCCCAGGAGAGAGTTTATGTTTCGCCGATCGACTTCCCCCGACGAGGAAATGTCTTACGTAGGTTCCCAGCGAAAACGCGGCATTATCGTCGTGCTGTCCGCGGTACTCATGATTGTCATGATGGCGATGCTCGCTTTCAGCATCGACGTTGGCTACATGTACACCATGCAGTCGCAATTGCAACGTAGCGTCGATGCGGCCACGCTGGCAGGTGCCGGTTCGTTGATCAATGGCGAGGACGCAGCCACCGATGCCGTTCACGAATACCTCGTTCGCAACCCAGTTGGAACGCAGTGGAAAGAATACGATAACCAGCCCATTGATAAAAGTGTTGCCCACTTCATGGACAACTATTCTCAAGGGTTGACGGTCAACTTTGGCGACTGGGACAGTTCAACGCAAGACGTCGTTCCTTCGGATCGCCCGGCATCGACCGTCAAAGTCAGTATGCGGTACGACAACATGCCGTTCTTCTTCGGCCATTTGCTGGGTCGAGATACCTTCAGTGTCCAGGCGAACAGCGCTGCCGCCTATCAGCCTCGCGATATCATGGTTGTTCTGGATCTATCCGGGTCGATGAACGACGACAGTGAATTTAACGCGTTCAACACGTTAGGCGTCGATCACGTCACCGCCAATCAACTTCAAATGTACGAAGAACTCGGTTCCCCTATCTACGGGAACCTGGAGTTTGAACCGAAGTGGGCAGTCGCCAAAGGTCCGGCACCTCAGATCGACTCCCAAGCCCAGGTCACCGTCGAATACCAGTACGACACCGTCGTCGTCAACTCGACCAAGTCGTACGATCGGATTCGCGTTCGTCGACAGAATGGCGATATTATTACGTACTACCCCAGCGGTACCACCGGAACTTACACGCCGGGTGGCCAGGTTCGCGAAGTCTGGGCATATAGCGGCAAGAACGCCGACAACTCCAACCAGGTTCACTACTTCGACTTTACTCGCCGCGATACGTTTATCACCGCCCTCGGACTCGACACCGTCAACTATCCGTACAGCGGAAACTGGGACAGTTACGTCAACTACTGTACCTCCAGTAGTGGCCAGAACAAAAACGCCGGTTTCCGTTACAAGTTTGGCTACCAGAACTTCATCGTCTACTTGCTGGAACAACGATCGCTTCACAGTCAGTCCACCGATATGTGGAAGGCCAGTGCCCAGCCAATCACTGCTTTGAAATCTTCGGTGGCCATGTTCGTCAGCTTTATCCAACAGGCCAACGCCGACGACCAGATGGGGCTTTCGATGTACAACGGGCCGGGAGGCGAGGGTATTCTCGAGTCGACTCTCTCGGATGACTTCGGCTTTATCACGGCCCAGGCCAATCAACGTCAGGCCGGGTACTACCACAACTACACCAATATCTCTGGTGGTATGAAGGTGGCCCGCGAAGAACTGGACGTTCGAGCTCGGCCCGGTGCCTACAAGATGATCGTCTTAATGACCGACGGTGTGGCCAACTGGTACAACGGCGGGGTGAATAGCTCAGCCGCTCGTGATGCCGTGATCAACGAGGCTCACCTGGCTGCCGAAAAAGGTTACGTGATCGTCACCATCAGTATGGGAGCCGGTGCCGACACCCACCTCATGCAACAAGTGGCCGACATCACCCAAGGCTCACATTTCAACATTCCCGGTGGCAAGACTGGCGACGAGTATGCGGAAGAACTGACCGAAGTCTTCCAGAAAATCGCCGGATATCGCCCACTGCGATTGGTCCAGTAAGACCATCGCAGGGAACCGACTCTTCCCGCCAGAGGCCGTCGTGCACCGCTGCCCGCGCGACGGCCTCTTCTCCTTTCGAAGCCTGCGACTTCGTAGTTTGAGGTTTCCAGTATTCTGATTTCCGCCGGGAAGAGCTTCGCTCCTAAGGAAAGATCCCACACATCTTTCATCCCTACACAAAACGGAATACTGAAAACTTCACACTCCCTCAAATCTCTACCGGCTATATGCCCTACCATCAGCCCCCACCACTACTTGCAATTCGGGCATAGTCTGCTATCGTCTTGGCTGTCGGGTGGGTCAAAGTCTTTTTGCCCCTCGGCTTTTCGGGGCTTTCGATGCGTCTTGAGCCTCGTTAAATTAAACGAGTCCCACAGGCCTGCGTTCCGACATCTACTCATGAAAGTCGACGCGGGCATCACCCCGTATCCTCTTAGTTCACGCACGGAGAATCCCGGATGTCGATGTATATCGGAGAAGCCCTCGCTGGCGATGGCAACGAAGTCGCGCATATCGATCTGATGATCGGTTCCAAGGACGGCCCTGTTGGCCACGCTTTTGCTTCGGCCCTGGTCAATCAAACCGCCGGTCACTCCAACCTGCTGGCTGTTTTGACCCCCAACCTGGCCGTTAAGCCTGCAACCGTGACCATCACCAAAGTCACCATCAAGAACTCGAAGCAAGCCGTCCAGATGTTCGGCCCAGCCCAGGCTGCCGTCGCTAAGGCCGTTGCCGACGCTGTCGAACAAGGCGTCATTCCGAAGGATCAATGCGAAGATCTCGTGATCGTGTGTGGTGTCTTCATCCACTGGGAAGCCCAGGACGATAAGAAGATCTACGACTACAACTACGAAGCGACTCTGCAGTCGATCAAGAATGCCATGGCTGGCAAGCCAACCGCCGACGAAGTCATCGCCGGTAAGGAACAAGCGGCTCACCCATTCCGCGGTTTCTAACGAAGTGTTCCGCTTCGGCACCAAATTCTAAGTCCCGCGAGGCTTCATTGAACGCCACGCGGGACTTTTTTGTGTCGATGCTGATCGAGATTCCTACCATCGAGTCCGCTAATCGATCGCGGCCCCCTTCATTGAGCAACTCCCAATGAAAAACATCCTGCTCCAACTCGACACCGATATCCAGCCCAGCACGTTCGATTCGGTCGTCGCCGTCGATTCAGGTGCCGAGGTCATGTTTCGTCATGGTGGCGTTACTCCCGATCAGGTTGCAGGGCTGGTCCATGGTCTCATTTTCACAAGAGCACCCAGCAAGCTGAATCACTCGGCGATCTATGTCGGCGGATCGAATGTCGATAAGGCGGAAGCGCTGCTCGCTGCGGTGACCAAGAGCTTCTTTGGTCCCATGCGTGTGTCGGTGATGATGGACGGCAATGGAGCCAACACCACGGCCGCCGCCGCGGTGATCTGTGGCGCGCGGCATCTCGAATTGAAAGGAACCCAGGCGCTTGTCTTGGGCGGTACCGGCCCCGTGGGACAACGCGCCGCTCGACTCTTGATTCGGGCAGGGGCCAACGTTCGCCTCGCTTCCCGCTCGCTGGAAAAGGCCCAAGCAGCTGCCGAGCAAATTGCCGCGGACGTCCAGTCAGGTTCCCCTGAACCGGTCGCCACCACGGATAATGCCTCCACCGCCGCGGCCCTTGAGGGCGTTCAACTCCTGATCTCCGCCGGTGCGGCCGGGGTAACCCTGGTTCCCCAAACCATTCGCGAGAACGCGAAGGATCTGAAAGTCGCCATCGACTTGAACGCCGTTCCGCCGCTAGGTATCGAGGGGATCGGCTTCCAGGACAAAGCGACCGAGAATCTCGGTCAGATCTGCTACGGAGCCATTGGCGTTGGTGGCACCAAAATGGCCATCCACAAGGCGGCCATCGAGCGACTCTTCAGTCGCAACGATCTGGTTTTGAATGCCGAAGAGATCTTCGCATTGGGAATGGAACTTGAAGGTTAAATTTCACTGCGTGCTATCACCTGCGATCGGTCGACAATAGAAGAGTCGACTCGATAGATCTTAGATGTAGGGGAGAGAACGCATGCGAAAGTGGATGCTGGCATTAGCCGTGCTTGCGGGCACAGCCGTAGGATCATCCGCCCAGGCCGCTGGTCCAGCTCAATACTGGATCGTCGCTCCAGAATCGACGGCATCTCCCATTCTGACGCCTCGCCAGAAAACCCGCTATTCCTACGGCTGGTTCGGCGTGAGCCAGCCCTATCGAACCTCAGGCTATCATCGCGGGTATCAGAATACGTACATCGATTGGACGTTCCGCTAAGCAACTAGCGAGCCGCACCCACGAAGAAGCTGAAGACCTGCGTCTGGTCGGTATCGGCGTGGTTGATTGGGAAGGCAAAGTCCAACGCGATCGGAGCCTGACCAAGTGCTGGCACCGAGATGCGAAGACCAAAACCTGGGGCCACGTCGAAGTCGTCCCACACGATCTTGGTCGATTCTTCGACCGCACCAACGTCAGTGAAGAGCACACCTTTGACCATGTCGTCGGCCGTGATCGGGAAGGTATATTCTACCGACCCCAACAGGCGGAACGGACCACCGACAAATACGTCGCCCGACTTCGGACCAACACGTCGGAAGTCGAAACCACGCAGCGTCGAGAAACCACCAGCGTAGAAGTTCTCGAAAATTGGCGTATCGGCACCGGAGAAACCAGCCCGCGTCGAAAAGCCCAACGTATGCCGCCCGGAACCGTCTGGGCGTTCGCCCAGCAGGAAGTACTGTCGGAAGTCGACTTCTGCCCGCGAGTAGTTGTACTCGCCGAACGCTTGTTCCAAGTTGATCTCGAACAAGTGACCTTCGGTCGGAGCGAAAGCCAAGTCGCGGGTATCGTGCGTGATACTCCAACTTCCGGTGTAAAGATCGTTGCTACCAAGTACCGCGTCGAGTTCCGGTACGCCAGGTACGCGAGGATCGCTGATCTCGACGTCTTCCATACGCAAGCTGACGGCCGTCGAAAGGTCAGGCGTCAGACGGTAACCCAAACCAACTCGGCCACCCACACGCTGTTCGTCCCAGTCGCGATAGATGCGGTTGAAGAAGTAACCACTCAAGTTCAAGCTGACGCGGGTATCAAACAGATACGGCTCGCTGAAGCTCACCATGTAACGCTGAACCTGGGTACCTGGCATGGCTTCGATACGGAACCCCTGCCCTGCCCCTCGCCATGCTCGGCCATTCCAAACATCGTCGAAACGGGTTGGGTAGCGTCGCCAGTCGAAGTTTCGTTCGTCGATCACGATCGAACCGGTCACACCGGCATCGGAGTTGATACCCACACCAAACTGGAATCGCCCGGTTTGGGCTTCTTCAGCACGAATGGTCAGGTCAGCTGTACGACCTGGATCGTAGTAAGGGTTCGGAGTAATAATCGCATCCGGCCCAAGGGGTGGATCATAGATACGAGCACCACCCAGTGGCCGACCATTGTTCGGTGGATAGCCATAAGGATTCAACGGTCCGGTAACCGGGGCCGGAATCGGAGGGCTGCTGTAGGGATAACCTGAGGGATCCTGACTATACATGCCGGTCTCAGGATTCGATGGTGAAGGATAACCCTGCTGGTACTGAACCGGTTGAACCGGTGTTGAGTACTGCTGATACGGATCGTAATTGCCTACCGGAGCACCGGAGGCAGGCATGCCATTTCGGTATTGGTTTGGATTGCCGGGGGAAGACTCGTATGCTGTGCGATCATACGAATCCCAGTTCTGTGCGCTTCCTGGATAACCCTGTGTATCGCGTCCCTGCACATTCCAGTTGGGAGCCGCTTGTTGCCCGTAGCTTCCGCTATTCCAATCTTGAGCCGAAGCTGAGTTCCAACCGGCAAATGTACCAGCAACGAGACTCAGAGCGAGGGTTATCTTCAGCAGTTGTCCGCTTCTGTCCACCTAGGGGTCCTCATTCAGCGTTGGCGCTCGGGGGGGAAATCGAGCTGAACCAGGCTTCTTAGTTGCTGGGCACGGATGAATAAACGGAAGTAGGATAGGGCTGCGGCGGCGAAGGCGCGGCAGCTTCCCGATAAATAGGCTGCGAATAGCGGCTCATTTGCGGCACGGCCTGTTGTGGAGGCAGTTGCTGCGGTGGGGCCGATTGATAGCCGACAGGTTGCCCAGCATACTGCTGTGGCGGATAGGCCTGCGGCTGATAGTTTGGATTTGGGCTTTGACCACGATACGTCTGGCTACCGCCTCGCTCGGCGACCTGAGTTTCGACATCACTCAGCTCGGGCGGAGCAACGGTAATCGAAGGGGTCACACCGCGGTGCGGTTCATTGACAAATAGTTGCGAAGCCTTGATGCGGCGTTCGTCGTCGCGAATCTTCGTGATGTCGATAATGTCGCCTGGCTGTAGCGACATGCGATTCAAGATCACAGCATGCTTCGTGTGAGGAAAGTCGCCGGTAATCTCGACGTTGATGTTTCCAACGCGATACTGATCCCCTTCGCGGATGTCATACACCAGGTCTAACGTGCCTGGGGTTTCCAGGAAGCGAGGTTCCGCTTTCACGTCGGCGTGAATGTAACCCTGCGAACCGTACAGATCGGAAATCGCACGCACGTCGGCGGTCATCTTCTTTTGATCGAAATATTCGCCGCGTTCCATCTTGATCTGCGAGAAGAGCTGTTCGGAATCAAACCGGGTCTGCCCCACGAACGAAATGTTTCGCACTTCGTAACGTGGACCTTCGTCGATGACGAACGTGACATAGGCCCACTTGCCGCTGTCGCTGTACTTGATGATGCGATTAATCTGAGCTTTGAAGAACCCAAGGCTTCGATAGTAGGCCGTCAGGCCATCGACGTCCTGCTCGACCTGGGTCTTATCCAGTTCGCCGTTGAGCACGTAGAACCAGCCTGGCTTGCTTTTGATTTGTGTCTTGAGGCGAGCATCGGTCGCAATCGAATTGCCCACGAAGGTCGTGCTGCCAATTCGAGCCAGCGGCCCTTCATGGATCATGAACGCCACACCCTTGTCTTCGGGATTCAAGCCTTCGACGACCTGCACGGTCGCTTTGCCATGCCCACGGGTATGGTAATAGTCTTCCAGCTTCAGGCGAGCTTCTTCGATGACATACTTGTTGAGCGTGCCTTCCAACTTCATTTCTGATTTCTTCAGCAGCGTCTTATCACGCACCGATTCATTGCCGAGAAACTTGATGTAGGCAATTCGCGGACGTTCCTCGAATTGAAACGTGACGTAGATACCTTCAGCCGACTTATCGGTCAGAATCTGCACGTCGCGAAACAGCCCCGAAGCGGCCAAGCGACGGACGTCCGATTGAATCTGCTCCGGATCGAATTCACGACCAACGCGTGACTTGATCATCGAACGAATCCGCGTCTCGTCTGTCTGGGCGTTTCCCTGCAGACGAATCCCGGTGATCAAAGGTCGAGTCGGATTGTTGGGCGTAATCGGCGATGGAGCGGTGAGTTGCGGCACAATGTCTTGCGCTGCGACCTGATGTCCGGCTAAGCCGAGATAACTGAGCGTAGTCAAGACAACGACACTCGTTAGCCCGTGGCGTATCCACTGCATGAGGTAAATCCCTTTATCAACACTTCTGGCTGGCTTCCGTGCCTACCATCGCGTCCCTTTCGCGCAAAGCTTTGGGTCGCAATGTGGAGAAATACTGAAACGCCAGACTCCTGGCAAGACGAATATCGCCTAGGAGTTACGATGAGCTGAGATACGCATCGGAAAAGTTTATGGTTCAGGCAAAATGTAATGCTAGCGGTGCCTGCGGATATCCCATTTTCCGACTAATTCACGGGTATCAATTGAATGGCATCCAGAATGACAAACCCATCGGTTTCCTGGTTGGATATCACGATCTTCGAGGTTTTGCCAGCCTCCAGAGTCACCATGCCAATCGT
The DNA here is from genome assembly GCF_002967715.1 of Blastopirellula marina. Classification (NCBI taxonomy): domain Bacteria; kingdom Pseudomonadati; phylum Planctomycetota; class Planctomycetia; order Pirellulales; family Pirellulaceae; genus Blastopirellula; species Blastopirellula marina. Next base: position 160,515 of record NZ_PUIA01000051.1, read on the forward strand.
CCGAAAGGCTTCTCCGCTTGGCAGAGCAGCCGTTTGATCGACTACTAGTTCGAAGGTGCTTGCCCCATTCGCGATAACCACCGGAACCTTCTTGGCCCGCGTAGGATGCGCCGAGTACGCCATGCGGATCTCGTACTTACCACTCTTGGGCACAGCGAACTCAAACGTTGCTGTCATCGTACCATCCCCCTGCGCCCCATCGTGCAGATAGCTGCCGTCGATGTTGGGTTTGAAATTCGACGATGTGGCCCAAGATCCCTCGAGCTTGGCCGCTGTGTCATCCAGCACGATGCCAGGCAAGCTCTTGGAGGCGATGCTTCCAGTAACCGACTGCTTGGGTAGTTCGGCCAACTCGGGCAGTTCCAGGACCTGCCCTTGTGCCAGCAAGCGTTCTCGAAGTTTCGGATAGGAAAGCGATTGCACGCCCTTCCCCTCTTTCGCGGCCAAAGCAGCAGCAATGCCAGCACTCTGCCCGATGATCATCCAAGTTGGCTCGACACGAATCGAAGAAATCCCCACGTGCGTGCACGACATCGCCACCGGCACCAGCAAGTTGTCACACTCGCCTGGCTTCGGCACGATCGCTCGATACGGAATGTGATAGGCATAGCCATGCGGTCTGCCGGGGATGCGAACCGGGAAGATTGTTCCCTCGTCGGCGACTGTTGAGTCAGCAAACGCTACGCGCTGGCAATCGTGGGAATCGATTGGAAAAGACGATACGGCGATCGGGTCATCCTTTTCTGGCGACTCTAAAATGTCTTTCTGGCTGACAACAAACATCCCCTGCATGCGGCGTCCTTCACGAACATACAACTGTGGAGGAAAGTGCCCTGTCTCGGCGAACTCGTCTTTACATAGGCCCAACCGTGCATACTTGGCCCGCACATCGTCTGGCACGGCGGGGTCGGTAGTCAGGAAGTGATAGAACTCAAGCGTGTACTGTTTATGTTCTTCAAAGATCTTGTCACGCCCGGCCTGATCGGTTTCGCTCCAACCGTTACAAGCCCCGACGAGACCTAGCGAGAACTGTCCACCAATCGAATTGTTCCCATCAAACTTGTTCCCTGGCAGTGGATAAAGATCAATCCCATAGCTGCGGCCACCGGAAGCAATGTAACGGCGGATCGCTTCAAACCGAGCCGGATCGTAGTTGGCTGGCTGCGGCATTGGCACGCGGTTGTCCGCCTCGGCAGTCAAGCACAGCCGAAAGCTATAAACCATCACCAGGCCGTCCCCGGCCGCTTCCTCCCCAGGCTTATCCGTTGTCACCAACGGAAGCAACTTACCATCGGCGTCGAAGCCGTCGATCTTCATCTTACCCTTGGGAAAACGTTTTCCGGCGAGCGATTCGCCGAACTCTGCTTTCCCTTCGCGGCCGATCGTCCAGCTGACATTCGCCGCGGCCATCAGATCACCTTCGTAGGTTGCATCAACGAATGTCTTGGCCTCGAAGGCCCCTTGGTTGGTGAACAATTGCTTGATGGTTGCTCCGTCCATTTTCACCGACGCGAGCACATGCCCTGACAAGACTTCCACGCCTGCCTGCTGGAGCATCGCCATTGTGACTCTCGTAGCCACGTGTGGTTCGTAGGTCCACTTGGCGTTATCCTTCACGCTCACGTCGTAAGGCAACTGGACACCACGAGCCTTGTAGTCCGCTTCGATCCGACGGTGCCATTCATCGAACAGCCCCATCACGGTTGAGCGTACGGTTTGGTTCGAGTCGCTGAAGCTCAGCCCGCCCGTGTTCACGCCACCGACATGCGAGGTTGGCTCCAGCAAAATGACCGAAACTCCTTCCCGCGCGGCTGCAATGGCGGCACAAAACCCGCCGGGGGTCGATCCGTAGACGATGACGTCGGCCGACTTGGTTTCAGCTTGGAGTGAACTTCCGAAGACGCAAACAATCAGGATGCTCAGAGAAACGCTAAGGACCAGAGGCAAGTTGTTCATGGCGTTGACAGGGATTAAAGGCAGGAGCTGGGAAGCTTCGTTATTGTAGTTCAATTCAAACCGCCATTCCAAATAGGTCGCATGATTCAAACTGCTGGAAATGACATATTCGCAAAGCTAAAATTTCCACGACTGGCCAATTGAAAGCGTCGATACACTCAAGGACAAAATGATGCATCATGACCTTTTAGGAGAGATCACAACCGCCGGAGATCAAGATCAGCATGATGCTGTTTTTACGTACGAAAATCGAGAAATCGAGATTACCATTATCCCGGACGGGGAGTCACTCGACGAAGTCGTCGAGTTCGCGGCCAAGGTCGTCTCCCAACTTGCAGAACTCGACCAAACGTCAAAGACCATCATCGTTCGCGATATGCGAGCGACTTATAACGGTGGCTGGAATGAATATGACGAAGCCCAAGAGGACGGAACCTTCATCACGGTAAGTAATCCGGAACTAAGCGAGACGGAGTTTGAGGCCAAGTTCACCCTCAATGGCATCAACATAACAGGCCTCGAATCGATCGATCTTTTCTACGATGACTCAAACCTCTTTTGAGGACACGCCATCTTCGTCCAATCGCTGGATGGTCTCGACTTCAGCAACGCGAGCGCGGAAATGTTTGGCTAAGTGGACGGCCTACTCAAACCGCTGCCAAACGCCATCAATCCGGCGTTCATGCGGCAGATAGCTCGCCTTGTACTGCATGTGGGCATTCCCGGCGACATAGAAGCCGAGGTACAGATACTTGAGCCCCCATGCGCGGCACGCTTCGATCTGTTTGAGTACCGAGAAGTTGCCAATGCCCAGGTCAGGCAGTTCAGAGTCGAAATAGCAGTAAACGGCCGACATCGCCTCTTGGCCGACATCAGCGATCGCGATGCCTACCAGCTTATCGCCAAGGAAGTAGCGAAACTCGCGGCTGTCGCAGCACGTGATACCGATGAACTCTTTCAGACTTCGCAAGTCGACCTCACTGCCCGGCTCGCCAAGCCCCCGGCCTACTTTGTGCTTGTTGTAAAGCTCGACTCGCTGTCGATCGATGATGGGCTCGCCGATCTCGACGCGTAGTTCAACCTCAGCTTTCTTCAGTACCCGGCGATGACGGCGACGTGGCTCGAAATCTTCGACCGGAATGCGGATCGGCTCGCATGCATTACAGCCGGGGCACTGCGTATGGTAAATAAAGATCCCCGATCTTCTGACACCTTCAGAGAGTGCTTGATCGAACGCTTCCGGCGACGCCCGAAAGTCGGTCAGATAGAACGGGAGCACCGCCAGCCGGTTCGGCAGGTAGGGGCACGTCTCTTCGACGTCGATAAATTTTGCCCCGTAGCGATGACTCATCCGAGCTCCCTACACCATTTCAAAATCGAATCGCGGCCGCTGACACATGATTCCGACCGCCATTCAAATTATACGTCTAAAAAACAGGGGAAAGCCGCAAAATCGCGCCGCGAAGCGGATCAAGTGTGAGAAGCAGATGGCTACCCAAGCCTCGAACATCCAGCGACTTCCGCCAAAGAAAAAGGAAGGCTAAAAGCCTCCCTCTCCACCTTGGTTGAACGCCGAGAAGTCGTCTGGCTCGCGGTCGAACGCGTTCTCGAAACGTGTGAAGTCCTTCAGCCACGTCAGTTTGACTTCCCCCACCGGGCCTGCACGCTGCTTACCGATGATAATTTCAGCCTGACCGGCATGCTGCTCGCGTTCCTCACCGTGATGATAATATTCTTCGCGGTGCACAAACATCACCACGTCGGCATCCTGCTCGATAGCCCCGGATTCACGCAAGTGACTCAACTTCGGCTTATTGTCCTTCGAGGCTTCGGCCTGACGATTGAGCTGAGCCAGGCAAAGAATCGGCACGTTCATTTCACGCGCCAAACCCTTCAGACGCCGGGCAATTTTGGCCACCTGTTCCTGTCGCGGATCTTCAGCGTTATCGGGTTCGATCAGCTGCAAATAGTCGATCACGATCAGCCCGAGACGTTTTTCATTACGAATGATACGTCGAGCGGAGGCCGCGATTTCCGCCACTGTTCGGCTGGGGGAGTCGTCGACAAACAGAGGTGCTTCCCCGACAAGCGACGACTTCTCGATCAGGCGAGCCCGGTCTTCGTTACTGAGCGTGCCGTTACGCAATCGATGGCCATTCACGCGGGCCACGCTGCATAGCAAACGATCGCAAAGCTCGACCGAACCCATTTCCAAGCTGACAAACAGCACGGGGACTTTGTCGTGCACGGCGACGTTCTCGGCAATGTTCATGGCGAACGCCGTTTTCCCCATAGCCGGGCGAGCCGCGAGAATCAGCAGCTGGCTACCATGGAAACCGCTCGTCATTTCGTCGAGATCGTTGAAGCCGGTCAGTACGCCATCTTCATTCGCTTCACCGCGCAGACGAGCGTCGATACGCTCCATCGCCTCGGTAACGATCTCGCGCATGCTGGCCATGCTACGGCTATCGCGGCCATCGAGAATGCTGAAGATCTTCTGTTCTGCCCGACCGATCAGTTCTTCCGGCTTGCCTGCTTCCTGGTAAGCGTCCTGCAGGATATCCGTCGCGGCGATGATCAAATTGCGACTGGTCGCTTTCTTACGCACGATCTCGGCGTAGCTGACCGCATGGGCCGCGTGCGGCACGCTACGAGCGACGGTGGCCAGATAGGCGGCACCACCACAGAACTCCCAGTCCCCAGCGTCTCGAAGATGCTCGCTGAGCAGCGTGATATCGATCTTACGACCACTGTTGTGCAGATCGACCATGTGCTCGAAGAGCTTCTTGTTTGCTTCGTCGTAGAAGTCCTCGGGGCGCAGAATCATGATCACGTCGTCGATCACGTCTGGCAGCAGAATAATACTGCCCAGCACGCACTGCTCCGACTCGATACTGCATGGCGGCTGGTTATCAAGAAGGTTGGCGCCTACCTCTTCTCGATCGTCGAAACGCCGCTTTTTGGATTTACTGCCGGTGGCCAAGGATGTGCTCCATCCGTAGGTTGAGGTTACGTCTGCCTGACTTCGATTTCCATGTTACCACGGAGCCAACTCAGGACAACGCTCTCCGCAGATTTAGGGATCTGAATTGTAGGCATCACAAAATAGACGTGATGCCACAAAAAAACTCCTCGGGGAGGCCGAGGAGTTTTTTGTGTGTCCGCTGGGGAAGCTAACAAGGCCGGCGTTCTCGTCAAAGAGCCGACCGAGCTTCGTCACCGTTGGAAATAAAGGGAGTGCGACTTACTAAGACCAGCAAGCTCCGAGTCCAAGGGAATAGGACTCAAGGAGCCTACCGTAGCGTGCTATGCGTGCCACAATTCAGAGCGATGCCGTGCCTGAATTGCGGGACTTGAGCACAGTTAAACTCAGTGCGAAATCCGCACGTTGACTGTCACAGACGAAACTAGTCGCCGGTGACGGTCGGAACCACCCAAACCTTCAATTCCGATTCGATTTCGGCATGAAGGTGAATCTTGACGGTATACAAACCGAGTTCCTTCAGCGGACCCTGCAGGCGAACCTGGTCTGGGGTCACGGTGAAGTTCTGTTCCTTCAAAGCAGCCACGATTTCAACCTGACCGACGCTACCATACAGGTGACCTTCGTCGTTAGCGTTGGCTTCGATGGTAACGCTCTGACGGTTCAACAGATCAGCGATTGCACGCAGACCAGCCAAACGCGACTTTTCGATCTCGGCCAGCTTGGCCTTGTGCTTTTCAACCATCCGCTTGTGGTGGGCGGTTGCGACGGTAGCCAACCCCTGAGGAATCAGGTAGTTGTTGGCGTAACCGGGTCGAACTTCGACGACGTCGCCTGGCTTACCGAGGTGATCCACCGATTGGATCAACAACAGTTCGATACCGCCGTGCTTGCCTTTGGGCAAACGCTTCCAGGGACGTGCTTGGTGCTTTTCAGATCGAGTTGGCATGGTCTTACTATTTCCAATAATAGCCAGTGGTTTGGCGATCTTGTTTTGAATGTCTCGGTGACGTCGACAAGGGTCGACCGCCAGCCACTAAAACGGGATGTCGTCGTCGGCTGCCCCTTGCGAACCACGTCCGCCAAAGCTGCCGTCGTCGTAGGAATCGTAGTCACTGGAACCACCCTGGTTGTAACCGCCACCACCTTGTGGCTGCGATTGACGCTGAGGAGGTCGCGATCCACCGCGGTTTCCACCGCCGCCACTTCCACCTTCGCGTCCGCCGAGCATTTGCATCTTCTCGCCGACAACACGAAGCTTGGACCGCTTCTGACCGTCTGTTTCCCACGTGTCGAGCTTGAGCCGTCCTTCAATCAACACGGACGAACCCTTGCTCAAATACTCGCTGGCGATTTCCGCGGTGCGTCCCCACAGGGTCACATCCACAAAGGTCGTTTCATCGACCCATTCGCCACTCTGATTCTTTCGTCGATCGTTGACCGCCAAGCCTAGCTCGGTAACGGCCATTCCCCCGTTGGAAACGTAGCGAACTTCAATGTCGCGTGTCAGGTTCCCGACCAGAATAACTCGGTTGAAACTTGCCATCGTGACGCTCCTTCAGGGATATCAAAATCGACTAAGTCTTGAACGCAGACTACTGACGACGAACTAGTCGGCAGCTTCGACTGCTTCTTCTTCATCTTCCGACGATACTTCTTCGTCGTCGTCCGAACCGGTGTCATCCGAATCGTCATCGCCGGCGAACTCGTGTCCTTCAGCGTGTGCGATCAGCATATCGACCAGGCGCGGATCCTGCTTGATGAAGAGGAAACGCAGAATGTCATCGCTAATGTTACATGCGTAGTTCAACTCTTCCATCTTGGTGCTTTCCAAGCGGAAGTAGGTCAGCCAGTAAGTACCACGGCGGTGCCCGTCGATCGGGTACGCCAGGCGTTGTTCCGCCCACATGCGGCTGACCAGGATTTCGCCACCCATTTTTTCGACCAGGGCGTTGATTTTTCCGGAGACCCCACTGGGATCCTTTCCATAACGATTGGAGTCCAGAATGAACATCCCCTCATAAACGTAAGCCGCCAAGGTTTCTACTCCTCGAATGTCGACGTCAAAATGATCGGTGAGTGGCTGGCCGCAACTTGCTGGGCCGATAAGCCAACCACATGATTAATTGATTTGTTACCCGTTGTACTGATTCATCGTGTGCACCAGTCCGTGAACGGCCCAGTCTTCTACGACTGAAGCTGCTCGCTCGATGCACACGTCCATCTCCGGCTTTTCGGCCTTGGCAAAGTTGCTCAAGACATAGCCAGCGATGTCCGCTCCTTCCCGAGGAGGTCCGATACCGACACGCAGTCGAGGAACCTCATCCGAGCCAAGCTTCTGAATCACATCAGCCAACCCGTTCTGCCCGCCTGCCGATCCCTTCCCTTTAAGCCGTAACTTGGCCAGAGGAAGATTGAAATCATCGCAGACGATCAAAACGTCTTCCAGCGTCAATTTATAAAAATCGAGCGCCGGTCGTACACTGTTTCCACTTTTGTTCATGAAGGTATGCGGCCAAAGCAACATAAGCTTCTCGCCTCGCACCCCCACCTCGGTCAACTGACCGTTGAACTTCGACTTGGGCTGGGCTGCCGTATATCTTCGCGACAACGTCTCCAGCACGTCAAAGCCCACATTGTGCCGCGTGCCGTCGTACTTCTTACCTGGATTTCCGAGCCCGACAACGAGTTTCATCACATCCAGTCAGCACAACACACGAGGTCATCCGACGCCTTATTTACCGGCGCGGTAGAAGTCGACGTGGAGAACTTCGGTACCGAAAGTGTCCCATTGGACCTCTCGCATCACGACGCTCTCGGACACGTCCCCTTCCAGGGTAATGTCTTTAACACCATGGCGAACAATCGCATCGAATTGCTCGGCACATAGTTCCAAATGCACGACGTCTTTGCCTTCACCGTACAAAACGGCGGGAATCTTCCCGTCGCGACGCAGGTTGCGATTGGCAATCTTGCCGGTCTTTTCTCGCTTCGTGGCTTTGAGTGTTTCGGCCATGAAAACTTGTTCCGCAGTCTGTAAGTGTTGTCTAAGGGCGACCGGGCAAATGGTGTGTCTGGTCGGCTGTTATGAATTAAAAGCGATCCGGCGAAGAAGCGAATGCTCCCTAGGGACCAACTTCGTAATTTTGGAAACTGGTTATTTTGCCAAACTATCTGCAGTTGGCAAGTCCAAACCAGGGCCTTGGCGGTGATTTCATGCCAAGTGAGCTCGTAGCCATGGCGACCAGGGGTACCCAGGCGATCCTCAGCCCTACCAATGGTTACCATGCCAACCCTTGCGGCACATGCCTTAAAGCAAGTATCAAGTACAAGTTAGGCACACCTATCAGCCAATCGACAAAGTTTGCCACGCAGAGCATCACCGCCGGCAAGCCGAAGCATCCCGGGGGATTGCTAATCTGTTTTCTTTAAGAACAATTGAACTGAGCCTCTACCTGCCCCCTGATCGCATTCCCTGAAAACGGAAATCCATGGCCAAATCGACCCGCAGTAAAGTCATCGAGTACGTCGAACCAATCGGTGCCCGAGTTCTTGTTCGCAAGGACGAACCCAAACGGACCACCAAAGGAGGCATTGCTCTCCCGGATCAAGCCGAGATCCCGACGATCACCGGGCGAATCGTGGCCATTTCCACGCAAATCGAAAACGACGAAGACTTCCCCCTTCGCCAATACGACAAAATTCTCTTCCACCCGAAGGAAGCGATCCCTGTCGATTTCGAGACCGACAACCAGCTGTTTGTCGTCCCGGTCGAGGACGTCGTGGCCGTGTTTCGCCGTGAAACCGGTGGCAAAGCCCCTAAAGAAGACTAGGCAATGCTCTCGCGGAACAGCGCACTAATCGACTCGTCGTTATGAATCCGCTTGATCGCCTCACCTAGAAGGGGGGCAACTGATAGCACACGCATATTGGTGAGCAGGTCCTGCGATTTCTGTGGAATGGTGTCGGTCAGAATCAGTTCTTTGATAGGCGCGGCCTGCAAGTAAGCGACGGCTGGCCCACACAGAACACCGTGCGTGGCGGCAATGTAAATCTCTTTCGCACCGGCCTTGTGAACCTCTTTGGCCGCGCCGCAGATCGAGCCGGCGGTACTGATCATGTCGTCGAAGATGATCGCCGTCTTGCCTTGTACGGGCCCACCAATAATGTTCTTCGAGGTGGTCTCGCTGGCGCTGGTTCGCCGCTTGTCGACGATTGCCAACTTCCCATCCAAACGACGATTGTGGTTTACGGCGCGTTTAATGCTGCCGGCATCAGGGCTGACAACGCATAAATCTTCAGTCGGAATACCTAAGCCCAGGAAGTAATGATTCAGCACCGGCGAAGCATTCAAGTGATCGACCGGAACGTTGAAAAAGCCCTGGATCTGAGCGGCATGCAGGTCCATCGTCAGCACACGATCGGCACCGGCACTGGTGATCAGATCGGCGACCAGCTTGGCTGTAATCGGGACGCGTCCTTCGTCTTTGCGGTCCTGGCGTGCGTAGCCGTAGTAAGGAATAACCGCTGTGATTCTCTCGGCACTGGCACGCCGACAACTGTCGATCATGACCAGCAATTCCATGAGATTATTGTTCACCGGGGGACAGGTCGGCTGCACGAGAAACACATCCCGACCGCGGACATCCTCCTCGATCTTGCATTGGATTTCGCCGTCTGGAAACTCGCCCAGGGTAACGCGTCCCAGTTTCAAGTGCAGGAAGTTGCAGACATCTTCCGCAAGCTTGGGATTGGCGCGACCGCTGAAGATTTTGATCTCACGCATGACGTAAACTGGGTAACCGGCTGAGAGTTGTCGATAAAGGTGCTACAAACCAAGAAAGGGGCAGGTGCCCCTCAAACCGCTTCCGTCAGGACTTATTGTAACCAATTTCCGCCATCACACGCTCCACCTCCGCTAATTGCTCGCGAGAGTTGATGCTGTACGCCTCGCATGCCTTCAGGACGGGTAGTGCGTCCACTTTGTCTCCCAGCCCCTTGAGAATCTTGGGGCAATCGGTGAGATAGTATTCTCCCTGGGCGTTATTACTCGTAAGCCGAGCAAGCGCCTCGACCAGTCGCGGAGCCTGGAACACGTAGGTGCTCATGTTGACTTCAGTGATACTACGCTGCTGGGGCGTAGCGTCTTTTTCTTCGACGATCCCCTCAAAAATGCCGGAATCATCACGAACAATGCGACCCAGGCCGGTGGGATCGTCTCGCTTGAGCGTCCCCAACAGACAAGCATGGCCATCGGCCTCGAAGGCCTCGAACAACTCTCCAAGGGAGGAAGCCTGGACCAGCGGCGAGTCTCCCGCCAACACAACGACACTGCCGTCGGTAGATTTCAACTCATCCAGACACATCTGTACGGCGTGCCCAGTCCCCAACTGTTCCTTTTGCTCGACGAAAACAACATCGTCGTGCGACGCAAGAGCCTGCTGAACGTCTTCGGCTCGATATCCGACGACGCAAATGATCTTCTCGACCCCGACTTCGCGCAGCGCGTTCAGGACATACTCGATCATCGGACGCCCTAAAACTGGAAACAGCACCTTGGGCATCTCCGACTGCATTCTGGTCCCTTTACCAGCAGCCAGAACAACTGCAATCCGCTTTCCCATGTCGCCTACTCGCTTCGAGCTCATAGCATTTATGACCAATGGACAGGGCAGAGATCCGTCCGCAAACGGTGGCATCTTGGCATTTTTTGGTCCGGAGTTCCAGAGGCACAAACCCCCTCCACAAAAAACGAATCGACCGGAACCTATTTAAACGTCAAGACTTAGGAATCCAACAAGAAAATTTAACGATCGTAACGGTTCCTCGGGCTACTACCCACCTGAGTCATTTGTCAGCGGAATTAAATTGGGCGTCTGGAATTTGCTTTCAACCCGAAAGTTGAATACCATAACGTGCGGAACAGACAAGTCTTATCCCCCGCATTCTTACCCAGACGGAAGAGGTGCCCTGGTCGCTGCTGGACGGTTAGGGCCCAGGAAGATTTTATGGCTGATCTTACCGCTGAAGAATTTGCGCAGCGCGTTATCGACTTTAACCTTCTCGAACACCGCCAGGTCGAACAGGTCTGGAGTGAATTAGGAACCCGGGAAGTATCGCTCGGCGAATTCCAAAATCTGATGCTCCGCAAAGAGCTGTTGACCAATTACCAGGTCGAACGCGTCGTCAAAGGTCTGCGAACAGGCTATTTCTACGGTGACTACAAGGTTCTGTACATGATCGGTACCGGGACCTTCGCCCGCGTTTTCCGCACGGTCCACAAAGACACCGGCAAAGTGGTCGCCGCCAAGGTGTTGCGGCGGCGCTTCAGCGAAGACCCCAAGCGTGCCTCGCAGTTCATGACCGAAGGCGAACTCGGTAAGGGTCTGCGACACCCGAACATTTGCCCGATCTACGAGGTGCACTCGGAAACGTCGATGCACCAGCACGGTACCAGCTACTTCCTGATTATTGAGTTCATCGAGGGCCAAAACCTGCGCGACCTGCTGCGAATTCGGGGAAAATTCAGCCCGAAAGAAGCCACGCAGCTGATGATCGATATCACCTCGGGGCTGGCCTACGCTGCCGAACGTGGCCTGACCCACCGCGACTTGAAGACCTCGAACGTGCTTATCTCGTCGCGTGGCCGTGCCAAGCTGGTCGACTTTGGTTTGGCCGCATTTGCCGAACAAGTCAGCGAAGATGGCCAGGCATCGAACCCGCGAACGGTCGACTATGCCGGTCTCGAAATCGCGACCAATGCTCCTCGGGACGACCCTCGCAGCGACATCTACTTCGCCGGAGCGATTTACTACCACATGCTTACCGGCGTGCTTCCTCTGTACGAAACGCGCGATCGGCAGAAGCGTCTGGCCGCCAGCCGTTACCTGAACATCGAGCCCATCGCCAAGGTCGCTCCCGACCTGCCGCGTTCGGTGGCTTCGGTTTGTTTGAAGGCGATGGAAACGAATCCAGATCGACGCTATCAAACGAACGGCCAAATGCTCATGGACCTGAAAATGGCCGCCAAACGGCTGGAACTCGGCGACGATTCCACCGCTGGTGAGATCCGTGGAAAGCTTGAAGCTCAGAACGAGGCCCGGATTGCCAAGCAGTTTGAAGGCTACAACAAGACGATCATGATCGTCGAATCGAACATGGACATGCAGAATATCCTGCGTGATCGCCTAAAGAAGTACGGCTACCGCGTCCTGGTCATCAGCGATCCCCAGCGAGCGCTGAGCCGTTTCGCCGAAGATACCTCACCGGCCGATATCATCGTGTTCAGCGCGATCGATATGGGCCAGGCTGCCTTGGAAGGCTTCAACCAGTTTGCCGAAGACATCCACACCAAGGATAAACCGGCGATTTTGATCGTTAAGGAACGCCAGACAGCGATCCGTGAAGCCGCCCAAATGGGCGAAAACCGGGCTATCATGACGATGCCGGTCAAAGTTCGCGAACTTCGAAAGTTGATTCACGAACTGCTGAAAGACCCGCTCGATCCTGAAGAAGCGGATGCCGAGACCGAAGCAGCCCAGTAATTCAGGGCTACTTCGCAGGCTTGGGAATCGCGACCCCCATGTCCTTCAGCATCATCTTCATGTCTTCCCAAACATCCTTCTTTGCCGAAGGGTTCCGCAGCAAATACGCCGGGTGGTACGTCACAACCACCTTGCTGCCACGGTATGGATGAAACTGGCCGCGTAGCTTACCGATCGGGGCCGTTGACTGAAGCAGGTTCGAAATCGCAAATCTTCCCAGGCACACGATGTACTCTGGCTGGACGATTTCTAACTGTCTCTCAAAGTAGGGACGGCAGTTCTCGTTTTCTTCAGTGGTGGGATTCCGATTCCCAGGCGGACGACATTTGAGCGTGTTGAGGATGTACACGTCCTCTCGCTGGAATGTGCATGCCTCGATGATCTGCGTCAGCAATTTACCTGCTCGCCCCACGAATGGTTCACCCAGACGATCCTCGTCCGCTCCGGGAGCTTCGCCGAAAAATGCGATCCGGGCTTTCGGGCTTCCCACGCCAAAGACCGTCTGCGTGCGCGTTTTCGCCAATTCTGCGCAAAGCGTACATCCTGCCACGGTTGCTCGAAGCTGATCGAGTTCTTCCTGCCGCTTCGCCGCCGAAAGCTTGGCATACGCCGCTGGCCATGGCTCGTCGGAAGAACTCGGAAGCACCGGCATCGCAGCAGGTTTGACCGCGGGTTTTGCCGCGGAAATAGTCTCCGTCTTCTTCGGCTTGGGCATCTCGCTGACTCCTTGCGTTACAGGCATTTCCGGTTCGTTTGGGGGTGATGCGACGGGCGTGCTGGGTAGCTCAAGTGCCGCTTGCCTGGCAAGAAACTGCACACCGGACGAGCGCCAGGCCTGGGCCTGTTGAAGAAGAACTCGGCGAATTTCAGGCTCGTCCATGCCGGATGCTGCGGAGTTGGATTTGTCGCTGGGTACTGAGAATTCACGCAGGAATGGGAACGCTAAGAAGTTTTCCCTTACTCAGGCGAGACCTAGCACGTAAAATGAAGTTAATCCATATTAGGGTAAGTAATTCATGCTTTCCTGTCATCCATACTCGCACCCCTGATTGAATTCTGCCCCTATGGCGGTACCCCAAGTAGTTATCATCGGTCGCCCGAACGTCGGTAAATCCAGCATCTTTAACTGGCTTGCCGGGCGACGGCTGGCCATTGTCGACGACGTCGCAGGCGTCACCCGAGACCGTATGGTCCATCTCCAGAAGTGGAACGAACGCTTCTTCGAGATCGTTGATACCGGCGGTATTGGCGTGAATGACGTCGATAATCTTACCGACGAAATCGAACGCCAGATCCAAATCGCCATCGACTCGGCCGATGTCATCCTGTTCGTCGTCGATGTTCGCAGCGGCATGCTTCCGTTGGATCAAAAAGTCGCACAGCGTCTACGAAAGATCGACAAACCGGTCGTGCTGGTCGCCAACAAAGCTGACGCACCGCACATGGATGTCGAAGCCGACCAGTTCTATCGGCTCGGTCGCGGCAAACTGGTTGCCGTCAGCACCCTGCAAAATCGCAACAAGACCGACCTGCTCGATGTGATCGCCGATCGCCTGCCGGACACGGAAGCTTCGCAAGATTCCGAAGGCGAGCATGAAATGAAGGTCGCCATCGTCGGTCGACGAAATGTCGGCAAGAGCACCTTCGTCAATACGCTTGCCCAGGCCGAACGCATGATCGTCAGCGAAGTTGCCGGTACGACCCGAGACAGCGTCGACGTTCGCTTCGAGATGGACGGTAAGTCGTTCGTCGCGATCGATACGCCTGGCCTCCGTCGCCGGGTGAGCGTAAAGACCGACATAGACTACTACAGCACCCACCGTGCCGAGCGCAGCATCCGCCATGCCGACATGACGCTGATGTTCTTCGACGCCTCGCAGCAGATCAGCAAGGTCGACAAGCAACTGGTCCGCTATATCAGCGACGAGTTCAAGCCGTGCATCTTCGTGGTCAATAAGTGGGACCTGTACAACACCCAGATGCCAACCGAGCGTTGGGCGACGTACCTGCACGAGACGTTCCCCATGATGTCGCACGTGCCGATTGCATTTATCACCGGCAAAACGGGCAAGAACGTCAAAACGCTGCTTAATCACGCCCAGATGCTGTACAAGCAATCGCTGTCACGCATCAGCACCGGCGAACTGAACCGGATCTTGAAAGAGATTGTGGCCCACCATCCGCCACCACTGCATAAAAATCGTAAGCCGAAGATCTACTACGCCACGCAAGTTGGGGTGCAACCTCCAACCTTCGTGCTGATGGTGAATATGCCCAAGGCATTTTCGCAGAGCTATCAGCGATACTTGATCTCTTCGTTCCGCGATGCGGTCCCCTTCCCGGAAGTCCCAATCAAGCTTTACCTGAAGAAGCGTGAGTCCGCAGACGAACGGGACGATTTCGGTAAAGTCGGCAAGGCAGACGACGACTCCGAGCATTCCGATGAATTCCTGCCGGAAATCGACGAAGCGGGCGACAGCTCGATTGTCGAACAGTACGACGACGCCAACGAAGAAGCCTGACCCGCTGCGGGGCAAATCGCTTCTTTTAGTTAGGAAACCTTGGCGAGATTTCTCGTAATTTCGTACGTGGAGTGCCATGTCCACATCTGCGTGGACATGTTTCAATAGCGAGTGCCCCTCTTATCCATTTGCGCATCGCACACCGCCTGTTGAAACACACGTAGGGACAACCAGATGATCGTTGGCATTCCCAAGGAAATTAAAAAAGACGAGTACCGCATCGCCATTTTGCCGGTCGGTGCCGAGGAACTGGTTCGCGCCGGGCATACCGTCATCATCGAGAAAGACGCCGGGATTGGCTCAGGCTTAACCAACGAGCAATACCTGGAAGCAGGCGCTCAGCTGGTCGACTCGCCTGCGGCAGTCTTCGCCCAGGCTGATATGATCCTCAAGGTCAAAGAGCCTCAGCCAGAAGAGTTCCCGCTGATCCGACCCGGCCAGATCGTCTTCACCTACTTCCACTTCGCCGCCAGTCGCGAGTTGACGCAAGGAATGATCGATTCCGGTTCGATCTGCCTGGCCTACGAAACACTTCGTGATCGCCGCGGTACCCTGCCACTACTCACCCCCATGAGCGAAGTCGCCGGGCGGATGAGCATCCAGGAAGGGGCTAAGTACCTGGAAAAACCGCAGATGGGTCAAGGTATCCTCCTGGGCGGTGTGCCAGGCGTTGCCCCGGCACATATCACGATCCTCGGTGGTGGTATCGTGGGGGCGAACGCCGCCAAGATCGCCGCTGGCTTCAACGCCGACGTCAACATTCTCGATATCAACATGGACCGTTTGCGTTACCTCGATGACGTGATGCCCCCGAATGTCAACGTGCTGTTCAGCGATCGTCACGTGATTCGCCACCAACTGCAACTGGCCGACCTGGTGATTGGGGCCGTGTTGATTCCTGGGGCGAAAGCCCCCATGCTGGTATCACGTGAAGACCTCAAGCACATGAAGCCTGGCAGCGTGATCATCGACGTCGCCGTCGACCAAGGTGGCTGCATCGAAACCTCGAAACCAACTTCCCACAGCGATCCCACCTACCTGGTCGACGACGTGCTACACTACTGCGTCGCCAACATGCCAGGTGCCGTGGGACGCACCAGCACATTCGCCTTGTGCAACGTCACCCTCCCCTGGGCACTTCGCCTGGCGAACGAGGGAATCGAGAAGTCGCTGGCCGCCTCGCCAGAGCTTCTTACCGCCCTGAATATCCACTCCGGCAAAGTTACCAACCAGGCAGTTGCCGGTACCTTCGATCTCCCCTACCACCCCCTGACTGTTTAGACATGAGCACTTCCTCACCTCAAACGACTGCCCCCGATCCGATTCGTTTTGTCGGGGAAGCGGACGGCCATCTCGTTCTGATCGATCAAACCAAGTTGCCGGTCGACCTGGTTCACGTCGAATGCCGCGATGTCGAAACCGTGTGGGAAGCCATCAAGATGCTGCGAGTCCGGGGAGCACCGGCCATTGGCATCGCTGCCGGGTACGGGGTGATCGTCGGACTACAAACGGCCACCGAAGCGTCGCCGGAAGAGTTCGAGGCCCGCTTCCACGAAGTGGTCGAATACCTGGCAGGCAGCCGCCCTACCGCGGTCAACTTGTTCTGGGCCCTCGATCGCTTGAAGGCCACCTACGCCGCCGAGAAAGCCGCAGGCAAATCCCCCGCCGAGATCCATCAGGCTCTGCTGGCCGAAGCACGCTTCATCCATGAAGACGATCGCCAGGTCTGCCGCGCCATCGGTCGCCATGGCTCCGAGCTCATCCAGTCCGGCAACGGGATCCTCACCCACTGTAACGCTGGCGGCCTGGCCACGGCCGACTACGGCACGGCCCTGGCAGTCATGTTTACCTGCCACGATCAAGGAAAGGCCATCCACGTCTACGTCGACGAAACACGACCGCTACTGCAAGGCTCGCGTCTCACCGCGTGGGAACTGGTACAGCGTGAAATTCCCGCCACGCTCATCTGCGACAACATGGCCGCCCAGGTTATGAAAGAAGGACGCGTAAACGCCGTGATCACCGGCGCGGATCGCATCGCCGCCAACGGGGATTCGGCCAACAAGATCGGCACGTACGGCGTGGCCCTGCTGGCCAAAGCCCACGGCATTCCGTTCTACATCGCCGCACCGATCAGCACGTTCGATCTCACGCTTCCCAATGGCGATGGCATCCCCATCGAACAGCGCGACGCCGTTGAGATCATCCACGGCATGGGCAAGCAGACGGCCCCGGAAAACGTCCAGGTCTACAACCCAGCGTTCGACGTGACCCCAGCCGAACTGATCGCCGGGATCATCACTGAGAAAGGGGTCATCTCACCGGTAACCCCAGAGAACATCGCCCAAACGATTGGCGGTTATCACCCTTCCGGACCCCCTCTCCCTTAGAAGGGAGAGGGTTAGGTTGAGGGATCTATTCTCGGCATCCGAGCTGCTCACGTCGCGGCTTAGGAAACCGTTCACCGTTGATGTAGCAAATCCCGGCACGGAAGAACATTTCACCAAACCACCAGTTCTCGTCCGTGCCTTCCGCAGGCGGAAACTCGCAGGAGGTGTGATAGGTCCACACACCATTGGGATCATATTTCTGAAGGGTCTCTATTACAGTACGGACGTATTCTTCGCTGAGAATCGTATCATTGTAGATCCCGCCGCACACGTGATAACAATCGTCGAAGTCACTGCCGACTCCGAAGTCTTCTCCTACTTGCCATCTGCTTCCTAGAGCCGACTCAATTCCCTCTTGAATTCGAGATATTTCATCTTGAAATCTCTCCTCGTCGTCATCGGTCGGCAGGTCAATCTTTTCAAATGCTTTGTGATATTCGACCGTAAAGTCATCATTCGGCAAGACAACGAATTTCATGAATGATTGCCCGCTCGGCCCTAGTCAAGAAAGGCTGAGTGCCCACACTTAACTGGAAGTCGCGGGCACTCATTTTTAAACGTAAAACCTCTGCTAGATGTCGTAATACAAGCAGAACTCATAAGGATGCGGACGCAGACGAATCGCGTCGGCTTCGTTCTTTCGCTTGTACTCGATCCACGTTTCGATCACGTCCTTGGTGAAGACGTCGCCGCGCAATAGGAACTCGTGATCGGCTGCCAGGGCGTCCAAGGCCTCGTCGAGCGAGCCTGGTGTCTTCGGCACGGCGGCCGCTTCTTCGGGTGGCAAGTCGTAGATGTCCTTGTCCAGTGGCTGACCGGGATCGATCTTATTCTGAATCCCGTCGATCGCGGCCATGGTAATCGCGGCGAACGCCAGGTAGGGATTACAGGTCGGATCAGGGCAACGGAATTCAACCCGCTTGGCCTTCGGGCTGGGGCTGTACATCGGAATACGGCAAGATGCCGAGCGATTCCGCTGCGAGTATGCCAGGTTCACAGGGGCTTCGTAGCCTGGGACCAGTCGCTTGTAGCTGTTGGTTGTGGGGTTAGTGAACGCCAGCACCGCCGGAGCATGTTTCAGCAAACCACCAATCGCGTACAAAGCCGTCTCGCTAAGGCCTGCGTAGCCGCTGCCTGCGAACAGCGGTTCGTTATCTTTCCAGAACGAGAAGTGTGTATGCATGCCGGAACCGTTGTCGCTGAAGACCGGTTTAGGCATGAAGGTCGCCGTTCGGTTGTTTCGCTTAGCGACGTTCTTGATCACGTATTTGTAAATCAACAAATCGTCCGCCATCTTCACCATTTCATTGAACCGCATGTCGATTTCGCACTGACCGGCGGTCGAAACTTCGTGGTGCTGCGCTTCGACGTTCAAGCCACATTCGATCATGGTCTGCATCATTTCGTTACGCAGATCCATCAGCGAATCAGCAGGCGGCACCGGGAAGTAACCTTCCTTGTGACGCAACTTGTAACCGAGGTTCGGCCCTTCGTCGCGGCCGCGGTTCCACTCCCCTTCCACGCTATCGATGTAGTAGAAACCGTGCTGAGGGCGTTGGTCGAAGCGGACGTCATCGAAGACGAAGAACTCGGCTTCCGGGCCGATGAAACACGTATCGGCGATGCCAGTGCTCTTCAGGTAGTTGGCAGCTTTACGGCAGACGTTTCGCGGGTCGCGGGAATAGTCTTCGCGCGTGATTGGGTCTTGAATATTGCAAATCAAAACCAGTGTCGGCAGTTGCGTGAACGGATCGACGAAGGCCGTATCCGGCTGCGGCACCACCAGCATGTCGCTCTCGTTGATTGCCTGCCAGCCGCGGATGCTGGAGCCATCGAAACCGAGGCCATCTTCAAACGTATCTTCGCTGAGGTGGTTCACCGGAATGGTGAAATGCTGCCACAAACCGGGGAAATCCATGAAGCGGAAATCGACCGCTTTCACGTCATTCTCACGGCACAGGGCTAAGACTTCTTTGGGCGTCATGCTTGGGGCTCCCTTTTAAATCGATGGTGACGCTGGGCGGTCAAAACGGGAACCGAGACACCAGTTACCACCTATCCGAGCTAAGTGGCGTCACGATTCCTGCAGGCAACCTCAATATGGCGATTTCACTGCCGCGATTCAATTAGACCGGAAGATTTTCTTCCGGCGGCTGGCCTGCCAGTGCTTGCGGTTCTTCGCGGGAAAAACGATTCATCAGGGCAAGAAAACACGGGAGCATGATCGTGCGGACGACGAACGTATCGAGCAATACACCCACTGTCAGGGCAAATCCAATTTCGATCACCCCCAGCAAGGTTCCCATGCACATCGATGCAAACGTACCGGCCATCACCAGGCCGCAACTGGTAATGATTCCCCCGGTCGTCACCATGCCACGCAGCAGACCCTCACGCTGCCCTAACTTCTTCTGTTCTTCAAACACGCGAGTCGCCAGGTAAACGTTGTAATCCTGGCCGATAGCCGCCAGGATTACGAACAGAAACAACGGTACCTTCCAGTCGAGTGCTTGATACGTGTCGGCGTAGACTGTCCGGAAAAAGAGCTCTGTGATTCCCAGCGTCACGTAGTAGCTGAACAGCACCGAGAGAATCATGTACGCGCATGTCATCGGCCGCCGCAAAATCACCAGCAGCACGAAGAACACCGCCACGATCACCCCCAGCTCGATCCGCTTTTGATCCTGCGTGGTGACCTTCATCAGATCGCGAATCGACGGCGTTGTCCCTTGGATATAGATCTTCGTTTCGTTCCACGGGGGTGGAAGCAAGGCGATTTTTTCGTGAAGGTTAGCTTCGATGTTGTCCATCAGTTTGATCGCATCGTTCGAGAATGGATTGCGATCGGTCAGCACGCGAAATAACGTAATCTTGCCGCTCAGTGCCGGGTCTTGCGCCAGGAAAAACTCCTTTGTTCGGCGATGCTTTCTCAATGTCCACTTATTCAAACCGCGCGAGGAGACCGAGAAATTTGCTGGGCGATCGCCCAGCGGCTGCTCAATGGTAAAGACGCGTTCGACCTTGGAATCGGTCTCGAAAATGGTCTCGGCCAACTGGTTGGTGATGGACTGCCCTTCCGTTTCCGTAAACTGGCCCGCAGAGTTCATCGCCATAATCGTCAGCGGACCGCTTTCGCCCAAGGGAAAATAATCGCGTATCCGTAAGGCGGTCTGCTTTGCCATGCGGTCGTCATCGAGATCACCGAACAAGTCGTACGAGACCTCCACCGCCCTGCCGGTCGTAATTCGCTTGTAAAGACTGGGAAACCCGACGATCCCCAGCAGCAACACCACGACGGTCAACGTAAGACCAGGTCGAGAGCAAACCAATTGAGAAATACGATCCCACCAGCCAGCCGATACAGGGCGGCTTTTCTCGACGAAGGCCTGCGTGTCTCCCCACGGCCAGAACATGATCTGCCCCATGAAACGCATGATCGCCGGAGCCAGGGTCAAACAGGTCAGCAGCGTGATCAACAGACACAGCCCAATCGCCGGTCCGCTATTGCGGTACTTCTCGAAGTCGGCGAAAAACATCATCCCCAGGCCGACCACGGTTGTCATCGCGCTGGCCGTCAGGGCCTCCCCTACCCCGGCCAAGGCCCTTGCAATTGCCGAGTCGTGATCGCGGCAGTTAGCCAGTTCCTCCCGGTAACGTCCGATCAAAAACAGGCAGAAGTCGGTCCCTGCCCCAAACAAGATCACGACGATAAAGATACGCGACGTCTTGAAGACCTTGAAATCAAACCATTCCATCCCTGGCAACAGATGCACCTGGGTTAGCAGCGCAACCAGCCAGGACGAAATAATGAACGACACCGCAATCGAAAGCAGCGGCACCGTCAACAGCATCGGCGTGCGATAGATCAACAGCAGGATGATGATCACCAACAAAATCGTGTAAAGCTCGGTATTGGCGATACTTTCTTTCGCCGCCATGAGCATTTCACCACCAATCGCCGCGTTACCGGTCACGCCGATATCTAGATGTGTGAGCCCTGCTTCCTGGGCCCGCGTGCGCCACGTTTCGACGTACTGGGTCGCCTCTTGCAGAACGCGAATGTTGTCGGTCGCCATGAACTCGTTCCGCGACTCGACGACAATCAACACGGCGTGGCCGTTCTTGCTGGTCAGCATGCCTCCGCGGATCTCCGTGTGCCGCGTGAGAACGTCAAACTGATTCCAGTTGAACACACTTTCTGGAACCAGACCCAATGTTTCGTCTTTCAGCTCCGGATGGATGAACGTGGCCTGATATTGGTACTGCTGCGCCTCGTCGACATCGCCAACCTGTTGGTTCGCATAGGCCATGTTCCACAGCGGCTGCCAATTCTTGCGGTCCAACAGAGCCGACTCGTCCCATGCATCTATGGCATACTGCACCTGCGGCGGCAGCTTGCCATCTGGCTGTTTTTGCTGGTTCGTTTCGTCAGATATTGCTTCCCGATATAGCATCACCCCTTGGGCGTTTTGCAGCGGCGAGGCCATATTATCCGCGAGCCGCAGGTCATCCTCGGTCAGCGGCTGATCCTTCCGGCTGATGGCGAACACCAGTTGGCTTTTGGCTTGTCGATGGGGAAAGGCTTCACGAAAGAGTCGTTCGGCCTCGACGCTGGGCATCCCGGCCGGTAAGAAGGCCAGGTCTCCGTCCAGCGTCACGTCATTCCAGTGCGGCGGCAGAAGAGCCGCTACGAGAGTTAAGACCGTCCAAAAGCAAAGGATGGCTACGGGATAGCGAACAACGAACTTCCCTAGCTTTTGGAAAAACAAGATGCGAGGCCTTCGCCACGAGTCATACGAGCAGAGTGCTGAGCCACATTCTGCGTGGCTTAC
Source organism: Blastopirellula marina (assembly GCF_002967715.1). NCBI lineage: Bacteria > Pseudomonadati > Planctomycetota > Planctomycetia > Pirellulales > Pirellulaceae > Blastopirellula > Blastopirellula marina. The sequence continues at coordinate 182,742 of NZ_PUIA01000051.1, forward strand.
CCAACCCAATTAATCGTAGCGGCCAGCTTAGACGTCGCCAACCAGACACTGCCACCCCACGGGTGGCAGTCATTTCAGCGCCAATCGCGTTAGCGTTGGTCTTGAACGCGAGTCGACAACCCAGGCACACCCAACAGTTGCCGGGCAGCAACCAGGCCAGCATCCACCACAGGATCGGCTTGCGAAGTGGCCTGCTCGACGGCAGCTTTCACTTCGGAAAGATCAGGCTTGCCAGCGACGCGAACGTTAACGTCCGGAGTCACACCGTTGCGGCTGATTGCACGGCCACTGGGGGAGAAGAACTTAGCCGTGGTCAGGCGAAGCCCCGTTCCGGCGGTTGCCAGCGGGAAGATCCCCTGCACCGAGCCTTTGCCGTAGCTACGCTGTCCGACAACCGTTCCGCGGCGATGATCGCGAATCGCACCGGCGAAGATTTCGCTGGCACTAGCCGAGTTCGCATCGATCAGCACGACCAGCGGCACTCGCCAGGTACCTGGCATGTGGGCGGTGTAATCGAAGTCTTCCCGAGCGTTACGACCGCGGGTCGAGACGATCGTGCCTTGTTCGACGAACAGGTCGACCATGTCCACGGCAGCCGTCAGCAAACCGCCTGGGTTACCGCGAAGGTCGACGACCAGGGCTCGCATCCCATCGCGGTGCAGCCTCCACATTGCCTGGCTCAGATCGGCCGGGGTGTTCTTCTGGAAACTCGTAATCTTCAAGTATCCGATCTTCGACTCGTTGTCGATGATGTGAATGTTATCGACGCTGGGCACTTCCACGCGATCGCGACGAACCATCATATCGCGGGCAGGTTGATTCGGACTGACCACGGTCACGCGGACGCTCGAACCGATCGGGCCCTTCAGCATGTCGGCAGCTTTGTCGGTCGAAATCACTTCGCACTGGTGACCGTCGACGGCGATAATGCGGTCGCCCGAACGGATACCCGACTGATGAGCAGGGCTTCCTTCGATCGCATGCACGATCAGCAGATTACCCGAGTCGGCTTTCAGTTCGACACCCAGACCGACGAAGTTACCTTCGATCTGCGAGTAAACTTCGGTCAGCTGATCTTGCGTGAGGAAGCTGGTATAAGGATCGAGCGAAGCAGCCGTACCACAAGCGAATTCGAGAATCGTTGCGGTTGGCTTCACGCCCAGGTTTTGCCACATTAGTTCGGCGGCGTAATTAGCCATTTCAACGGCTTGCTGCGGCGAGCTGACGTTCTGCCAGTTCACGTTTTCGTTCAGCATGCGTCGGACCTGGTCGATTCGGTTGCGGTCGACGTCCTTCAGGTTTTTGCTGTTGAAAACGTCTTCCTTCAGGGCCACGTCCAACTGCTTGACGCCTTCGCGACTGATATCGCTCCAGCGGGGCGAATCGACATAGCTGGCTTGGACCTTACGCAGAACCTCGTCGTACAGACGCAGCGAATCTTCGCGCGACATCGTTTCGACCGAGCGAATGAAGCTTTGGTCGGTATAACGGCGGCCGACATCATAGTGCAGGCGAGCCAGGTTCGCCTTTCGCTGCACGCTGGAATCAAAACCGTGCAACCGCAGTGCATCTTCGTAGAAGGTAAGTGCTTCGCCCCAACGGCCTTGGCGTTCGAGTTGTTCGCCATTAGCGATGACTTCGCGAACGGCGGTCTCGTCGATGCGAGCTTCGTCGGGAATCCGGACCTGACTGTAGACAGTCGCCGGAGCCAAACAGAGCAGGGCGATCAAAAGAACAATCGCCGACTTGGTTGATTTATTTACTGTGTGCATGATCCGTCGCAGCGTCCAGTGTCCAACGTCACCAGCTACGACGCGATAATCATCAGTCCCATTGAGAACATGGAGTGGACTGACAGCGGGTCGAAGTACCGGCAACTGGGGGGAGTAAATCTCGTGAAGGACGGGCCATCATTTCGACCCAGTCCACTATAGATCACGAAAATGCCCTGGTCAAAAAATCGACGACCCTTTTTGGCGGGATATTTTCCCTAGAAACGCTACAGCCTGACTTCCGGGTTCCGGTGAGTCGGGTTGAGCCTAATTTCGAGTTTTGCGTCGATCGCGCTTCCTGGCGCTGCGGTACTTCCTGAACCGATCCTACTTCTGGGCTTCCTATCGCACTGTATTGTATGCAGGAGGCCCTCAAAAGGTTCGTTTTCGGGGCAAAAACGGCTGAAAATGGCCGAAAGTGCCAGCATTGATGGCGAGATTAAACCGTCTCGGCAAACTATACCAACGGCAGAACGATAGCCATTAGCACCGCACACGTAAAGCTTGTGGCTCCCAGTACCATCAAAAGGGGAGTCCACGTTTTGAGCGCCTCGACTTCGGTCAAACCGCTCATCTTGGCGAAAATCCAGAACCCGCTGTCGTTCATCCAAGATCCGAACAGCGACCCGGCCCCAATGCTGACCGCCAGGTATACCGGGTGAAAGCCGAGAACTTCCGGGTTGGCCAGGCTCACCAGCATGCCGCTCGAGGTGATCATCGCCACGGTGCTCGAGCCTTGGGCGATCTTCAACACCGAAGCAATGCCAAAGCCCAAGAACAGAATCAGCAGTTTGGCCGAAGCGGCGTCCGAGCCGATCGGGAACATGCTCTGAATCGCTTCCCCGACGTTCGCCACCGTCAGCATTGCACCGAACGCCCCACCAGCGGCCGTAATCAAGATGATCAAGCCACCACTCATCAGCGAGACCTCGACCGAAGTAGCCAACTCTTTCAGCGACAACGACCGCTGCACGGCCAACGTCCACATGGCAATGATTGCCGAGATCAGCAGGGCGAAATTCGGATCTCCCAGCATCGACGTCACGTTGGCCGCTTCTCGCGTCCGGGTTCCCCACTGGTAAGGCTTAACCACGTCCTCATCGTAGGCCGACTGCAACACTTCGCGGTTCATCCGCTCGGCAGTCACCGGTGCCATACGGGCCGGGTTCGAGCCAGCCAGCGACATCGCCGTGCTGGAAAGATTCATTCCCAGAAACGCATCTCGGTTCTTGGGAAAGCTCTTGTCTAATAACAGGTAACGATTCAGCCCCGCGCGAAGTTCGTTTTGCTCTTCGCCGTTGAGATCGCCTGATTGCAGTAGCAACTCGGCAATGCGCACTCGTTCTTCATCCCGTCCGTTGCCGCGAATGGTTGCCAACACATGCTTGCCGAAGTTGTTCTCGGTATCAGCGGCTTCGTCGCTTTGAATCCGCCCACGAAATGCAGTCCAGTCGACGATATCTCCCTCGCGCAGCTGCGCTGCACGTTCGGCGTCGGCCATCGTGGTCAGCACGGTGTTGGTCGAAATCAAAATCACCGGCAACAAAACCGGGGCCAGCGATATCCACAGCGAAGGGAGCTTGTCGTCCGGAATCGCTTCCGGTTCTGGCTCGCTTCCCAGCGGACGCATCGGCAATGGCATCAAGCGGTTCATGAACGACGAAAACCACAGCCCGGCACACGCGGCCGGAAAGGCGATCATCGCCCCGATCAAAATCATCAGGCCTTTATCAACGTTCAACTGATCGGCCACAACCAGCGGACCTGGTGTGGGCGGCACCAGCGTATGCGTAATACAACCACCGGTGGCAATCGCCATCACGTACAGCAAATAATTCTTCTGCGTCTTGCGAAACATCGACCGACCCAGCGGCACAAGCAAGTAGAAGACCGTATCGAAGAAGACCGGCACCGCCAGCACGAAACCGCTTCCCATCAGCGCGATCGGCGAACGCCTTTCCCCAAAGACTGACATAAAAGCCCGAACCACGCGGTCAGCCGCGCCACTATCTAACATGCATTTGCCAATGATCGCCGCCAAGGCAATCACAATACCGACGCCGCCAGCCGTTCCGCCAAACGACGAAGCAACACGCGCAAATTTGTCTTGGATCGGGCCATCGGCCATCAAGCTGACAACCATCGCCGCGGTGATCAGTGCCAGAAAGGCATTGGCCCGCATGATGATGATCAGACCGAGAACGGTCGCCATGCCCACAAACAGACAAAGCAAGGAATATTGGTTGGGCGTGATCGCGGATTGAGCGAAGAGAGAGATATCAAACGGAGTCATTCCGGGGATCTCGACTAGCTGGGGCAGGGCAGGGGAGTCATACGAAAAGCTTTCTTTTCTTCAAGAAAGATTTCGTTGAAGATGCCATAACTCTATAGCAAATACAAGTCTTCCCCCACCGATCGACGGTACGATGAGCCAATTGAATCCACTTTTTTGGGGAAACACGCATGTCATCCGGAATTGAGCTGACCGCTAACTGGCTTCGCCGCGCGAAATCGGCCGTTGTGTTCACAGGTGCCGGAATCAGCACCGAAAGTGGCATCCCAGACTTTCGTTCGCCAGGAGGTGTCTGGTCGAAGTATCGCACCGTCTACTTCGACGAGTTCTGTCGTTCCGCCGACGCACGCCATGAATACTGGACGCAAAAGAGCGAAGCCCACGTTGAGTTTGCCGCCGCCAGCCCCAACATCGGCCATCAAACGATCGCCAAGTGGGAAGAGCAAGGACGCATCCGCGGCGTGATCACACAGAACATCGATGGCCTGCATCAGATCGCTGGCAGCCGCGATGTGCTCGAACTGCACGGCACCGCGCGTGAAGTGACCTGCCTGGACTGCAACTGGCGTTCGCCCGTCGATCCACTGGTCGAACAGTTTCGCGCTACCAACGAAGTCCCCCTTTGTCCACAGTGTGGCGACGGACGGCTGAAGCACGCGACGGTCTCGTTCGGACAAGCCTTACCCGAGTTGGTCCTCAACCGCGCGCACCAGTGGTGCCTGGACGCCGACCTGGTAATCACCGTCGGTTCGTCCCTGGTCGTCTACCCAGCCGCAGGCCTGCCCGAAGCAGGCAAACGCAGTGGAGCCAAGCTGGTCATCATCAACCGAGACGAAACGGGCCTCGACACCATCGCCGACATGCTCATCCCCGACAGTTGCGGCGAAGCCCTAGCCGCCATAGACGCAGCGCTATAGCACTCTTGCCCCTCTCCTTAAATAGCAGCCAACAACCTCCCGTCCTCTCGCCCCGCCGGGAAGAGGGCCAGGGTGAAGGGCGAACCAGGGACACGCTTTCAAATTCAAGAGAAGACAACCGCGGATGACGCAGATCTACGCGGATAAGAGCACACAAAAACTATCTTCCAAAAAATCTCCCCCAAACATTTGACATGTATACACATGTTCACATATCTTAGGGAAACCCCTGCGATTCCCCCTCGAATCCAGGACCGGGAAACAGATCCCCCGGGTACCACCCTCAAGTCTGCTTGGGCGTGCGAACACCGTTTTCACTCGACCCACAAGAAAAATGTCCCATCCCGAACAACAACCTGAACAACACGGAGCCGGCCATCACAGCCAGACTCCGCAGGTTGCCGTGCGCGATGGGAACCGCCTGATCTGCCCCTGCTGTGGCGAAGTCCTGATGGTCATCCCCGATCGCCCGATCGAAGAGATGACCATCTTCCAACAGGCCAACCAGGTCCGGGTCTCCCCCAAAGGGGACCCGCGGCGAACGTGCGCGGCCCTGGAAGAAATGATTGCCCGGCAAGAGGCCGAAGAACGGGGCGATCACAAACCTCCGCAAGAGGAAGAACCGCCGCCGGAACCGTTCGTCTACGTGCCAGACCCCAACCGGCTAACGTACCGGGCCGACCCGCTCGTCGAACCGATCGATCCCGAAGTCGCCGCCCACCAGTTCCCCGACATGCGACCTCCCTGGGTCGTCCCCCAGGCAAAGAAACCGCGAAAGACCCCTGCGTACCGAGCACCCCGTGAACGCGACGACAATACGCGCGAACGGGAATGGCAACTGCGGCGCATGAAACGCCCGCCCGAAGAGGCGTGGACGTACGAGTTGGCCAGGCTCTATGCGTGGACCTATTACCGATTGCAGAAACTCGACAGGCAACTGCAGGGCGAGATCTGCGCGAAGCAAGTCGAGTTGGATCGGTTGGAACAAGAGTTGTTCGAGTTGAACCCGGAACTCCAGCCCTTCAAAACGCAACCACGACAAGTGGCGCTAACGGCAACACGTTTGCTAAGTGAAGCGAATGCGAACGCCCCGACATGTAATGCGAGCGAACTGCGAACCGGCGCTCCGCACGCCCAAGCAGACTTGGACGTGGCACCCGGGGAATCGTCTGGTGTGTCGTCCGAAACGTTGAGCAACGTTTCATCTGGCGAGTTGGTTCACGCGTCATCTGCCAAGCCGATCGACGAGCCGACCGTCGAGTTTAAACACGAAACGCCTCATGCCAACGAACGCGGCCCGCCGTGACATGTCAGCTCCAACGGAGCGACCGCTAATAGCCAGGGGCGGCAGCCCCTGGAAAGCGATCGAATCAAAAACATCTTAAGCCCTGAAAGGGCGGCCGAACCGGTGCGCGCACACTCGGCCACCCCTTTGGGGCTTGGGACTCGTTGTTGGTGGCACGGGTACCAGGGGTTTCCACTCCTGGCTATGAACGGTCGCCCCTTTGGGGCTGGCGAGAAGAAGATTGCGCGCGAACATGGCGTTGCCATAATGGACCGCAACAAATGCGATCTCCATCTCAAAGGCCGCGGGTTAGCGTTGTATCTGGTGCGACTGGCTGCGCTGTTCGCTTCCTACGTTTTCCATTGGAATGCCTGCTGGCGAAACACACCCTCACTCTCTCCCCGCCGGGGCGAGGGGATCGGATTTGTGCGCGCGTCGAGTATTGCAGGGCTACGACGGGGCAGGGGAGATCGAAAACTCGCTCTTACAGCAAGCTTTCCAGCAGCAGGCGGATCTTTCGCATTTCTGCCATCTGGTCGGTATCTGGCAGCGGCGGCATATGCACCGTGAGGGCTCGTTTGTAGCCGATTTGTTCGAGCTGTTGGATCAGGCGGCCGTATTCGACTTCGCCTTGGCCGACGCGGACGTGCATTTCGCTTTTGCTGGTATCGCGAAGATAGACGTGACGGACGTACTTCAGCACCTTGTCGTAGCTCTTCACGCCGTCCTCGCGGCAGATGAAGTGGCTCGGATCGAGCGTAATGCCGAGGCCTTTCACGTTGTCGCACAGGACCTGGATCGTGTCGCAGTCTTGCGACAAGCAGCCGACGTGCGTGTGCATGCTGGTGACAATCCCTTCGGTGGCGGAAATCGCGACTAGCTCGCGCAGGTGTTCAACCTCTTCGTTGAAGGGGGTACCAAACTCACCGCTGGGGACGGTGATCGAAGCAACCTTGACCGCTTTGGCCAACTTGCAGATCGCTTCGTACTCGACGTAACGATCATTTCCCTGGGCGCTGGAAAGTAAGCGAAAATTGGAAATCACCAACCGCTGCGTGTCGTGACAAATGTCGATCGCGCGCTGCAGGTTGTTAACCACATCAGAAGGGCGCAGATGCTCGCTGTTTTCGTCCAGCGTCATATCGACGGCGCTGAACTCTAAATCGACCAGCTTTTCCATGCACTCACGCAGGGGTAACTCGGGAAAACACTCGGTCGACGCGGAAACGAACACGGCTCCACTCCTTTAGCTTGCCTGGGGATGTTCCGATTGGGATAAACGCAGATCCGTTACAATCCGGCGTAGCTTACCGGTATTAGGGGCAATTTGACAACACCAGACTCCCAACCGGTCGCAAATTGCCTCAATTGCCGGTAGTTTTGCCCCCTCAAATTGCCACGAGACCACCGGAACGTAGAATATCAGTGCCTGTGGTCCCCCTTTGGCGCAGGTCTTTGAAGTCGATTCCTCATTCAACAAGGCAGGACCTACACAATATGGCCAATCAAGATTCCTCGGACATGGTCCAACCGATTCATAACCAGCCTCAGCCGATCATCATCCAGAACCACCACCACGGCAGCATTTTGTGGCGAATCGCCGCAGCGATTGGCTGGCTGGGGCTGTTCTTTTGCGTGCCGATCATCCTGGGCCTGATGATCAGCTCGGCCAGCTACTACAACACCACCGAAGGGGTCTCCGAAAAATTCTTCGCAGGCAGCAAAACGGCCAGCGATAAGATCGCCGTGATCAACGTCACCGGAGTCATCATGGAAGGGCATGGTTACGTCCGCAAACAGATCGACCTGGTGCGTGAAGACAAAGACGTGAAAGCGGTCGTCGTTCGCGTTGACTCGCCTGGCGGCACCGTGACCGGTTCCGACTACATCCTGCATCACTTGAAGAAGCTCAAAGAAGAACGCGACATTCCGCTGGTTGTCAGCATGGGTGCGATGGCGACTTCTGGTGGTTACTACGTAGCGATGGCGGTCGAAGATGAAGAAAATTCGATCTTCGCCGAACCGACCACCACCACCGGTTCGATTGGTGTGATCATTCCACACTACAACGTCGCCGGTTTGATGAAAGAGTACAACATCGAAGACGACTCGATCATGAGCCACCCACGTAAGCAAATGCTGACCATGACCCGTGAAATGTCAGAAGAGCATCGTGAGATCTTGCAGGAATACGTGAACCAGGCCTTCACGCGTTTCAAAGACATCGTCAAAGAGGGACGCCCAGCGTTTGAGAAGGACCCCGAAAAGCTCGATGTCCTGGCCACCGGCGAAATCTTCACCGCCAACCAGGCCCTGGATAACGGACTGGTCGACCAGATCGGCTTCATCGAAGAAGCCATCGACCGGGTCGCCGAACTAGCCGACATCGACCCCAAGAAGACCCGCGTGGTCACCTACGAACAGCCTGCTGCGTTGTTCGACCTGGGGCTCGCCCAGAACCAGGCCCTGAGCTACGACAAGTTACTCGAAATGTCGGCCCCCAAGGCATACTATATGTCGAGCTATCTGCCCCCAGTGGTCAGTTCGTTCCCCTTCGGCCGATCGAAATAAGCGATTGCCCGCAGAATTCACCAGAAGGAAGACTGCCAGTCAGTCTTCCTTTTTTGTGGGTCGTCAGATCAACATCCGCCCCAGCAACAACACCGTGGCGGAAACAAGAATGATCGAGAGGATGTTCAGCACAATCCCGGCCTTGATCATGCTGCCAATCGGCACCCTGCCAGAGCCGTAAACGATTGCGTTAGGTGGCGTGGCCACCGGCATCATGAATGCACAGCTTGCCGCCAGGGTCGCAGGCACCAGCAGCAATAGCGGCGGAACACCCAGTTCCTGCGAGGCACTGCCCAGCACAGGGTTAAACGTCTGTACGCTGGCCAGGTTCGAGGTGAACTCGGTCAACCATACCATGCCGGTCGCCGTCACGATGACCATCATCGATTCCGACATATTGCTCATCACATTGGCCATGTGCGACCCGAGGTAAAGGTCGAACTTCGAGGCGTTCACGGCCTGGGCCAAAGCAATACCGCCGCCAAACAGCAGCAGCACCCCCCACGGCACCTTTACGGTCGTGCCCCAATCGAGCAGCGGTCCGTGCTCTTTGCCGCCGCGCGGGATGACGAAGCACAGGATGGCCATCGCCATAGCAGTGGTGGCATCGCTGACGAACGTGTGCCCGTTTTCGTCGACGAAATAAATTCCCCAGCCCCAGCCCTCGACCGGCTCTCGTAAGATCCACAGCAAAGCGGTAGCGAAGAAGATGATGCCCGAACGCCATTCTCCAGCGTGAATTGGTCCGAGCTTATGCAGTTCGTCGGCGATCACCGTTCGTCCGCCGAGCGAATCGGAGCTTTGCACCGGGAAAAGCATATAGGCCAGTACACCCCACGTGATCAGCATGAAGACCAGCGAGAAGGGGAGGGCCATCAGCATCCACGACAGAAACGAAATCTGCGGCAGATCTGGATAGTTTTGGCTATAGAACGAGGAGAACGCGATGTTCGGCGGCGTACCGACCAGCGTGGCCACGCCGCCAATACTGGCCGCATAGGCAATGCCCAGCATCAAGCCAATTCCCAAGTTCCGCCGAGCAGCGGGATCGGTCAGCCGCATATCGGCCACGGCCAGAATACTTCCGGCAATCGGCAACATGAGCAGCGTCGTGGCAGTGTTCGAGATCCACATCGACATCAGCCCTGTCGCGACCATAAACCCCAATAGCAGCTTCGCCGGGTTGTCTCCCATGACGTACACAATCGAAAGAGCCACGCGGCGATGCAGCCCCGAACGCTCGATGGCCAGGGCCACCAGAAAACCCCCGAGAAACAGAAACACGTTCTGATCGCCGTAGCTGGCGGCAACATCTTTGACCGACTGAATTCCCAGCAACGGAAACAATACCAGTGGCAGTAACGACGTCGCGGCGAGTGGGGCCGCTTCGGTCAGCCACCAGACACCCATCCAGACGAATGCTCCAGCGATGGCATTGAGCTGCGGCTGTTGAGGATCCAGGTAATACCCCAGCCCAGGCGACAACCACAGGGTAAGCGCGAATGCGGGGCCCAACCACAATCCGATCCTGGCTGCCAAGGTCGGGCGTGGCGCGGTATCACTGGTCAATGGAGGTCCTCTTTACAGACTAGAAGTTGCCCGAGATCTCGACGCGAAGCTGACCACGATTGTCTTCGTTGTTCACGTCGTGCATCTTGAGCAGCAAACGACCCGTTTGAGGAACGTTCATTTGCTTCTGGGTACCGATGGTGAAAGGGACCGTATCTTTATCAGGCGTGGCCGATTTAGCAACAACCCCAATCAGTGATCCGAGTTTGTAATCCCGGATTTCTCGGGGTATCTCCAAGCCATTGGCATCACTTTCGTGAACCAATAGCCACATTCCTTCGGCGCGAAATGCGATTGGGCTCCCCTCGGTGACATCAATCCCGGTGTCTTGCCAGCCTTCTTTCGCTTCGATTGTGACGACCTTTTTGTTGGCATGCGAGAGCTCGCCGTTGATCACTTTCAACTTTTCAACAGCCGGTTTGTAGTTGGGAACCAGCTTGAGGACTTCGCCGAAAACGACGCGGGCCTTTTCCCAATCCTTCTTGCGTGCGTACTCATCACCCAGTTTCTCGGCCTTGGTGACGAACTCGCGATGAAGATCGACCAGGCGTGGATCGGTAGGTAGTTCCAGCGGCTCTTCCTTCGGCGGCTGCTGAGGACGTCGCTGGGCGAAAACATCGGTCGGGCATAGACCAATCACCACGAACAATAAAAAAAGGGGAAGTCGCATTGGGGTAATCCTCACGAGAAGCGCGCTGGAGCAAGACACTATTTAAATTCTAGCTCGTACCCCTTGCAAGTGTTTGGCGAAGATACCCCGTTTGCCCGGCGATTTCTAACGAGAACGCCAGAATCGCGGCATAAACAGTACCAATACCGCAAAGATTTCCAGTCGTCCGATCATCATCAGCGCGGTAAACAGCAGCTTGGTCCACGACGTAAAGTTCGCGTAATTCTGCGTCGCCCCGATAATCCCCAAGCCTGGTCCCACGTTGTTCAGCGTGGCCGCGACAGCCGTAGCGCTGTCGATCAGCTTGTGTTCAATGTGTTCTTCCGACGCACCCCAGGTCGAGTCCGGCTCGAGCGTCACGACCGACAACCAACCAAAAACAAACAGCACGAGAATCAACGAGAAGTAAATCAAGATATTCGTTTGCAGTTCCGGATCATCCACCGGCCTACCGCCTAGTCGCAGCGGACGCACGACCGTCGGGTGATACGACTTTTCCAACTGCAGAAAAAGGATCTTGTGGAACAAGATATGGCGAATCACTTTCAAGCCACCGCCCGTACTGCCTGCACAGCCACCGACGAACATCAACAGAAACAGAACGCCGCGGCCAAAGCTATTCCATTGGTCGAAGTCATGCGTGCCGTAACCGGTTGTCGTGATGATCGAGACCACCTGAAACAATCCGTACCGCAGTGCGTAGAGGAACTCTGAAACGAACGACGTCTCGGGATCGATGATGAAGTCATCGTAGAACATGCCAAAGGTCATCACGGCGATCGTGACACCGACGATGATGCCCATGTAATAACGCCACTCGATGTCACCGATCAAGCGATACGCCTGACCAATCATCATGAAGTAAAGCAGCGTAAAATTGGTGCCTGCCAAAACCATGAAAACGATCACGACGTACTCGATCCAGGCACCACTGACCGGATCGGCCTGGACAAAGTGCCCCAGGCTGGCGTTGTAGGTACTGAAGCCACCAGTAGCGAGCGTACCGAACGCATGGCACACCGCGTCGAAGAAGTTCATACCCAGCAGCCACAGAAGGACGGTCAGCACAAGATTCAGCCCGCAGTACAAACCGGCAAACATCCACGCCGTATGCTGCATACGTGAATGCGAACCTTCCTTGCTGGGACCTGGCATTTCGTTCCGCATGAGCGCCTTGCCTGCCGAGCCTTGCCCGAGGATGACCACGAAGAGCACGATGATCCCCAAGCCGCCGAGAAAGTGCGTACTGCTTCGCCAGAACAACACGCAGTGCGGGATGCTGACCGGGTCTTCCAGGTCGGCAATCACCGTCGCTCCGGTGGTGCTGAAGCCTGATTGCGATTCGAAAATGGCATCGGCGATGCTCATCGAAACGGCGCGAACTCGATAGTGATAGCGGCGATCCAGCGGGGCGTCTTCATCTTCGTCCGGCTCGATCAACGCACCACGCCAGTGCGGCAGTTCGCGCAGTTCGTCGAAGACCTCGTCGAACGGTCGCTGGGGGGCTTCCCCCTTGGTGAGCAGCTTGACCTTGGCATCGTACTGCTGGGCCAGTTTCTCTTTCGAGAGGCCCCGCGCTCCGGCAGCGACCAGCGACTGCACCAACGCGTACTGGTCTTCGGAAAGGGGCGAAACGACGTCGCGGTACACCAGCGGCGCATGCTTGTTCGACTCGAACAGTCGCACCGACAGCTTGTTGCAAGATCCGGACAAAACATACGGCATCGCACCCAGAATGGTGGCGATCAGCCAGCTGAGCCCCACGACCGCCATCGCCTCGCGGCGATAGAGTTCCCCCTTCGAGTTGCGTCCAATGCGCCAAAGGACAGCCCAGCAAATGATGCTCAGCAGAATGGAATAAACGAGCCCAAGAAATCCGTGTGTTTCAAACTGTTGAAAGTTCTCGTCCGTACGATGCCCGATCGTAGGCCAGGCCCACGGCAGGCTGAAGACCATCGTCACCCCGATAATCAGGCAGACGATCGACAGAAGTCGGCACACCAGGCGGTAATTCATGTTGCTGCTAGTTAGGTGTTGCCAGGACGAATGCGTAAACGGGAAACGAACAGACCACGGTTAATCTTCGAACAACTTGACGACCCCATCCAGGGTCGACTCTTCCACCAATACGACCACCGTGTCGCCGGGGGTAAGTCGATCGTCGGCCGATGCGACACGGACATAGTCGGAACTCATAATCGCCGCGATCAAACAGTGGGGCGGCAACTTGAGGTTGGCAATCACGTGCTCGGTCGCTTCCACGCCTGGCATGACCTCGAACTCGACAATCGCGATGCCGCCGCCAGGCAGGTTCTTCTTGGAAATGATGGGGCCGCTGTTGAGCAAACCCAGCACTTGCCGAGCGACCACGTTCCGAGGGCTCACCGCCAGGTTGATTCCCAGCTTCTCGACCACGTTGGCGTAGTCAGGACGCTGGACAATAGCCATGCACTCTTTAGCACCAATTTCTCGTGCCTCGACACAGGCCATGATATTGTTTTCATCGTCGCCGGTACACGCCACAAAGACGTCCATATTCCCGACGCGTTCCTCTTCCAGGATTGCCCGGCGGGTCGCATCGGCGTGAACAACCGTCGTGAATTCGAGCAAGCGCGAGAGGAACTCGCAGCGTTCCATGTTCTCTTCCATGAGGGTGACATGGTAACGCTGACCTTCCAGCATACGAGCTAATGCCAGGCCGGTTTCACCACCACCGGCAATCACCACCGATCGGATCGGTGTAGCTTTGACCTGGAACTTCGATTTGACCGAATCGATTTCTTCACGCGTGCCGATCAACGTGATGTGGTCGCCCAGTTCGATCGAGTTGCCTGCACCGGCGATCCAGGTTTTGCCTTGCCGCTGAATCGTGCCAACACGCACCCCCTTGGGTAGCTTCACTTCTTTGAGCGGCTTGCCGATGGCAGGTGCCGCGTCGTCGCAAATGATTTCCTGGACTTCGAGTTCACCGCGAGCAAAGTTCTCGAGCACCGCACTGCCTGGCGAGCGAATCGCGCGGACGAACTCGACCGCCGAAAGATGCTCGAGGCTCAAAAAGCGATCGATGCGAAAGTGCCGCTGATAATCGAACGTACTAAGGTCGCGAAACACGCGGCCATAAACACGCGCCACGCAGCGTCGGGCCCCCATCGCTTTGGCCATGCTGGCGGCCACGATGTTCACTTCGTCGTCGCCGGTCACTGCCAGGCACAAATCGCAGCCGATAATCCCGGCTTGAAACAGAATGGCCGACTCCGATGCCGAGCCGTGGATGGCACGGATATCGAGTTCCGCGTTGATGATACGTACCGTATCGACGTTCGATTCGACGACCGTCACGCTATGGTTATTGCGACAAAGCAAGTCCGCAATCCACGTACCGACCGTTCCCGAACCCAGAATTACGATTCGCATGGATGATCGCCTCTAGTTTGAAGGGGAAGGTGCGGAAGACTCTGGTTCGCAATTCTTCGCGGCCTTGCCACATCTCAGTCTTTCGCTGGGGATCAGCAAATCTTCCAGAACTTTTCCCCCGAGAATCGTTTCGTGAATGATTCGCTCGGCATCTCCCTCGGTCACACCACCGTACCAGATGGCCTGGGGATAGATCACCACAACCTGACCGTCATCGCATTGATCGAGACAACCAGAGTCGTTGGCACGAACCTGGGCTTTCAATCCCAGGCTTTTGATCTCTTTTTTGAGGGCAGCCCGCAGTTTGGCAGAGTCGTGCTTCCCATCCCGTAGATGCTTGGGAGGCTTGCATTTATTACAGACAAAAATGTGATGCGTAAACTTTGACATACAACACGAGGTGAAAACACTCGGAAGTTGCTTCCCAAGGAAAACAACGGAAAGTTTACCATCCTACGATTTCAGAGCGTGGTTACTAGCCCATTTCCGCTCTTAACCCTCTCCCCCGAGGACGGGGGCGAGAGAAACGAATAAGAAGACTCACTTACGAGTCCCCGTCTTTCAGGCCCAATCGCGATAGCCAATTCCCTTTGCCGGCTTTGTCGTTGCCTGGTTTCGGCGGGGCGGCCTTGGATAGCCTGGCCTTTTCCGACTCGAGCTGGTTGATCTTTTCTTCGAGCTCTGCCCGATCGCGAGCAATTTTGGCTCGCTCGACCGAAATATCGACTTCGGCCTTCCGCAGCTTTTCTTTCCACTGCTCTTGCAGCGTCTTCAGGTTCTCGCGTTCCTGGGCGATCAGTTCGTCCTGATCCAGCATCTGGGCGATGGCATGGGCCCCGTGAGCGACGCCTGCGTCGTTGCTGCTCGACTCTAGTTGTTCGAGCTGCTCGCGCAGTTCCTCGATTTCACGCTGCTTGGCCCGGACAGCGGCGTGACCGTTGTCGATTGCTTCCTGAATCGAAAGCTTCTCGGCGGCCTCTTCCTCGTCGTTGTCGTTGTACTCGGCTTCCAGCTGGGCCAGCATGCGGCGTTTGGTTGCTTCCCAGTCGCTGCCTGAATCGTCGACGACTGTTCCGCCTGACTTCTTCGCCTTCTCGAGATCCTTGGCCAGCTGGGCGTTCTCTTTCTTGAGATCTTTCAAATCGTCCAGGGTCAGTTTCAAGCGACTTTCCAACGACTGCACGCGTTCGTCATCGGGCAGTTCGCCGGATTCGATTTGATGCTTGAGATCGCTAACCTTGTCCAGCAGCGAGTCCCGCTCCTGGCGAAGCTGGGCGAACGCTTCGTCATCGGCACCGCCGCCACCATCGGTTTTGAGTGACTCGTTTTCCTCGCGAAGCTTGACTGTCTCTTCTTGTAGCGATTCGACCTGACGACGTAAGCTGCCGACTTGTTCGCGGCTTTGTTCGTGATCGGAACGGGCCTGCGACAAGGCAACCTGCGATGCCGCCAACTGGCTTTCGAGTTCCCCTTGCGCTTCGTCGATCTGTTTCTTGAGCGACTCGTTTTCGGCTCGCAATTGTTCTTGCGAATCGCTCAGCTCGCCATGCTCGCTCTGACGCTTCTCGAGCTTTTCGGCCAGCTCATCCCGCTCGTGCTTGAGGTGCTCAAGCTCTTGCTCCAGGTGGGCCAGGGCTTCGTGCGACTCGTGCGAGTTTTCCAGCTCGCTGCGGGCCTGATCGCGTTCGCTTTCGATTGCTTTGACCTGTTCTTGCAGGGCTGAAAGCTGCTGCTCTTTGGCATCGAGCGTCTTCTTGAACTCGGCTTGCTGGGCTTCCAGTTGGCTGCTATCCGCGGCGGCGGCGTTGAGTGTTTCGATCTGCCCTTCGAGCTGTTGGACCTGCTCGGAAAGCTTTTGACGTTCGGCTTCCAGGCCACTGACCGAGGCCTGGGCTTCCTGCAGCTGCGTCTGCAGTTGGTTGCTATCGGCCGCGGCGGCATTGAGCGATTCGATCTGCCCTTCCAACTGCTTGACCTGTTCGGCCAGCTTCTGACGTTCTTCTTCGATTCCATTGACCGAAGCCTGAGCGGACTGCAATTGCGTTTGCAGCTGGGCGATTTGTTGCCCTTGCTCCGAATCACTTTCCGAGAGTCGGGCATTGGCTTCGTCGCGCTGCTGTTCGGCGAGCTGTAGCTTGCTGGTCAACTCGTCGGCCCGCATTTTCTCTTCTTGCAGGCGACCTTCCAGATCGGCGTTTTGCGAGCGAGTAGTATTGATCTCTTGATCGAGCTGCGACTTCTCGGCGGCAATCGCATCGAGCTGGTTCTTGAGCTCTTCAGAACGATTCTGTTCGCTGGTGAGTTCGGCCCCCAGTTCGGCGACACTGTCACTGCTGGCCTGCGATGCCTGGCGGGCCTCGTCGAGTTCCGAACGCACACCATCGCGTTCTAGCGTGACTTGGGCGAGTTGCTTTTCGAGATCCGAGATGCGAGCGTTAAGCTGGTTCTGCATCTCTTGGGCCGCTTGGCCGTTCTGCTGAGCGGCCTGAAGATTCTTGAGTGCTTCGCTATGCTTGGCTTGTTGATCGAGAATGTCTTGTTGCAGCGAAGCCTTGGCTTCGTTGGCGGCACGAAGCTCGGACTGAAGTCGATCGCGTACCGATACTAATTCGTTACGCTCGTGATCCCACGCTTGGTGATTACCCTTTTGCTCTTCAAACTTGCGTAACTCGGCCTGGAAGGCCTCTTTCTCCGCGTTGAGCGCATCGATGGACTCGGCCAGTTGCGACGACTGACTTTCGAGCTGCGAATTGGATGACTCAACTTCCGACGTACGGCTATTGAGATGGCTTTCTTTTTCGAGGAGCCCTTGCGAGATCTGCTTCAGTTGCCGCGAAATGCTTTGCTCGATGTCGCTAATTCCCTGGCGATGACGCTCCAGGAATTCGCGCGCACGCTCCCGCTGCAAGGAGGCTTTGCTCGCAATCTCTTCCAAGTTCGCGATGTCTTGAGGGTGAGAATTTACGCCGTCCATGTCCTAATCGATTTCATTAAATGAGACGTGTCCACAACTTCTTGCGTTTCTCATGCCCCTTCCACGCTGCTGCCAATCTTCTGCAATGCTGCCAATCGGTTGCGCGGAGCGGCCTACTGTTCTATAGGTTAGTACCTGCGACGGGTCAAAAACCTGAGGCAGTCTGCGGCAAAGTGCAGTCCCTCGCCAGCGACAACCATGCCGCGTTTGCGACCTGTAACGGTTACTCCGGCGCATGAAAAAAGCCCCCTCCACAAGCAGAGGGGGCTTTTTCGTGTTTTAATTCGTTGCGTCGGCAACTACTTGTTGATCGACTTCTTCGCGGCTTCGACCACGTGATCGGTGGTGATGCCGAAGTAAGGGAACAACTCTTCGGCCGGGGCACTGGCACCAAAGCTCTTCATGCCGACGAATTCGCCCTGGAAGCCCAGTACGCGATCCCAGCACTGACGAAGACCAGCTTCGACGGCGACGCGGGCAGGCACCTCACACGGCATGACCGATTTCTGGTAAGCGGCGTCTTGTTCGTAGAACAGTTCCAAGCAAGGAACACTAATCGCACGGGCTTTAACCCCTTCGGCGGTCAGCTTTTCGTAAGCTTCGATGACCAACGACAGTTCGCTACCGGTACCCATCAGCAGAACTTCCGGCGTGCCTTCACAATCGGCGATGACGTAAGCCCCCTTGGCCGATCCGCTGGGGCAAGCGTACTTCTCGCGATCCAAAGTCGGCAGGTTCTGACGCGTCAACACCAGCACCGAAGGACGATCGGTCAGCTGCATGGCAGCCTTGTAGCACTCGCTGACTTCGTTGGAATCGCCAGGACGGAACACGGCGACGTTCGGGATCGCGCGAATGGCCGCCAAATGTTCGACCGGCTGGTGCGTTGGACCGTCTTCACCAACACCGATCGAATCGTGAGTGAAGATGTAAAGAACCGGAGCACTCATGATCGCCGACAAACGCAGCGAAGGACGCAGGTAATCGCTGAAGACGAAGAAGGTCGAGACGTAAGGACGCAGACCACATAGGGCCATGCCGTTGCCGATCGCAGCCATCGCATGTTCGCGAATACCGAAATGGAAGTTACGTCCACAGTAGGTGCCCGCCTCGAAGTCGCCAGCACCCTCGAAGGTCAGACCGGTTTTGGTCGACGGCTCTAAGTCGGCCGAACCACCCAAGAGACCAGGCACCTTGGCGGCAATCGCGTTCAGGACCTTACCGCTGGAAACACGCGTGGCGATGCCTTTGGCATCGGCGGGGAAACTTGGGATGTCGGCATCCCAACCTTCAGGCAGTTCGCCCGACATGATCGACGACCAGGTAGCGGCCTTTTCAGGGCTGGCCTTCGTCAGCGCGGCGAAGTCTGCGTCCCACTTGGCCTTCGCTTCGGCACCGCGAGCCCCCAGATTGATGTTGAAGTCTTCGTACACTTCGGCAGGAACCTCAAACTTGCCGTAGGTCCAGCCGTAGGCTTCCTTGGTACCGGCGATTTCTGCGTCACCCAGTGGAGCACCGTGAGCACCGTGCGTGTTGGCCTTGGTCGGAGCACCCCAGGCAATGATGCTATGCACGACGATCAAGGTTGGCTTGTCGGTCGTCTTCTTGAATTCGGTGAAGGCCTTGTCCAGGGCGCTGATATCGTTGGCGTCTTTGATATCGATGACATGCCAGCCCATCGCGCGGAACTTGCCGGGGATGTCTTCAGTGAACGCCAGGTCGGTGTCACCTTCGATGGTGATCTTGTTGTCGTCGTAAATCCAGCACAGGTTCGACAGCTTCAAGTGACCGGCGGTCGAAGCGGCTTCAGTGGCAATACCTTCCATCAGGTCACCATCGCTGCACAGAGCGTAGGTGTCGAAACCGAACATCTCGCCGAATCGAGCGGCCTGCCACTTTCCGGCGATAGCCATACCGACGCTGTTGGCAACGCCTTGGCCGAGGGGACCGGTCGTGGTTTCGATGCCGGCAGCTTCGTGAACTTCGGGGTGGCCGGCACATGGGCTGTGCAGTTGGCGGAAGTTACGAATGTTTTCCAGCGTGATCGAAGGTTCGTTCGAACCGTCGGCCTTCTTCACTCCAGCAACATGCAGCGTGCTGTACAGCAGCATCGAGGCATGTCCACACGAGAGGACGAAGCGATCGCGGGAAGCCCAGTTGGGGTTGGCCGGATCGTACTTCAGATGCTTGTTCCAGATCGTATAGGCGATGGGGGCCAACGCCATTGGCGTGCCAGGGTGTCCACTGTTGGCTTGCTGAACGGCATCCATAGACAAGGTACGGATGGCGTTGATCGACAATTGCTCAATACTGGTCGTGGAGGTAGACATATTTCGTTCGAGACTCTCTAGCCAACATAAAAACGGAAATCGCAGATCACCGAGATCTGACAGAGCCCCCTTGGATCGCTCTTAAAATAAGCGAATTTTGCCCTGGTGATCCCGCTGCGACGCGGACACACAAGTCAAGCATTTTAAATGCAAAAGAACGCATAAGTCAACGCAACGGTCGCCCCCCCATGGGTTTGCGAATCGTGGTGGTGCCCTGTTAAAGCGGTCCAGAATCGATTTGAATGAAGTTAATGAGAAGCACCACCCCAGAAATAGGACTCGAAGGTCCCTAAAGGGGAGTTAAAGACGGGAATCTTCCCCCATCTCGAAAGTGGGCCCAGGATGCTAGAAGAAAACGTTGTCGAAAGAATTACAGCACTTGAAGAAAAACACGCCCACCATGAACGCATCATTGCGGACCTGAACGAGGTCATTCTCGACCAACAGAAGCGAATTACCCGTCTGGAGTCGTTAATCCGCCGGGCGGACGATCGAATCGAACGGCTGAGCGTAGCAATAGAACAGCCTCGATCGGCAGAGGACGAGCGTCCTCCGCACTACTAATCAGAGAGCCAACCATCGAAAATTTGGCCAGGGTGCTTATTCGTCGTCGAGCGCGTCGCTCAACATTCCCTTCACCGAATTCATCACTTCAGAAACATAGGCCGTGATGAGCAGGGAGTATTCGTTGAACTCCTCGACGGTATCAATCAACTCACCATCGAAAACCAGTTCGATTTCGGTCTCGAATAGCTCTTCATCCTCGAGAACGATCGTCAGGACGACTTCGCCCTCTTCAGCACCTTCTTCATCGCTAAGCGAGGCACCACCCGTGACGCGATCGATCTGGATGCCGCCCCAGTTAATGCCGCCAATCATGATCTCAAAGACGTCGTTGGCACCGGGCAGAATGATACCGACCTGGAACTGATTCAGGTTGAATACCGGCGGTTGAGGAGGCGGATCGCCGTCACCACCACCTGAACCACCGCCTGGACCGATGACCACACCACCGCCAGGGCCGGTTGGCTCGATCCATGCTTCAGGGTAGTTGGTCGGGAAGGTGATGTTTTCGTCGAAGTAGGACTTGCCGTAGTTGGCGATAAAGTGGCTGAAGTCAGCCAGCCCCACAGCGTACGACTTGTTGAAGTCGGCGAACCACTTCATTCCGTCGGTGCCCGATTCGGTCGTTTCGCCGTATACCTTAATGAACTGAGCGAAGTCGGCGATGCCAATCTTTTGATCTTCGTTCAGATCGTAAATGACCGGCAAGATGCCCAGTTCCGGCATCGTATCGGCCACGGCAGTTACCTGCTGGTCGGCGGACATGGCCGCGATATTTTCCGATGCGAGTTCCAGCGAATAGGGTCCTACGCTACCGGTGGCGAAGTCCATGCGGACGTTATCGCCAAACTGCGGGACGGCCTGGAAGTGAATCCTGGCAAAGAGAACGCGATCGGTGTCGGTTAGCGAAACGCCGGACGAAGTGGCATGGATGTCGCGAACCTGGCCGGCCTGATCATCGAGCTGGAAGGTACCTTGGCCATCAAACGAGCGACCGAATTCGACATCGACCGCTGAAGTCAAATCGGTGCGATAGCCGAGGTCGAGCTTCATGTCTTGAATATCGATCGGCTCTTGCCCTTCACCACGCAGCCAGACTTCGACCACGAAGCGATCCCATTCATGGGTGCGGTCCATCGTTTCCGGCAAGGCATGGGTACGATCAAAGAACTGATCGTCGGGACGCGTTTCATTCGAGAAAACAGCGAACTCTACCATCACAGCAGAATCACCGGCCAGAAGATCCCTGCGCTCCAATAGCTGGAGCGACGACCTTCGCCGAGAAATAGCATTCGACCTGATTTGACGAGAATTCATCCGCCTCTTCTCGAAATCACACGGCTTCGATCACATGCCGCTTAGAGCCTGAATCAGGCAAGGGCTTGTGACCAAATGGATTTTGTATGGGATAGGAGTTGGTTTGATCACGGGCAATCAAACCAGGGAGGGATTGGCTCGTTCCGATTTAGGGGTAGCAAATCGAGCAAGCCTCCCCCAATCCACCTTGGGCCGCTTGCCGGCAATCGTCGTATCGCGAGTTGCCCCTTCGACGTACGACAGCTCATTCGCTATTCCAATTGTTATATACAACAAACAACCCTAAAAAAACCAATAAGTGTCGGAATCATTCAAGTTTTTAAATGGATTCTCCGACATCTCGTTTGACTTTTTGATATGGTCGTTTGCGCGTAAAGCAGTTTGCGGTTCATGACTTAGGTCAATTACTGACTGCGCCAAATTCCATACTTTGAGGCCTTTCGCCTCACTATAGCCCTAAGGAGTTACTTTAATGGCAGAATGGGTTGAAGCCGGCTCGAAAGCCCCCAGTTTTACATTGACAGCCGACGATGGTTCTAAGGTGAAACTTGCCGACCTCAAAGGCTCGATCGTCGTCCTGTACTTCTACCCGAAAGATGACACGCCGGGCTGCACAAAAGAGGCTTGCGCTTTTCGTGATCGCCAGAGCGAGTTGGTAAAACACGGCGTCAAGGTACTTGGGGTAAGCCCCGACGACAAGGACAGTCACATCAAGTTCAAAGAAAAGTACCAGCTCAACTTCCACCTTCTGGTCGACAAAGACCACCAGTTGGCCGAGAAGTACGGAGCCTGGCGCGAGAAAAACATGTACGGCAAGGTCAGCATGGGCATCCAGCGCAGCACGTTCCTGATCGATGCTGAGGGGAAAGTGGCCAAGGTCTGGAAACGCGTCCAGGTAGACGGGCACGACGAGAAAGTGCTTGAAGAAGTGGCCAAGCTGAAAGGGTAGTCAGCCCTTAGACACAGCCATAAAAAAACGGAACCCATGTACTTGGGTTCCGTTTTTTGTTGAAAGTGGGCGATACAGGACTCGAACCTGTGACCCCTACCATGTCAATGTGGCGAACATAGCGTTTTTCCCGAGGTTTTTTAATGCATTGTACCTAATCAGGCTCCCATTTTCGATCAAATTAGGTACAAAACATTGGGTACAGACCACTACCACCGTACCCAATTCAAATGTGTACCTAATGCCGGGAGCCCCCCATGATGAACTACGCTGAATATTGCAAAGCCAACGGCATCCCGTTGGAACTATCGCCACACAAGCCAAGGAACTATTGGAAGAAATACATCGGTGGAAAAACGGAATACTTCAAGCATCCCTTGACCGAAAAGGGCTATGGTGCCGCTCTCGAAGAATACGTTCTGCTCAAGGCGAAACTAGCTGGGGAACGTCCCAACGCCAAGACATACCATCTACACCAGCAGTTGTTCGGCAAGATCGTCGAATATTACGAGGCTTTCGGAACACCAGCCGATGAGCGAAATCTCCACCGAGATGTAAAGAAGTTTCTCGGTTTCTTGGAGGAATGCCTCGCCCAGCCACATCTCGACGACAGAATTCCAGTGATGCTTTTCTGCCAAGATCACCCAACCTTCAAGGCGGAATTTCTGGAAACGCCATACACCTCACTAGGTTCTCCAATCTACGAGCTTCCGACGAAATGGAAGGATCGAATCGCACGAATGGAGCCTGCCAAATTGGACAAGGTTCCTCAGACGATTGAACACTGGGTTGAGGCGTATCTAAAGCGAGTCGATGCTCGGATTGAAAAAGATTCGGCCAAGAGCCGTCGATACAAGATGGCAAACTTCAAGAAGTACGCAGACCTCCAGTCGCATATCTCGGTGATCGACAATAAATATGTGGAGACCTACCACCGACACGTTGAGCAAAGTTCGGTCGTCAGAGACACCAAGATCAGCTACTTCGAGGCTTTCAAAATGATGACCAGATGGTGTGGACGACAAGACGACTGTGATCTTGTGACTCCCACGAACCTCGATAGCAGAGAGTACACGTTCACCGAACCCATGGGGACTGGCCGCAAACGGATGCAGAAGAAGAAACTTCTGTGGACCAAGGAAGAGTTCGATGTGGCTCTCAAACTTCCAGAACCATATCGCTGCTATTGTCTCCTCATGTTGAACTGCGGCTTTCGCCATAAGGACATTTCTGAGCTTCAACATGATGACCTGCATTTGAACGAGGGCAGGATCGTCATCCAAAGGAATAAGCTAAAGCAACAGGCAACGGCTCCGGTGATCTGTTACCCGCTATGGCAAAAGACAATCGAGGCAATTGTCGCAGCAAGAAAGAACATGCCTTCTGATCGGGTCTACGTGTTTCGCAACGAAGACGGTGGACCTGTAGAGGGTGCGCTAAAGACATGGTGGACCAGAAACAAACACGATCACAATCTGGGGCATAAACGCCTCGACATGCTCCGCAAGACTGGCAGTACCATCATTGCTCGATTCAATCAGCATCTTGACGAGATGTACCTTGGAGAGACCCTCAGCACGACCACCAAGATTCATTATTCATTTGCCGATGGCGAACCCAATCATGATCTTGATAAAGCCATTGCTCATCTAGGAGCCCAATTCGGGCTTGCAGAGGAACCAACCCAGACGGTTGAACTTTCTGCCGATGCACTAGAGATGCTTCGTCGTATCCAAAAAAGTGGTAAGATTACTAAGGAAGCAGCAGCGGCATTGAAAGAACTGAATCTATGATCGATCCAGAGTTACAGCGCAGAGACCCGGAATTCAAGCGTAAGCATGACGAGCTACTGCGAAGATTTAAGCGTGAAGCAAACCGAGAAGAACTCACCTTGTGGATATTACCGCTCGTGGTGTTTGTCGTAATCCCATTAATCCTCTCCATAAGCCTACTTACCCTTATCAATATTCTTGTAGATAAATAGTCAATCAAGTGCCTTCACGTTCCTCCTTGATCTTCCTAACAGTGGCTTCAAATTCCTTGAGTTGACGACGAAGAACATCATCGTGTGAGTCGCCAAAATTCCCGAATGCTCTGATGTAACTGGCGACCTCATCACTAATACGGATCGTTACACTCACTTTTCCTCCTTCAACACAAAACGGGAATCGATGATTAAGCCGGTTGGCCCTAATCTCTGGTAATACACGGCTTGGGAGTTTTCCCAGCAGTAGTTGTAGGCAAATTGCTCGCCATCGATCTCCACCGTTTGCATCAATCCTCCATAACAACGTTTGTAATCTGCTACGGATCGGCCCAAGCGGCGACTATGCCGCTCGACCGAATCCCATACACAGTTTTTTCTTCGTCAATCTTCTGGTTCGCCATATTTGGCAAGTGACTCAATTGTGTGTCTGATGCTGGCATCTGTTGCCTTGAACACTTGGTCCTCTGTTAGCTGCCAATTGTCACAAAAACCATAGAATGTCTTTTGATCTGGTTTTGTCTCGCAGTGAGCACAGCAGTGTAGGTAATATTGCAGCATCGTGGTGTTACGACCGGGCCAGCTAATCTTTTCGTTTATCATGACACCACCTTCTTCGATGCCAATTCCATTTGTTCTAGCCCGTTGACGAGTCGTTTCATCGACGCCAAACGTTTCAAAAACATTCCTCGTTCGGCATCCACTGGAATTGATGGTGTATCAGATAGCTCTGCAATCTCGGTTCCTGCAAGCCGTATAAGATCAGACAATACATGGATTGCCTTCTGTTTGTTTGGTGTCACTCTTCTTCTCCTTCGTCGGCCAAATCTTTCGGGCCGAAAATCACACCCAGTAGTGTGATCGGCTCCACGAAAAACAATGAACGTGGAACCGATACACGGCTGGTGCAATGTCCTCGCATCTTATCCGATTTTTAAGATTAGCGCAAATAGTTTTGATTCTCTTTACGACTGCGAGCAATGCTTGCAGATTTGGGTTTTACAACCAAATTTTGGGGTGTACATCCAAGTTTTGATCGCAACAAAAACCTTTGCAAACAATCCGCATATTGTGTTATATTATCGTCTCGACATCACAGGCGATTCATTCGCCGTAGGATGTCGGCGAATGTCATATTTGCCGGGTCTTCTAGCCTGCGACCATGCAGATATTCGTGGCATTCTTTGCACACCAGCATGAGGTCATCCATGTGATTTGCCTCGTCGTAAATGTGTGCATAGGTGAGATGATGCATGTGGTCGCCACGATCCTCTTGGCAATCGTTTGCGGAACATCTCTCGCATCTACCTGCTGCCTGCTGCACCTTTGCACGACGTATGGCTCGCCATTCGTCGCTGCCTAGATAGTCTTCATATTTGCTCATGAAACTATCTAGGTAGCGACGTGCAAATTTTTCGTTAGAAAATTTGCAACGACGTACTACTTAAGAAATGGATGGTCCATTGACCATCCATAAAAAAGAACGCCACGAGGTGTGATTCGTGGCGTACGATGCAATCAAAAATCCAAAGACAGAAAGGAATTCAAATGTCTGATAGACATGATACCCAAGATAATCTAGTAGCGCAAGCCGAAAAAATTTCGGCCACAAAATTCAATGTGTGCAAATCTCTGTTACTACAGGGATACAACCTCATTCCTTCATTCGGCAAAAAGCCGCTTGTGGAATGGAAGAAATACCAGACCAAGCGAGTGAAGGTAAGCGAGGTCAAGGCATGGATGAAGAATCCATGGGAACAATCACCGATCAACTGGCTTTTGTTGACCGGTCATTGTCCATATTCCACAGCAATTGGTGTTGCAATCGTCGATGCCGACGATGAAGAAGCCGTGGCAATTGTGGAGAAACATTGTCCACATACACCGCTCACAATCACCACCAGCCGTGGCAAACACTTTGTTTATCGGATGCCAAAAGAACATGTGGCATGTCGAGGGAAAACCACCATTGCCGGGACAACGTACAATCTCGACATCAAGGCAGATGGTGGTTACGTGGTCACTCCCGGTAGCCAACATCAATCTGGCCACATCTACCGATCTAGTCAGCCGTGGACACAGGAAGTTCTCCAAGCATGTCCTGTGTACGATCCTTCTTGGATTCCGCATGAGACAAAGGAATCTGATTTAGAAGGACATGGAGAATACACAGATCACAATGATGCTTTGCAATTGGTTGAGATGCCAGTACATGTAAGAAAGCTCCAAGCAAAGCAATGGCTTTCTTGGCAAAAGGGAGCGGCGGTTGGTGGATCATCTTGCAGCGGATATTGCCTCAAGCTGGCAATCATTCTTCTGTGGGAATTTGGCCTGCCGGTCGATGATGCCGAAGAGCTTCTGTACGAATGGGGTCAGCGAGCAGATCAACTAGATGAGAACGGGAATTGGTATCCTTGGAGCGATTCCGAAATCAGACACAAGATCAAATCAGCAATTGCCAAATCTTCCAAGATCGGCAGTCGCCTCGACTATGATGCTTGGATGTATCATCGACTTGAGCAGTCGTCGATCATCTCTTACTTCGAGATCGATGATGTCGAAACCGCAGAACAGGTTGCTACCGAACACGACAAAACAAAGATTCACTTCTTCGGAATTGGAGACGTTGTGGCAAACGCTGCAAACCAGAAGGAAGACTGGGTTGTTCCCAACTGGCTAGAATTCGGCTCTTTAGGAATGCTCACCGGTGATCCATTTTCTGGAAAATCCTGCATAACAGCGGAACTGACCGCAAGCATCTGTAAATGGGGCAAGTTCGGCCCCTACGATGTACCTCGTTCTCCGGTGTTACTAATCGACATGGAAAATAAGGACAGGATCATTGCCAGACGACTCGAAAGGGCGTTAGAAGACGACTACGACGCATTACGTGGCAGGTGGAGCCGTGTACATCTTCCAGAGGATGTACTCCCATTGGATGCGGGCAGAATCGAATCGCTCATTTGCCACTACAAAGGTCAGGTCGGCCAGCAAAAGCCATTAGTTATTATCGACACCTTTCGTTCCGCTTTTGATGCTGACGAGATGGATGTGGCATCATGCAAGCAATTGCTTTACCCACTTCAGCGAGTCGCACAAAGACAAGATGCGGCAATTCTCATTCTCCATCATCGACCAAAATCAGGTGCCAAATACAGCGGTCAGACAGCGATCCCCGGTGCCTTAGATTATCTCTGGATGTGGGACAGCGATCCAGAAATAAGACGTGCAAAATTATCTCTGGTTGGAACACGTGGCGATTTGCAGGAGCCATTGGAATTTGAACTCGACGAGGTAACCCAAAGAAATATCTGGGTCGATGCCACGAACGACGACCAATTGGAAAGTCTGGTACGAGGTGCGTTGAAGAATGGAAGGTTAATAAGCCAGAAGGAACTAGTTGCGGAGATTCGCAACGGTTGGCTGGGGACACCACCGGGAGAAAAGAAAACCCGTGGTTTGGTCCAAACTCTTGTAGGACCATTGCTATATCGTGAGCGTGATGGTCACGGTTGGCGATACGGATTGATGGCGTGACCTGTTGCCAAACGGGCTGCCAAACGGCTTGCCATTCGACATCATTTGACGTGGCAAAAAGCCCTGTTTTTCCGGGTATTTATGCCGTTTGGCGGTTGGCACCCCCTTATATCCGCCAACTTGCCAAACGGTCGTTTTGCCACCCCAGCCCCCTCGTCATGCCACCCCTGTCTAAGGACAGGGGGTGGGCAATGCCGAATGGGCGTGCTGACCCCTCATCTTCCACCACTGGCTTCCCTGTATCTTGGGGATACGCAATGGTGCCGACTGCTCCCTATTGCAATAAATAGAACGCAACTCGACTATTTGTCACCGCCTATTGGTCGTATGGACTGCCAAGTGAAGTATTAAGTTTATTGAAGATTCATAAGGCAAACACAAAAAAATTCTTGCAATAACAGATCATTTTCCATACCTTCGTGTGGATCGCAAACCATACCATCACAGAGGCCATCACAAATGAGAATGCAATTGAACGCTACCGTACTGTTTTTTATTCTGTTCTCACTCTATTGCACTGCGAATGCTGAAGAATTCGTTATAGTGCAGGATAAAGTTGACCATGCCTTCGAGCATCGAGAGGAGGCACGAGAGCTTGGCGGCAAAAAGGAATGGACTGAGAAGATTGCAAAGTCTGGGTGGACTTTATACGACTACACGGTTCACATAATTTCCAAGCGTGGACCGGGAACTAGCGCAAACTACAGTGTGAGTGACGACGTAATCGTCGTAGATGGACAAACGGGATACGAACACTTAACTGGTGAAGGAGGAAACTACAAGGCAGTCGTACATGCAGTATTTATCAAGCCATATAAAACGGCTCAAGTTAACGTCAGTTCGTTCTCGGGTAAGCTCTCACTCACGGGAAGCACAGAAGACGAAGATGAATTTGCCGAAATGTCAAAATCCATCATGAACGCCCTAGCTGCAAATATTTCAGCCGACAAGATTGCGACTGTAACCGACACTGCGCTGGATGCAAATGGAGGTAACGGAAATCTATATCTCAATGATTCACCAGACAAGAATAACGCAAATCATCTTTGGAAGACAAAAAAAGTAGGGCAATACAACATGATCCTTTCCAAAATCGAAGGAAAAGCCCTTGATGCAAATGGAGGTACTGGAAATCTATATCTAAACGACTCACCCGACCAAGGTAATGCTAATCATCTTTGGCGTTTAAAGAAGGTGGGTAACAACTTTATGATAATTTCTAAGGTTGCCAATAAAGCGTTAGATTCAAATTCGGGTGGGGCTGGAGACCCTTATTTGCACGAGAACCCTGAAAGCAATAACCGCAATCATTTGTGGAAATTCGTTGACGCATCTGATGGCTTCAAAATCATCCAACCTGTCCACAGGAAGTACGAGTAAACACTGTCTTTGCGGCGGTTTAAGAAGACACCGACTAAATACCGCTTGACTGGTAAGATTTACTACCCTTGACCCTCTGCAAGATCGTTTCTCGCAGAGGGTCTTTTTATGGATTTCTGCAAACTTTTTGCCAATTTCCTCACGGTTCTTACTACATAAGAAAAGGAGGAATACATGCCGAGAAAACACAGCACAACAACCATCACAGTTGCCATCAGCAAAGAACTAAAGGACGAAATCAAAGAAGACGCAGATGCCAAAGACATGACGCTCTCGGAATTCATGAGATGGTTATTCATCTCATGGAAGGAGCAGCAATGAATCAATGGCTCAAAGCTCGCAAGCAAAAGGAAATCATGAAAGAACTGTCCGAGTGGCAGAGGAACTTTCTCACCAAGATCATCGGCAAGACTGGCAATCGCTACCAATGGGTAGCGAAGGAGAGTGGAGAGTGATGGCCGAGGGTAAGTGGACAAACACCAGCATCTCCATGACACCAGAAATGCTCGATGACATCCGCAGGGAAGCCAAACAAAAAGGCTGCTCTGTATCTCACGTGATGCGCACAGGTTGGATGTATTACCAGCATTTTGGATATCCAGCCGTTATTGAATATGAACAGGACTCGTCCAGTCTCCATGCTGGTCTCGTGATCGGTGGTCTGATCGGTCTAACCCTTGGCTCCATATTCGGTCTCGTCGGTGGCTTCGTCTGGGGGTCATGTGGCTAACAAAATTCCAACACATCGCATGGTTCCAAATCGATACGAGCAAAGCCAACAACGTAAGGAAGACCGAGCTTTTTACTCGTCAGCGAGATGGCAGCGATGCCGAAAACGATACATACAACAGCAGCCTCTTTGCGAGTGTGGATGTGGTGAAATGGCAACCGAGGTCCATCACAAAATTGATCGCAAGGAACGACCAGATTTAGCCTTCGATTTTGACAATCTCGAAGCCATGACAAAGCCATGTCACTCCCGTATTACGAGGGAGCGACAACTCGAAAAGAAATCATCAAAGAAGGAGGAAGATGGCAACGTTTAGAAAGAACGAAAAAGACGAGATTGAATTCTTCGACATTGTTCCGAACACACCACAACCGTGTTCACTGGCGATCATAAGCCATTTACTGAGATATTCCGAAGAAGGCAAGCTTGCTCCATATCGAGTGGTGGTGACAACGACACCAGAAAATGAGCTTGTCAATAAACAGCATGTGAACATCATGTTCATCAAAGAAAAGGAGGGGGGCAATTGAATCTGAAAATTGGCGATGTGGTCAGATTGAAATCAGGCGGACCACAGATGACCGTTGACCACATCGAGAATGATGATGTGCATGTTGCTTGGTTCGACGGTCGAAAATGCAAGAGAGTTATTCTCACAGAAATTATGCTTTGCCTCGTCAACGAACAGGAGGACGAATGACAGAACTTGGATCACTTTCTATCAAATTTGATTACGATCCCAATGAGGCTCAATACTTCATAAATGCAGAAGAAAGAACGATCACCTTTCTCGTCAATGGTCAAGCCATTGTCTGTGAGTACCAAGGTACACCAGAACAGTTCTTGGCAATGCTTGACGACAAAATCGCAAATGAACTATCTGGCGATAAAGATGGATTCACGCTCAAAGAAATGAGCCCAGATACACCAACCAACATTCTTGAAATCCGTGTTGCCTTGGGAGAAATCGGTGAAGAGATCACCGACATCGAAGAAAGGATGGAGCGTGTTTGGAAACGCTTCGAGATTCCCGACGATCCTGACCACGTGAGGGACTTTGACGCAGAACTGTATAACATCGTCGGTGATGTGGAGAACATTGCACGCATGACATGCGAAATGTCAGCAAAGATCGAGAAACGAAGAAAACAATTGGAGGACCGTGAAGAAACCTAATGAAATCAACATCGGTGGAGTGGTCTACAAGATCACTTACACCAAGG
Organism: Blastopirellula marina; assembly: GCF_002967715.1. Classification (NCBI taxonomy): domain Bacteria; kingdom Pseudomonadati; phylum Planctomycetota; class Planctomycetia; order Pirellulales; family Pirellulaceae; genus Blastopirellula; species Blastopirellula marina. The sequence continues at coordinate 214,221 of NZ_PUIA01000051.1, forward strand.
ACAGAGTAAAGACAGATTTGGACAAACGATCACAGTTGTGGGGGCAAATATGCTACCACACGAGGACGATTCGTGTTTTTGAGGGTGAGAACGATCACACACGGCAACCAATCGACCAGTTCCACGTTCTGCTACACGAGGTCATTCATGGCATCATTCGGCAACATGAATTCCTTGAGCATTGCATCAAGGACCGTGATTCAGAAGAAGTGATTGTCGATCAAATCGCTTCGGTTCTTTCCGACACCCTTGTCCGAAATGGTTGGTTCAACCTCGATGATTGGGATGGAACACCGAAGAAAGCGAGGGGCAAATGAGACACATGAATAAGGAGGGTGTTTGAACCATTTCTGGCAGCCCAAAAAATATGGAATGAGCGGCAACATTACGTTCAATGATATCGTTGGTTTGGAAGGCTCAATCGTTGAAGTCTTCGACCAATCCATTCCACAGGTGTTCTCCGATGTTCCGAGGAACCCACTGCATGAGAGCAGGCAGGAGGCAATCAATCATTGCCTAGCGTACCCAACACGAAGACCGACGAACGATCCAATAGAAGCGATATGTTACCGATCACGGCTGATGTCGAAGCAATTAGCACGGACACGTTTATCCATGGGAGGAATCACGATCAGGGACATCATCGGCGTATGAGATGACGCCCCTCTCCCCGTGCTGGGGGAGGTATGGGGGTCGATTTTCTACGGCCCTAGATGACCCAATACGCCGTGGTATGTGTAGTTTTTTCGTGCCGAATTGGGCTTAGGGGTTAACGCCCATGCAGTCTACAGAGCTTGTCATGAATCTCCTGTTCGAGTCTGCCATCACCCATGTTTCGAAGCTCGACTTCCTCACCCACATTGTTCTGGCTAATTGGGCGAGCCAACAAGGTTAGTTCTGCTACTCTAGCTTCCAGCATTGAATTGAGAGAACCCCGAATTGGATGCGTTGGAACTTTTGACTTCAATCTCACGTTCACCGTCAAGAGTTGCGTCGGCAAGATTACGGCATTCGGATTTCCAACCACGATTCCGCTTTCAAGCGAACCGTCGCTGTCGATTGGCTTCCAATTGCTGTGTTCGGAGATGTTCTTGACATGAATCCCCCAATGGGTCGCAATTTGGAATGTGACATTTCTGATAAACAACTGTAATGTCATTTCCACATAGTAGTTTGCTGTGTGGTCCTCAATTTTAGGAATGACGAACTGCCATCCTTCAATTCGAAGAACAGTGCGAGTGACTCGATTTCTCAGATTCTCAAGGTGGTAGTGTGGAGCTTGCTCAGATTTGTCTCCCTGCCGCCAGTAATAAACAAAGTGTTTGTCGTCGTAGTTCGTTTGATGGGGGGCGGTATCGCTTTTTTCGATGATCGCAACGAAAATCGGGTCTTGTGCTTTATCTCTACGATTGACCCTCACCACCTTAAACTGAATTAGATTCGGCATTACGGACTTCGACACAATGCCGTTAAGGTAGCTCTCCATCGCATCCATAGTTTTGAGAGAATCCCAGCCATCGATGTTGTAAGTATAGTCATAGCTTCTGTCGGGTTTCATCTCGGAACGAGACTTGATGACCTGCCCATTCTCCCTGTCAGTGAGCGTTTCCGAGACACCGAAAACAAGGTAGCCACCTTCTGTATTCGCAAATGCCGACACCTCACGTGACACCTTCGCCTTTAGTGCGTTTGCATTTTTTGAATACTCGCCTCTGGCTTTGTATTCCCAGTGGACGTTTTCCCCTATGGTTTGAATGTAATCCAGCAGAGACTCGGCATCTTCAAAATCGGTGATATTGAACGAAGGGTCAGGTTTTCTGTCAGGCATGGCGATTTAGCTTCTGTTCGTGGTACTACTTAGGAGCGACAACTACTTTGACATGAAGCCCGTCAGTTGTCTTTGAGAGGTCGTTTTCCATGCCTCTAGCATTATTGACGTAACCGCTCGGGTCATAGACGAAACAAATCAATGTCCTGTAGTCGGGATGTGAGCGGTATCGCTCGATGTCGATAATCAATTCTTCTCCCAGCTTCTTATCTGTTAGAGACTTCCGTGTCTTTTTGCATTCCACAACAATGCGTTCGGACTTGAGCAAGAAGTCTATTCGTGACGCTGCTCCTGCATGACTGGGTGTCCACTCTTCTGGTCGCACATCTTCAAAGTGGAGCAACAAGAGTGCATGAAGCAAATCTTGTACATCGTATTCGTCCTCGACATCGAGGGTAGCTCGGTTATTGTATCGCTTTCGCAATTGCCTACATACTGAATGAAATCGAAGACAAATCTCTGTAACTACTTCAACTGCATCGATACGAATCTTGGTGTTTGTCGCAGGAAGGCCGAATGTATCGATATTCCACTTCAGATTTTCGAGCATTCGTATTGCGGTAAGAACATGGTTCCGAAAATCCCGAACTTGGTGAATATGCTCAACCCATATTGGTGCATTCCGAAATTCAGGATTGATGCGACTCCATGTCTTAAAGGCAACGACTTGCTTTGACTCCGATCCAAATAGTTGGGTTACGACAAGATCACATTTGTGGGACCATGCATCTAGCCCAACTTTGCTCTTTTGGACTTCTTCGCCCTCTTGCATCAAATCGTCGAGCATCTGCTTGGCTTTTTCGGGAGTTGGACGATCCAAGAGCAAGTTCTCCATTACTTAGCGAAAGCGAGAGGCATTGCCATAGATAAAGGTATGGCAAAAGGCAGAATTCCCAAACCGAAACAAATCAACGACCTGAAGGGCGATACCCACAAAAGGAGACGGCATACCGTTGAGCCGAAGGCTCCTTCTGATCTGCCACAATGCCCCAGTTATCTCGGAGACATTGCTCAAAAGGAATGGGTTCACGTGACAACTCAACTCAAACAAATGGGGCTTTTGTCCACGGCTGATACGACCGCAATTGCCATGTATTGTGCCTCCTTCGAGAGATGGCAGCAAGCGTGCGAAACACGCAAGAAATGCGGGGATTTCATCAAAACCCCAAACGGGCACATGCAGCCGGGGCCATGGATGTCCCAAATTCGGCAGGCTGAAGATAGTTGCCGCAGATGGCTTATTGAATTCGGCCTTACACCGGCAGCCAGAAGCAGAATGGCAATTCCTAAAGAAGCAGCAAAGAGTTCTGTTCTTTCGTTTGCCAAAAAGAAATCTGCATAACTAGATAAGATTGTCCTGTAAGTACCGTGGAAAGCTCTTGCTGGATAGCCTAACGACACCTCAAGCAACTTTGCTTGAGGTGTTTTTTGTTGCCGTCGTCCTAGATACACACGATGGCAAAACGAAGAAAACTAGTTCCGAAACAATACATCGTCACCGATGCAGACCGCAAGGCAATCAAAGAAGGTTGCTGGTTCGACCAAGATGCAGCAGATCATGTCTGCGACTTCATTGAGACATTCTGCGTATACACAAAAAACTTCGATGATGAACTCGTCGGCCATCTAGTTGTATTGCTGCCTTGGCAACGTTGGTTTCTCTCCATGTTGTTTGGATGGAAACGCAAAGATGGAAGACGAAGGTTTCGGGCGGCTTCAGTGTGGATTCCTAAGAAGAATGGAAAGACCACGCTTTGTGCTTGGGTAATTCTTTACCTTTTATGTGCAGATGGTGAACCGGCAGCAGAGGTCTATTCTGCCGCAAATTCGCAGGTACAAGCACGTGAAATTTGGAAGGAATGCAAACACATCATCGATGACTCCCCAGAATTGGCGGAAGTTCTGGAACATGCCAAGTCAACAAGCCGTGTTACATACGAAGCAACACGTTCCTTCTATGCCGCAATCTCTAGCTCCCCAAAAACCGCAGAAGGCTTAAACGCTTCTGGTGTCGTCGTCGATGAAGTTCATCGATTCGACAAACCAAGAGATGAAGACTTCTTCAATGCCCTTAGATGGTCTGGCAAAGCAAGAAAGAATCCCCTCTTCATCACGATTAGCACGGCTGGCGTGTTCGATCCCCAATCAACCGGTTGGAAACTTTATAAAGTCGCCAAGGACATTCTCCAAGGCATCAACACGCAGACCGACATCCTGCCGCTTGTGTATGAGGGAGACCCAGACGACAACTGGCACACGACCACACCAGATGGAAAACCTAACAAGGACTGTGAGAAGGTTTGGAAGAAATCGAATCCTTCATTGGGGATCGCAATCGACATCGATGATTTTAGAAGTGATGTCGAAGCCATCGAACAAAACCCAAGCCAACTATCTGCATTCTTACGGTACAACTTCAATCTGTGGCAATCTTCGTCCATGTCTTGGATCACCGATGACCGGTGGATGACCTGCCAAGGCTCGACCAATCTCTCGCAAGAACAAATTGATTCCATGCGATGGACCGCTGGTCTGGATATGGCTCGCACTATCGACCTTACAGCATTTGTTCTCGTCGGTCGTGATGACGAGAACGACAAGACTTATGTAATTTGTTTCTTTTGGTGTAGCAAGGAGCAGGCATCATTGCGACAGAAACGAGACCAAGTGAACTACGAGACTTGGGCAAACGCTGGATTAATAAGAACCCACGAGGGTGAGGTCATCGATTACAACAAGGTTCGTGCAGACATCTTGAAAATATGCGAGACCTACCCTGTCGAGAAAATCGCCATTGACCGATTCACGGCAAACGCCACCGCTCAACAATTACAGGACGACGGTTTACCGGTGGTCTTCTATGGCCAAGGCTTTAAAGACATGTCTCCTGCCGTTTCCGAGGTCGAGCGTCTGATCTTCTCCAAGGAACTTGTTCACGACAACGCAGTTCTTCGTTGGATGATGTCGAATGTGGAGATAGTCACCGACGATGCAGGAAACGTGAAATGCTCTCGTAAACGATCACGAGAGAAGATCGATGGTGTTATTTCTCTTTGTATGGCGGTAGGTGTGGGAATGGAGCCGGAAAAGAAAAGGTCGGTCTATGAGGACCGGGATATTTTCGTGGTGTGAACATACATAAGGCATGTTCAACATCTTTAATTGGTTCCGCACAGCTACAGAAAAACCGCAGCAATACAGCGATTTCGGCGAACGTTTGGCAAATGTTGGAGGTAGCGTTTCCGTTACCGAAAAAACGGCCATCAATCAGGTCAATGTTTTTGCATGTATTCGAGCAATTTCCGAGACGATGGCAACCTTACCATTCCCTGTCTACAGTCGCTTGGAGAATGGTGGCAAGGATCGTCTGCGAGATCATCCGGTTAATCGGATTCTCAATCTCACGTATGACGGAGAGGGTGATTCCATTGTCTGGCGTGATGCCATGATTGGCCATGTTCTCGGATGGGGAAACGGTTATAGCGAGATCGAGTTTACTCGTGGTGGCGAGGCTTTAGCTGTTCATCTTGTGCCGCCAAATAAAGTAAAGCCAGAACGAACCAAAGCTGGGAAAATCCAATACAAAGTCGAAGACTCTTTTGTGCCTATTCCTGCATCGAAAATGCTCCACATTGCAGGACTTGGTTTTGACGGCGTTCGGGGTTACTCGCCTATCAAGATCGGCAAATCAGCCATCACTCTTGCAATGAATGCTGAGCAATTCGGTTCTACATGGTTCTCAAATGGCTCACGTGGTCAAGCTGTCTTGCGACACACAGAAACCCTAAGTACCGAAGCACAGGCTAGATTAAGAAATAACATTGAACATATCCACCAAGGACCAGAGAACGCTCACCGGTTGTTGATCCTTGAAGAAGGCATGAGCCTAGAACAACTTGGTGTTCCACCAGAGGACGCTCAATTTCTCGGAACACGACTATTTCAACTCCAAGAAATCTGTCGTCTCTATCGAATCTCTCCCGTTGTCGTACAAGAACTATCACGTTCAACATTCAGTAACAATGAACAAGAGATGATCTCTTTCGTGGTCCATACATTACGCCCATGGTGTAGACGATTCGAGAACCAAGTTAACAGAAAGATGTTCTCCGAATCGGAACAAAAACATCTATTCGCTGAACATCTAATTGATGGGTTGCTTCGTGGTGATCGCTCCACACGTGATGCTTCCTATGCAGTTGGTCGTCAATGGGGCTGGTATTCGGCAGATGATGTCTTGGAATTGGAAAACAGAAACCCACTTCCTGACGGACAGGGAAAACAATATCTCGTACCCGGAAACATGATCGATGCCGCTTCATTCGTTAAGAAGACTGAAGAGGAACCAACACCACCGGCACCAGTGGAGGAACCGCAGGACGATTCCCAAGAAGAACCACAACACGGGGAATCGACCGACGATACGACTGACAACACCGAAGCCGCACAAGCTTCCTTGGATTGTGTGAGAGACAACATCGACAGAATGCTTCGTCGTGAGGTGGAATCCATGCGGAAGGCATCACGCAAACCCAACGAATTTCTCAACTTGATGGATGCGTTTTATCAGAACCATCATCTCATGGTTTTCAGGGCCGTCATGCCGTCGCTAACCGCTCTAAATGCCGTGACGGGTCAAACATATAGCATCCATGATCTGACGGCCCAAATCGTTGATACGGGCCAAAATGAACTATTGGATTTGAGCGGTACGGTCGAAGCCGATGAATTGCCCGAAGCCGTGGAACAATGGGCCGAATTGAGGCTGGGAAAAGCCAATGAAATCATAGCCCAACTGGCTACATAGAGGCATGAACAATATAGAACACTTCTTCTCAACGACCGAACTCACCACAGAAGCTAAGGACAATTCACCGGGTACGATCTCGGGTTATTTCCACAAGTGGAACACACTGTCTCATGATCGTGGTGGCTATCGTGTGGTGTTTCGCAAAGGATCATTCTCCAACATCACCGATGGCGATATCAAAGCGTACCGAGATCACGATTACAACATTTATCTCGGGAGAACAGCGAACACCACGCTTCGCTTATCCGAGGACGATGTAGGTACTCCTTTTTCCTTGGACCTTCCCGACACGACCCATGGCCGTGATACCGCTGCATTGATCGAGCGGGAAGATATCGTGGGAATGTCCTTTGGTTATGTTCCCGATAAATACCGCTGGAAGAGGGAAACACAAGGACCGGTACAAGAGCATTTTTCTGGAACCCTCGTCGAGGTCTCTCTCGTGTTCAGTCCTGCGTTTCCAAATACGAACGTACAGAAGAATCATCTCTATTCGCTTAACGAGCCAAACCCCGAGTTTTTGGAATCATTGCAGGAATTTCTAGGGACACCGAACAGAAATTTTGCATTCAGAACTTTGCAACTGATGAAAATTTCGCAACACAACACTAAATAAACAGCAGAAGAAGGAAGTCGTAAGCTCCCATTTTCAAACTGTTACCAAAACTCGACGGCGAACTTGGCATGCTCCCCAAAAACTGGTCCATGTGTTATGAGAGTCTAGAGGCCAATTTCGGCCAAGGAGACTCCCATGACCAAGAAGCGTAAACGACGTAGTCCCGAACAGATCGTTAAAGCCCTGCAAGA